>NZ_MAYV01000013.1:0-803 GCF_001685035.1 Bacillus sp. FJAT-27986 | reverse complement strand
GGTGATTTTATAGGTGACTTCATCTCCAGCTTTCGCTGTGACTTCTTTTTCGCCATTGACGGTCTTGTCTACTGAGAAGCCTGGGTCTTCCTTCACTGTTACGTCTGCTTGAGAATCTTCAGTTAGATCCCCGGCTGTCACAGTTACCACGTTCGGATACGTTCCTGCTTTAATAACCTTGTCAATTGTATGAGTCGCCGTTAAGATGACTTCATCTTGATGCGCGATGTTAAACTCTTCACCGGCATAGATTTTTGTCTCTTCTCCCACTTGGTACGTCAACTCGATCTCACCCATACTGAACTCATCAGTTAATGTTACACCTTCCAAATCCGTATTACCGGTATTTTTCACGGTGATTTTATAGGTGACTTCATCTCCAGCTTTCACTGTGACTTCTTTTTCGCCATTGACGGTTTTGTCAACGCTGATTCCAGCATCCTCCGCTACCGTTACGGTCGCTTTGGAGCTGACAGGGTCCAATCCATCCACCCTCGCTGTCGCGGTGTTATCATACACTCCAGCCTTATAGTTCGTTGGAATTTGGTACTTCGCCGTGAACTCAATGTGGTCACCGTATGCGAGATCAAATTCGTCTCCCAATGTGTATTCTTTCGTTTCCTCGCCATCGACATACGTCAATGTCAAGTCTCCTTCCATTTCGAATACATCGGTCACAACAACATCTTTCAAGTCGGTGTTTCCTGTGTTTCTCACCACAATTTTGTAGGTCACAGCCTTGCCGGCTTCTGTCGTAATCTCTTTTTGGTCATTGACGGTCTTGTCAACGCTGATTCCGGCAT
>NZ_MAYV01000012.1:0-508707 GCF_001685035.1 Bacillus sp. FJAT-27986 | reverse complement strand
GAGGAAAGCGCTATGCCTCAGCTATGAGGCACCTATGCCCGACCTATACCCGGGTATAGGTGCCTGAAAGGTGGGCGAAGTATGGAGGAAGGGAGCTATGCCCCAGCTATGAGGCAGCTATGCCCGACCTATACCCGGGTATAGGTGGTTGAAAGGTAGGTGAAGTATGGAGGAAGGGAGCTATGCCCCAGCTATGAGGCAGCTATGCCCGACCTATACCCGGGTATAGGTGTCTGAAAGGTGGGTGAAGTATGGAGGAAAGGAGCTATGATCTACCTATGAGGCACCTATGACCGACCTATACCGGGGTAAAGGTGCCTGAAAGGTAGTCATAGTCATCTTCGTGAATATAATTTATGAGCAGCTACCATTAGTTGTATGGGATGTTGCCAACTGCTTAGTTTATTATTTTCATCAAATACATGTGTATCAGACCCAAGAAATCAACCTTGAAAAGCAAAAAAAGGTATCAAATCAGTCTATAATACTGATCAGACACCTTTTTAATTACTCAATATCAATAGTTTGCTCTTGCTTCGCTTGCCATAGTTTGAATTTCTCGAGGTCTTCAGTTATTTGCTTAATGGTAAATCCGATGATGGCTGCATCATCAGCAAAACCAAGACCTACAATAAAATCAGGGATAAAATCAATAGGTGATACAAAATAGATAATGGCTGCGATTATAGAAATAATCGATTTTTTAGGAATCTCTTTATAATCACCCTTTACCCAAGAGCGAAACATGGTGATGAGTAATTGAAGATTGTCCCATACCTCTTCCAGTGCATTTTTGTTTGTATTTGATTTCGTAGTTGCTTCATCTAATAGCTCATTTGATTTTTTTGTATTATTTAAATAGGTTTTGGCTGAATCGATGTATTTTTTATATTTATGTATTCCTTTGTTTTGTTCTTCCATTACTCATTCCTCCTAAACGACAACTTGTTTACATTTTAAGGTATATTTCTTCAACTAACAACATTTCAGTGATTGGTTTGAAAATAAATTAAAGACCTATCATTAGAAACGCTGCTTAATGTCTTTTTCCCTAAATTTGTGTATACTAATCCTATCCTGTAAAAAATTGAGGTGTATAGAGTTATGAGTAAAAGTCGGGCTAAAAAATATAGGTTGAAATTGGAGAGGGAAGGCAAGCGCAATCCTGAGACTCTACGGGGCGGCCTATATACAATTGATTTGAGTACAAGAATGACGAAAACAAAGAAGGATAAAATGGAACAATTTAAACATAAAAAGAGATTTCAGCATCTAACAAAGGATGAGGGAATCTCTTTTTATTTGGCTCTAAGGAGATGTGTATAAAAGGAGTTAGTATTTTAGTCCATGGCACTGAGACCTTATACTATTCTATGTACTGAAACGATTAGTGAAATGGTGAACCAAAGGCCAAGCACGCACCTCAATTTTTTTTGCAAAATGAAATATAGGCATTTCACAATTAATATCAATACCTTGCTTGGATAGAACGGAATTCTTACTGAATTCTGCTTCTGCCTCTTGTAATATCCAAGGGTCATGTAAAATATCACAGCGAAGCGGTACTCCTGATAAATTTAAGGTATAAAAGCAGTAACGCTCGGCCATCCATTCCTCGAAAGACCCTTTAGCTGCCTGAAATGGTTCTGAAATTGGTCTATAGCTACAGGCTAACTCGATTTCATGGTCATGTAGTCTCTTACTTTTAAATTCAATGTTTGTATCATTAGTCTGGATCTCCATATCAGTGTACCAATACGGTAAGTGGTATAGTGTTCTAGCCCCTTTTACAGCAAGCCAATTGGAAGCATCCAAACTAAAAAAGTACACACCTGGCTTTCCATCGAGAATGACATATGTACGAACATTTAGCTCAGGAAATTGATCTGTTCCTGGAATAGGGGGTAATCCCCGGAGTCTAATACCCGACATACGAAACGGTACAACCCCAATCCAGCATATGCCATTATATGAATCTAAAGGGAGCACTTCAGGTACTAACTTTCGTAATACCTCATATTTAATTGGATAATGGGCAAATAAAAGATCGCTCCATGTCTGCTTCATTGTCCAAGGTAAATTCGGGAGAGCCCATGGACGATGACTGTCATCCCATTGGTTTTTATCGAGCTTTAGTTGTTCTCCCAAAGCCATCACTTCCTTAACAATTTTTTTGGAATTGAACTCCTTCTAAAATAATCGTTACCACTTTACTGAAGTTAAGTAAAACTACATCAAAAGTTTAAAAAAACATCATGAGAATTAGCATTGATTTTGCAATTTTACATGGAGAGAAACAACCTAATTAATACCTATTATACCGTTAAATTGAAATGATTTTATATTATTAATCTATTTTAAAGTAACTATTGTAGATTTAAATTCAGGATCTTACAGATAAATGTAAGCCTTGTAGAAAGAACTTTCCAACGTGAAGAATTAGATGGGTTTGTAAGTTTCCTATGGAATCGAGATGCCAGTGGTCATATTGAACCCGCTATTTCATCTGTGGATAAAAAATAAGAAAAGAAGAAGCGAGACAAGAACATACATGGATCCTATAAAAGTCTTATAGTTATAAAGTTCTCTAATACCGGTTATTAAAAATAGGACGAATAAATAAACAAAAAGTAATTGCACCAAGGAGAAGACTCTATATGAAAAAATATAACCCAGTAAGAAAAACGTAAGTAAGCCGGTTAATACCTGTATGAACCGGAGCATGAAAACAATCTCCTCATTTCTATATATGTAAGATACCTTTCTCCATCCTCAGCAATTTGCTACGCGTAATATCGTTTACGCCTTCAAATGTATGAAACCTCTATAATAAATATTGATTAGGTAATTGTTATATGATTGATTACTGAAGCACCTTAATTATAGGGTTAGTATTAATAGAACTTATCTTAAGGTTAAAGTTCATCTAAAAATTATTTAAAAATAATAAAAGTGTGAAAAAAGAATTGAATAAAGACCATTTAAACTGACTATACTGGTTAGATGTTACTCGCTCATGTTCAGATTATAATGATTTATGTTAAGATAAGAAAAAATGAATAGGGCAGTGTGAAGCATAAATGGAAAAACAGAAATTGGTCGTGATTATTGGACCAACGGCAGTGGGAAAAACCAAATTATCAATCAATTTGGCCAAGAAGTTCAATGGTGAAATTATAAGTGGCGATTCAGCACAGATTTTTAAGGGTATGGATATAGGAACTGCTAAAGTTACAAAGGACGAAATGGAAGGGATTCCTCATTATTTAATTGATTGCAGGGAACCATCTGAATCCTATAATGTTTATGATTTTAAGCAAGAAGTGCAGCAGAAGATTAATGATATAACGAATAGGGGAAAGCTTCCTATATTAGTGGGTGGTACCGGTTTGTATATTCAATCCGTCCTCTATGATTACCAGTTCCCTGAAACCACAGCAAATCCTAATATTCGAAAAGAGCTGGAAGAACGAATTGAACAAGAAGGGCCTGATGCTGTTTATCAAACACTTGTTGAGATTGATCCCGTTGCTGCAAAAAAAATACATCCTAATAACACAAAAAGAGTTATCCGTGCTTTAGAGGTATTTTACGATTCAGGAAAGCGTTTCAGTGAACAGGAACAATCCACAGAGAGAACATTATTATATGATGTGGCTCTGATTGGGTTAACGATGGACCGCGATCTTTTATATAAAAGGATCAATGAACGAGTCGAAGCAATGATGCAGCAGGGTCTTGAAGAGGAAGTCAGAAAACTATATGCAAAAGGATTAAAAGATGCACAATCCATGCAAGCAATTGGATATAAGGAATTTGAGGGACTAATTGAAGGAACTGAAACACGAGAAAATGTCATAGCAGAAATACAGCGGAATTCCCGTCGGTTTGCAAAAAGACAATTTACTTGGTTCCGAAATAAGATGGATGTTCACTGGTTTGATATGACCAATTTGGCTGATTTCGAAAAAATTTCTGAAGAAATATCGCTTGAAGTGGCAGGAATGCTCGCTTTAAAGGCGAATAGATAAACTATAGAGAGAAAAGAGGAGGCAAAAAAATGAAACAAGGAATCAATATTCAAGATCAAATTTTAAATCAATTGCGTAAGGAAAATGTATATGTAACAATCTTTTTACTTAATGGATTTCAGTTACGCGGACTGATAAAAGGGTTTGATAATTTTACAGTCTTAATTGAAACAGAGGGTAAACATCAACTGGTCTACAAACATGCGATTTCAACATTTGCTCCTCAAAAAAATGTACAAGTTGACCTTGAAGGTTAAGGATAAGTACGGCAGACTCCCTCTACGGTGAGTCTGTTTTTTATTTAACTGATTTTTTCATTCTGTATGGAGGGTGTTGGGAATATAAATAAGGAGAGGAAATATAATTATTTTCCGGGCAATCGCAGTATGTGACAATCAGGCACACCTTTATTGGTAAAAAATAAATTTATATTGTAGTTTCAGGGGTGCCCTTGTCTATTTTGCCTTCACTTTGTCGAATGTGTTAGGTAAAAAAGGGGGGACACGGCTTCATTAAAGAGGTGATCAAATGGAGCAACAGCCAATGCGAGTGAGAAATAATGGGCAAATTAATGTTGTATTGAAAAATGGTCAAGCAAAGGCTCAGGTTAAGCCGATTCTAAATGTTCCTCCATTACCAAAGGATATACCTTCTCATCATATAGCCCTAAAAGAAATTGAAGCTGAATTGAATAGTCTCGTAGGCATGGAGGAAATGAAAAAAGTTATAAAGGAAATTTATGCATGGATTTATGTGAATAAACAACGGGAAGTAGCTGGCCTTAAGGCTGAAAAACAGGCGCTTCATATGATGTTTAAAGGTAATCCCGGTACTGGAAAAACGACGGTCGCACGGCTTATAGGAGATTTATTTGTAAAGATGAATGTCCTGAGCAAAGGCCACTTAATCGAGGCCGAGCGGGCAGATCTTGTAGGAGAATATATAGGACACACAGCTCAAAAGACGAGAGATTTAATCAAAAAGGCAATTGGGGGTATTCTTTTCATTGATGAAGCCTATTCTTTGGGAAGGGGTGGTGAAAAGGATTTTGGTAAGGAAGCGATTGATACATTGGTAAAGCATATGGAGGATCGGCAGCATGAATTTATTCTTATTCTTGCCGGATATTCACGGGAAATGGAGTATTTTTTAACCTTGAATCCAGGCCTGCAATCCCGTTTTCCGATTGTTATTGATTTTCCGGATTACACGGTTGATCAATTAATGGATATAGGGAACCGAATGTTAAGTGCTAGGCAATACGTTTATAGTCTAGACGCAGAAAGAAAACTGCGCGATCATCTGTATTATTTAACAAATGTTCTACATCTAAAATCCTTTTCCAATGGTAGATATGTAAGGAATGTAATAGAAAAATCAATCAGAACTCAGGCAATGCGTCTTTTGCTGTCGGATCAATATGAACGTCGGGAATTAATGACGATCCGAAGTGATGACCTAGTGTTCGATACGTTTGAGTAAGAGATACGAATAAATATGATTGCCCCGTAAGCTGTCATAAAGCTTTTGGGGCATTTGTTTTTTTGAGAAATAGTCATAATGAAATATTTCTAAGATGGTGATTATTAGTAGGTTAGAATACTAAAATCAAACGCAGGGAATTAACGAACTACCACGTCTAAGTAATCTATTAATAATTTAGATTTTGTGGTAAATTTTAGTTAGTTGCATAGGTTGGAATGGTAGATTTTATATTAACAATCTCTTGCCATAAAGATCGAGAAGTGGAATGAGAGTAGAAGGTTAAACGAGATGAATTTGATAGAAGAAATTATATTTACAAGCAAACAGGTAATAATTGATGCAGATTGTAAAAAAGAAGATTTGATTGTTTTGTTAAAAAACACCGGTGAAAATACGGTTCAATTAAACGGAGAACTTATTTTAACTCTTCCCAAGGGTCACCATATTATTCGATTCACAAAAGACCATTTCTGTCTTTTATACAATACGACTCTATCTTTTTATTCATTAACGGGTAAATTTGTATCTGAATTTGAGGTTGGTTCACATATTCATGAGTTATTTCCTTACAAAGATGGCGTTCTATGTACATATGGAGATCAAGGTGTATACGGAAAGGGTGCTGGAGTAAATATATTGAACTGTGTATCTCCATTCAGTGGTTTAGAGTCTTTTTATAACAATGCTATCCAATATGATCTTCTCTATGACCCTCTGGTTACTCGTTATAAGCCCTATGCTTGTATCAACTTGGAGAGAAATGAGTTAGTAATACTAAACGAGCAGCTTGAAGAAGAAAAAACGATGAAAATTCCTTTTGATACAGGAAATTTAATTACCTTTGCACTTACCTACAAATACGGCTTATTTATAGAAGAAAATAAACTATGTGTATGGGAATTTGAAACAACAAAACGCATTCTTGAGTATAAGAGGGAGTTCTCTTCTAAAATCAGAGCTATTTTTCATCGTCATGATTTTTCATTTATAGAGATTTCTGATTATGAGGTAAAAGGATTCATGCCAGTTGTGGAGTATGGCACTTAAGATAATCATCAATACAGATTAAAGAGCCTTGCTAAGAAAACAGCAAGGCCCTTATCATTTATCCTATATAAATACGAATCTATGAAAGTGGATTAGTAGGATATTTATGTAGTAACTCTTAATCAGTAACTTCTTTTAACAACAGGTAAATGCCATTCGTATAGATAAGAAAGCATTCGTAAAAAGGTAATAATAATAAATAAAAGGTATAATTCAAGGTTGGATGTCATCGCTCCGAGGCCGATTAAGAGACCTGCAATACCTGCCCAAATTGCGTAAATCTCAGATCTTAACAGTATTGGCTTCCTGCCTGCGAGGACATCTCGTACGATACCGCCGCCACTTCCTGTCAGGATAGCAGCAAATACAACCGCAATAAGCGGTAAGTTCATTTCCGTTGCTAGTAAAGCGCCCTGTACAGCGAATGCGCTTAAACCGATAGCGTCAAAAAAATTCCCCCACCTGTTCCAATGCTTTAAAAGCGAATGCTGAAATAAACAAACAATAGTTATAGAAATGAATGCGATAAAAAATAATCCGTTTTGTTCCCAAATATGGATTATTGGGATCCCGAGCAGCAAATTGCGAATGGCACCTCCCCCAAAGGCTGTTACAAATCCGAGTAAATAAAGGCCAAATAAGTCATATTCCTCTTCCATTGCCACCAAGGCTCCGCTGGTCGCAAAAGCGATTGTTCCGATAATGCTTAATACATCCCATGTCATACTTTTTTCTTTTTCTCCTTAAATAAAATTCAAATAATCATTTAAAATCTGGCTAATTTATCATATCATTTGAATACAGTGTTTGGAACGGGTGATTTTTTTGGTATGATAAGAAGAATAGTGAACTATTGAGGGAAGTGACATAATGGAAGAAACATATGAAAAAGCTATACTAGTTGGTTGTCAGCGTGAAGATATTGATGACAGTCGATTTGAATCCTCTATGGAGGAACTTGAATCACTAACGGAAACTGCCGGAGGGCAGGCTCTTGTATTAGTGTCTCAAAAGAGAGTTAAGCCTCATCCTGCTACATATATCGGAAAAGGGAAAGTCGAGGAGCTTATTGCATTAGTTGAAGAGCTAGAACCGGATGTCGTAATCTTTAACGATGAATTGTCTCCCAGTCAAATACGAAATCTAGGTAAAGAGCTGGGAACTAGAATCGTTGACCGTACCCAGTTGATTTTAGATATTTTTGCTCAACGTGCGCGTTCTCGCGAAGGTCAAATGCAAGTAGAGTTAGCCCAATTGCAATATATGTTGCCAAGATTGGCGGGGCAAGGTACTGAATTATCAAGACTCGGCGGTGGAATTGGAACGAGGGGACCGGGGGAAACCAAGCTGGAATCTGACAGACGTCACATTCGACGTCGCTTGGATGAGATCAAAAGGCAGTTGGATTCAGTTGTTAAGCACAGGGAACGTTACAGAGCGCGCAGAAAACGAAATAATCGTTTCCAAATTGCATTGGCTGGATATACGAATGCCGGTAAATCAACCTTATTTAATCGTCTGGCTGAAGCGGATTCTTATGAGGAAAATCAACTGTTCGCTACCCTTGATCCGATGACCAGGGAATGTCTTCTTCCATCTGGATACAAGGTCCTTATCAGTGATACTGTTGGATTTATTCAGGATTTACCTACCTCCCTTGTTGCGGCATTTAGATCCACGCTTGAAGAAGTGACAGAATCCGATGCCATTTTACATGTAGTGGATTCTTCTCATCCTGATGCTTATAATCATGAGAAGACCGTTCAAAAAATTATCGAGGATTTGGGTGCTGAGGATATTCCTCAATTGATTGTCTATAACAAAAAAGATGCCGCCCATTCTGAATTTGTACCGACATCCAAGGAAAAATCCATTCATATATCTGCTCGTCAGGATGAAGGGATTCAACAACTCCTTTTAGAAATGGAAAAATTGGTTGAAAGCTTTATGGAACCATATTCCGTAATGATTCCAGCTAATGAAGGGAAAATTATAGCCCGGTTAAAGGATGAGACAATCGTTAAATCAACCGAGTTTCATGAAAGCAATGAGACCTATCATCTAAAGGGACTTGCTTTAGCAGACCATGCAATCATGGGAATTATTAAAAATTATGAGTAGGAGTAGGAATACAACATGTTTGAACAATTAAAGAACGGTGAGAGAATTAAAGAAACTGTTCAGGATACTGAAAAAATGATTGCTGAAAGATTTTTAGAAATTGAAGAAAATGTAGACTTTAATACAGCGAAGGTATTGAAAGCCTTCCAGGAAAATCAGGTTAGTGATGCCCATTTTAATCCATCAACAGGTTATGGGTATGATGATATGGGAAGAGATACATTGGAAAAGGTGTTTGCTCATGTATTTGGAGCCGAAGCGGCACTTGTCCGCCCGCAAATCATATCTGGAACACATGCTATTTCAACATCCTTATTCGGTGTGTTACGCCCTGGAGATGAGCTTTTATACATCACTGGAAAGCCTTATGACACGCTTGAAGAGATTGTTGGCATACGCGGAAGTGGTATAGGATCCTTAAAGGAATATCAAATATCCTATCAATCTGTCGCTTTAAAGGAAGATGGGTATGTTGACTTTGATGCAGTAGCAAAAGCCATTAAACCAAATACGAAGGTAATTGGAATTCAACGCTCAAAAGGCTATGATAACCGCCCATCATTTAAAATTGCAGAAATCAAGGAAATGATTCAGTTTGTAAAAGCTATCAAACAGGATGTCGTTGTCTTTGTTGATAACTGCTATGGAGAGTTTGCTGAGAAAATGGAGCCTACTGAGGTTGGTGCGGACCTAATGGCTGGTTCCTTAATTAAAAATCCTGGCGGCGGTTTAGCGAAAACGGGTGGTTATATTGCCGGTAGAGCTGATTTGGTAGAACGATGCGCATATCGTTTAACAACACCGGGTATTGGTGCTGAAGCGGGTGCTTCCTTGTACAGTTTATTAGAAATGTACCAAGGATTCTTCTTGGCTCCGCATGTTGTTGGACAATCCTTAAAAGGAGCAATCTTTACAGCTGCCATGCTAGAAAAATGGGGATTTAACCCTTCACCTACATGGAACGAACCAAGAACAGATCTCATTCAATCAGTCCAATTTCATGACAGAGATAAGATGGTGCTGTTCTGTCAGCAGATTCAGTTTGCTTCACCAATTAACTCTCATGTAACACCATATCCTGCTTATATGCCAGGATATGAGGATGATGTAATCATGGCTGCCGGAACGTTTATTCAGGGAGCGAGTATCGAATTAACCGCTGACGGTCCGTTAAGACCGCCATATACCGCTTTTGTACAGGGCGGACTAACGTACTCACATGTTAAAATAGCCATTTGCAAAGCAATTGATCAGATGATTGAAAAAGGATTAATAAAGTAACTAATAATAACTCCCTTATTTTTGGAATAGGGGAGTTTTTTATTAGTAAAAATGGTCAGTGTGAGTTACAAGTAACCGATTATTTGCAGAGTGGGATTCAAAGTGAACTCTGTTTATCTATATCATATTAGCTGTTTATTGAATGGCATCGCATAGCATAGGTGTCTGAAGGGTGGAGGATAGGTGTTATGCTGTACCCATGGCACACCTATGCCGCACCTATGCGGGGTCAAAGGTGTCTGGAAGGTGCTGAATAGATGCTATGCTACATCTTTGTTACACCTATTCCTAATTAAAGGTGTTTGATAGATGTAAGATAGGCGTAGGATACCGTGGCTTTCCTGCATCTTCTATACACCTCTAGTGTGTCTGTGCAATATCTTTTCTGTATCTTGGTCTATTTGCTCCATAGAGGTAGGTATACTTTTTAGTGGAAAAGAGTTGAATTAATGTGTAAATAGAAGTGCTTTTTTATGTGAAATTCAAAATAAGGACCAGCTTGTTGCTTTTATTTATAAATTAATAGGTTAATTGTCTGAGTTTGGGGTAAAAGAAGTAAAGCAGTTAAAATGATACATTACTCCAGAGATTCCATGTCAGAAAACCTTACATATGATTGACAAAGAAGTTTACATGGCATAAACTAACAATATCAAGAAGAGGTATTGAAGGAGGATGTAGTGGTGAGCGGTAACATCAGAAGAACCATGCCACTTTTTCCAATGAGTATTGTCATGCAGCTGACCGATTTAACTGCACGTCAAATCCGTTATTATGAAGAACACAAATTGGTTTATCCAGCCAGAACAGAGGGTAATCGAAGGATGTTTTCGTTAAACGATATTGATCGTCTTTTGGAAATTAAAGAATTGCTTGATCAAGGCATAAATATGGCTGGGATTAAAAAAATTCTTGAACCTTCTATTTATAATGAAACTGAAATAATTGCTAAAGATGAACATTCTAAAGAAGAAACAAAACCAGAATTGACCAATGCGCAATTAAGAAAATTATTGCGTGATGAAATTTTGAAGGCTGGCCGCTTTACAACGAGAGGCAGCAACCAATCTGGTGATATGCATCGGTTTTTTAATTAAAAATTAAAATATAAAAAGCTTTATTATTTAAGGAGGAAAAAGGAAGATGGGGAAATACACTGCGGATGATATTAGAAAGTTAGCTAAAGATGAAAATGTGAAATTTATTCGATTACAATTTACCGACATTCTGGGAACAATTAAAAACGTAGAAATTCCAGTAAGTCAGCTTGATAAAGCATTAGAAAATAAAATGATGTTTGATGGTTCATCCATTGAAGGGTTCGTTCGTATCGAAGAATCTGATATGCTTTTATATCCAGATCTTGATACATGGGTAATTTTTCCTTGGACTGCTGAAAAAGGAAAAGTGGCTCGTTTAATCTGCGATATTTACAATCCGGATGGCACACCTTTCTCAGGTGACCCACGTGCTAATTTAAAACGTGTGTTAGAGGAAATGAAAGAGCTAGGTTTCACAGATTTCAATCTTGGGCCTGAACCAGAATTCTTCTTATTCAAATTGGATCAAGCAGGGGAACCAACTTTGGAGTTAAATGATAAAGGCGGATACTTTGACCTTGCTCCTACAGATTTAGGTGAAAATTGCCGTCGCGATATCGTTCTTGAGCTAGAAGAGATGGGATTTGAAATTGAAGCTTCCCACCATGAGGTAGCTCCAGGACAACATGAGATTGATTTTAAATATG
Source organism: Bacillus sp. FJAT-27986 (assembly GCF_001685035.1). Classification (NCBI taxonomy): domain Bacteria; kingdom Bacillati; phylum Bacillota; class Bacilli; order Caryophanales; family Bacillaceae; genus Bacillus; species Bacillus sp. FJAT-27986. The sequence continues at coordinate 496,995 of NZ_MAYV01000012.1, read as the reverse complement.
CTGATGCGATTACAGCATGTGACCAAATCCAAACGTTCAAATTGGTAGTAAAAACAATTGCTCGTAAACATGGCTTGCACGCAACTTTCATGGCAAAACCATTGTTCGGTGTGAATGGTTCCGGTATGCACATGAACTTATCTTTATTCTCTGATGGAAAGAATGCTTTCTACGATACAAAAGGAAATATCGAATTGAGCGAGACAGCTCATCAATTCATTGCTGGTATCATTGAGCATGCGCCTGCGTTCACGGCAGTAACAAATCCAACAGTTAACTCATACAAACGTCTAGTTCCTGGATACGAAGCACCTTGTTATGTTGCATGGTCTGCTCGTAACCGTAGCCCACTAATCCGTATTCCGGCTTCCCGTGGATTGAGCACACGTGTTGAGGTACGTTCTGTTGACCCAACTGCAAATCCATACCTAGCTATGGCAGTATTACTTAGCGCTGGTCTTGATGGCATTAGAAATCAGAAAAAAGCTCCGGCGCCAATTGACCGTAATATCTATGTAATGTCTGCACAAGAACGTGCTGAAGAAGGTATTAAAGATCTTCCGTCTACATTATATCAAGCGTTAGTGGAATTACAAAAAAACCCAGTCATCATGAATGGTCTAGGTGATCATATCCTGGAACACTTTGTAGAAGCAAAAGAGATTGAATGGGATATGTTTAGAACCCAAGTTCATCCATGGGAGAGAGAACAATATCTTCAAATGTATTAATAGCTGAAACCCTTGACACTGCTAGCGTCAAGGGTTTTTTATTTGGTGGGGCAATCACATGTTTTTAGCTTGTCCAAATTTTTACCCCGCTTTTGCCCCGCCTCTAAACATTTTAACTTTTTGTGAAATCTTCAAATTTTCCCATAGTATCTTTTTCGATTTTCTTAGAGACGCGAGAGTACACATCAGCGGTGATCTGAATGGATCCATGACCCAATCGTACTTGGATGTATTTCATCGAAGCTCCTGATTCTAGAAGTAGAACAGCATGAGTATGCCTTAAAGCGTGAATTGTATCTTTGGCAATCCGGCTCTTTTATGGATTCGTTCCATAGCATTAAATAGTTACAGGAAATGAATATCCTGTGCGAAAGGTTTCGTTGATTTAAAGTATAATTGGAACATACTATGCGGTAACATGAGAAGAATAAATAAGAGGGTTCCTAAGTGGGATTCCTCTTATTTGTATATGACAAATGAACCGCATCTTGAGCCTCTTGTTGAAATTATATACCAACGCTATTATTAACGTAAGTCGGATAAAGGATGATTATATATGAAGAAACTTTTGTGTATTTTCCACACCATGCGGTTACGCTATTTGCTTCAACATGTGGAATCATCTAAGGAAGTTAATCAAAAAATTCTTCTTTTGCATTTAAAATTAAACGAATTAGAAAAGCTGAAAATTTAAAATTAAAGGGACTTTCCACTCTGGAAGTCCTCTTTTTTATAAAAACTTTTCCCCTCTTATTAATAAATCGCCTCTGACTGATATTATAAAAGTAGGAGGCGATAAAAATGAGAGACACATGGAAAACTGATGCTAGAATTCCATGGGAACCGGAAGCGGATGAATTTCTGGAGAAACAACTAAGAATACACTCTAAAGAGAAGTTTGCTGTTATAGCGGTGAAGGACATAGCGAAAAGCCCTTTATAGATCGCCTTAGTTGGATAAAAAACGGCAAGCAGAATCCAGGTGTATGCTCGGCCGATATAGTGCACACAATCCCTTAAGGGAAGGGGAGAAGTCTTACCATTTAAGCATTTAATATAAAAAAAGCGAGGCAGTTTTTATGCCCAGCAAAATTGCTCGCCTCTGTCAAAAACTATAGTTGCCGTTTAATTTATTTTAAGTGTCCCCCAGGGCTCTTTTTATATATTCTAATAAAAGGGGGTACTGATAAAAATGGGGAAAATTATAGATATTTCACATCACCAGCCACCATCGTCTATAAATTATGACAAACTAGCCAAGGAAGTGGATTTAGTTATTGTTCGTACTCAGTATGGATCTTCTACAATCGACAGACATTATAAAACTCATCACAAGGAATTTAATAAGCGTGGTGTACCAACTAATGCCTATGCGTGGGTAAGGGGTATTTCGATCTCTGATATGGAGAAAGAGGCTACTGATTTTTATAACCGGACTAAAGAATTTAGCCCGCCTGTTTACTGGCTTGATGTTGAGGAGAAGAGCATGAAAGATATGAGAGCAGGGGTTAAGGTCTATGCAAAGAAATTGAGAGCTCTTGGGGTGAAGAAAGTAGGGATATATATTGCCAATCATCTTTATAAATCCTTTAATATCGATATAAGAGACTTTGATGCTGTTTGGATACCTTCTTATGGGCGTAACAATGGCAGGCGAGCAAGTAGCAGGAAACCTGACTATGCTTGCGACTTATGGCAATTTACAGACAAAGGAAGAGTAGATGGATATGCTGGTAATGTAGATCTGAATGCAATTATAAGTAATAAACCATTGAGTTTTTTCACGGGTAAGTATGATCAAATCACATAGTATGAGGGGACTTCTAGTTGGAGTCCTCTTTTTTTTTGCCTAAAGTGATGCTCGTGTAAAGCGAGCCATTCTCTTGACCAACTATTCAGACATTAAATGATAGTTACAAAGTCTAATTATGGCACAAAAGAAAGATTCTTCGCATATGATGAGGGTGAAGGTTACATGTTAAAACAGTTGGTGATGAATATGTTAGAAGAGTTCAAAGAGTACAAGCGTCAGACGGAAGGGCAATTTGATAAACAGGACGTGCGTTTTGAAAAACATGAACTCCGGATGGACAAGCAGGAGGATCGGTTGGACCAAATGCGTAGTACACAAATTGTACACGATCAACAGATTGCTGGTATTTTAGAAACCCTAAAAGACATTAAAGGAGATACTGTATGGTTAAGAAGAACTGTGACCGCTGCCGTTATAGGTGGAACTATTCCAGCGGTTATCGGTTTTATTGTGTTTGCTATACAAAAACTGAACTAAGGAGGGTGGATGATGAAAAGGTCTATACCATATTTTGAGGCACTAGTTAGTATATTGAGCTATTACCTTGCTATGGTATGTATGTTCAACAATGATATGTTTCAGCAATTGCCAGAGTTATATGGAACTTTAAGTCAGTTGGGAAGCGAGACATTGTTTGCTCTCATTTTCTTTTCTGCAGCTACCATTAAGGTTATTGGGCTGGTTATTAATAGTTATGTAATGAGAAAGTTTGGGTTAGGGTTATCCGCCTTAATTTATTTAATCATTGCTGTTTCTTATGCCACGAGTGAAATGTCCTTAAATTGGGGGGCAGGGATTTTCTTTTTACTGTCAGCATTCAGCCTTTTAAATATATTTGAAGTTAGGCATACTAAGTTAATGGAGTGATAGAATGAATTGGAAAGTACGTTTTAAAAACCCAACCTTATTATTGCATTTGCTACTTTAGTCACCAGCTTTATATATAAGTTGCTCGGTTTAATAGGAGTCATGCCGTCTGTCGCAGAAGATGATGTTACACCACAATTAGTTTTGATTTTTGTGGTTATTTTAGCTGGATTGGTATTGTTCAGGATCCGACCATTAAAGGAATAGGAGACAGTAGACAAGCCTTGACTTATGAAGTGCCAAGAGATGACAAACCCGATGTATATGTACCATTGGGTTTCTTGTGTTCATAATATGCGTTACCTAAGACGTATCATCTCAAAACTCTGCCTTACATAAAAGAAGAGAAGGCAATCCTTTTAGGACCGCCTTCTCAAGAATTTATTGAGCATTATTTTAGCATGGTTTGGATTAATACAGGGTCATGATCACTTGCCCGTCCGTGTTCTTCCATGAAGGCAGCGTTGATGTGAACGATATCAACAGCTGTACGCAATGTTAGTGGTTTCGAAACAAGGATATGGTCTAGCACTTGTAAATTTCCTTGATAGGCATACGTATAGCGGTCAATTGAGGGAATCAAATCAATCATATTCGTCAGTTCCCTTCCCTTCAGTGTTTTGAGTGTATCTGTAAATTCAAAGTCATTTAAGTCTCCGAGAGCAATAATATTGGCATTCTTGTTCTTGGACTGGATTTCTTTTACAAATTGATTCACCACATTTGCTATGCTAATGCGCTGCTCCTCACTAGACAATATAGCCGGCTGGTTTTTTCCAAAGAGCGGCTGATCTCCGCCTTTTGAATTAAAATGGTTAGCGATGACGATAACATCCTTCCCATTAAAGGTGAATTGGGCAGCTAAAGGCTTACGACTACTATCGAAAGCAGGATTTTCAGGATCAATTCGTCCTGGATTAGCTGTCAGTTTGCCATCTTCATAGCTGACTGCTTCATTCGCACTGCCTTTTGGAGCAGGAGTGAGTGACACTCGCTCTGGGTTATATAAAAATCCAACGCGAATATTCGCTCCAGGAGCGCCTCCGTCTTGATTATTAACCGGCGCAATATCTGTGAATGAATAAGAAGGACCGCCCAACTCTTTGATTTTATCAATCAATGTTTGATAGCTTGCACTTGCATCTGTATTACCGCTATTTGTGGCACCATCATTATCCTGTATTTCAGTAAGTCCAATGATATCAGGCTGATTTAAATTGTCAGTAATGGCTTTTGCAAGTTTAGTAGTTTTCTCGTCGCTTTCCTTCGGAGAGAAATTTTCTACGTTATAGGAAGCGACTGTCAGTTTTTTGGCATGTTGCTTAAATTTCGTTACCTCTTGTTTCAGGCTACCGTTTTTAAGCTCTGGTAAATTTTCTTTATCAGATAAGATTCGGTAATTGCTGAAACCATAACTTACAACACCATGAATATCTCCAGTAAATGAATCGCCTGTCTTGGTAACAAAGCTTGAATCACCAGTATCAATGATGAGTCGCTCTGGGTTATAATCGTTTTCTGAAATCCTCAAGCCTTTTACCAGTGTGTTGAGTAAAGTATATTTTGACACTACATATAGTTCGCCATAATCCTGCGGTGCAATAACCTTCGGCTGTTTAATGTTTACGAGCATTCCCTCTAGGCTCTCGTAATAATCAATCCCGTCCTGATATGGATCAAACTTGCTGAACTGGTCGTTATCGATGATTCGTGTTGGCTGTCCTTTAAGCGGGCTAATCTCAATCGGCTTAGGGAGCGGTTGTGAGTCATTTACAATCGTAATGTTAGTAGCATTGATTTCTGTAACCGGTAAATCCGTTGTTAATTTTTCTGCATAACCTTCAAGTACCCATTCTTTAACCTGACCGCTTGCTTTAATGGTATTACCAACTTGTGCAGCATGGTTTCTTTTATAGACAAGTATGCCTTCTGAGGTGGCAGGGTTTTTATCAGGCGTTAGAGATTGCATGTAAAAGTTGTTAGCATCGGCAATATAAGTTACGATGCCTTCAACATCTGCCACATATTGATCCTGATATGGAGAGTGGTGCTCGGCACCTTGAATGTCATGTATCTGTAAACCGCTAGTGGCAATGTAATAGGCTAGTGATACAATATCACTGTTTTTATAGCCGTCTGCTACGACGATTGCTTTAATTGTCGTGTTTTCTGCGATGATGATAGGGGTCGTGTACACTTCGCTGTCTATGGTAGGTTCCATCCCATTTGTTGTGTAGTAGATGGTTGCGTTTTCCGTCTCTGTAGTTAAGGAAATAGCTGTTCCAGCTGATACTGGTCCTGGAGAGACTGAGCTCGCAGCAGCGGCAGCTTTCGGAGTTGGATCATGTTCTTCTGCAAAAACAATGGAGGTAGGTGATTTTAATCCAGGCACTGTATAGTAAGCCTCAAGATTTCCAGTAACGTGAATTTTACTCCCGATGATGGATGGATTAGACTGAAGCCCAAATTCTGCTCGGAATTTAGCCGGGAGCTGGATAGGAAGCAGTTTTTCTTTATCCGTTTCATTGGGTGAATCAGCTAGCGCAATATTAAAATCACTGCTGAATGGTGCTTCAAAATTGTAGCTATTATTTCCTGTCGTATGGGCAACGATATAGCCTTCAACAGTAGCATTGCCTGTATTGTTTGCTATTGCCTCTGTTACAGTAATTGGTCCATCTGCCTTGGGTGTTACCGCAGGAATGAACGGTAAGAGGAGCAGGAACACGAGAAAGGCTGGGACGAAGAAACGATTAATATTGGATTTTGACATTCGACACTCTCCTTTAAATTTCTATCATTTCTCCCATATACTACAAAAAAGAGGGCAATTAGTACAGGGTGGTTAGATTCATCTTTCAATTGAAAGTTATAGTCAATATAAGTAAAAAGTCATGATTCTATTGTTTTTTAGAAAGGTATTGACTCTGAATCCTCAATTTTTTGAAGTTAGAAATATCGTTTAGTAAAAAATATCGAGTTTCTTCTATTAAATATAGGGCTGAGAGAATACTATAGCCAGAATGAGCCTAGGAGAGAGCTTTTTATTTTCATTAGATTAACATCTTAATGAAGTTAAGGTGCAGATTTGATGAACTAGGATAGGAAAATACGGGGTAAGAATTATAGAAAAAATGAAGAGAAAACACTAAGTAGGAAAAGTATGAATAGAGGTTGAATGTAGGCAAATAAAAAACCCCGTTAATCGAGACGGGGTACTTTAAGTTCAGCATATCTTTTTGCAACCAAATGCTTCAGTTGCTCTAAATCTTCTAATGTAGTTTTATTTCCGATATAATCTTTAATCACCGGAGGTATGGTTATTGAATTCGTTTTTTTCGTTGGCTCTTTTATGTCCATTTTTAGCATCTATCCTTCTGGAAAACTATTATAGTACCATTATATAGTTACAATGTTACGAATAGATTAATAGGAGTTTACATTTTAATATTATTAAGAAGTCAAAAGAAAGCCAATTTACCGAAAAGATAGGAGTAAGTTATGGTAGCAATCATTTACCCAACTGATGGGTATGATAAAAGGGAGAATGAATTAAGAAGAATTCAGTTAAATACTTTTATCTAACCAGACTAAAGAGAGTATATTTTCGTTTAACATAATATAGTCGAGATTACACCTATTGTATAGATTATTTGTCTGTGGAGTGTTTAATTTTGCCCACAATTTTTGGAGGGAAAAATAAAAATCGCTTTCTTCTCGAGTAATGCATATGCTGTGGTGCAGGATCGAGTGTTTCATCTCCTAAAAAGTCGAGCATAGTATTAGTTGAAATATGCGCATGAACCATACTTACTTTCCATTGATCGTGATGAATATCTCCGCGTATGATTAAATCGCCCCAAATACTATACATACTGTATCGTTCTAATAACCAAAAATCCAAAGAGTTCGGCAGGGGTTCGTATAAAATCTGTTTACGCTCATAATGAACATCGAGTTGATAGGTTTTTTTATTGCTTTCTCGTACACTTTGAAAATAAAATTGATCCCTTTCCTGTTGAAAGTACATATGTGCTTTTTTATAAGGTAGGCCCAAGCCCACTTGTGCTCCCAAGACGGCTAATAGTTTATCAGCATCCAAACTAAAAAAATAAATACCAGGAACACCCTTGTATTTAACATATGTACGTACATTCAGCTCTAAATAAGTATGAAGATATGGAAAATGTGGAAGCCCTCTTGCTCTCATTTTAGTTATCTTAAAGGGAATAATCGAAATCCATGCTTTTCCTTCATATGAATCAATCTCCAATTCCTCCGGCACATATGGACGGAGAAGGGTGGGGTCTATTTGATAATGTAAAAATAGCATATCATTCCATACCTGGGTCAGTACCCACGGTGATTTCGGTAAAGGGAAAGGGCGATGTTTCGTTTCGTTCAACTCAAAATACATAAATTCCGCCTCATTTCTCTAGGTATATTAAATGTTTTGCCCATATATATAGATATTAAACATTCCGATAAAGCAACACGGCATAATAAAAAGAATAGAACAAGAGGGAATGCAATTTACATAATATTTAAGAGTGATTATAGCTGAGGGAAATATGGAGTTAAATATAAAATTTCCAGATCTAATAGTACTGATGTAATGTATAGGTTAAAAGTAAAGACCTCTCTAATCAGAAAGATTTGAGAGGCTTTTTATAGTTTCTGATTAATTATCGGAGATCATACCTAAGACGCATGACATTGTAAAACAATCGAGCATCTCGTCCCATTTTTGTTCGAGGATTTATTTGTGATTGAAGGCAGTTTAACAGCATCTCGTCACACTGTTTGGTGGGTCCAAATCTCTTATAACAGTCATCATGTTTCTTGCAGCATGAGTCTACTTGATTAGTAGGTCCCCATGGACCGGAACAGCCAGGACCGCACCAATTATATCCTGGATAACATAGTCCTTTGCCTGCACGTCTTCTTCTTTGCATAGTTCCACCTCCATATAAATCTTTATAATTAATATATGAGGAGTCGGACAAAACGTAAGGGCGGATAAATAGTGAATGTTTCCTTATGTTTTCTAATTGGCTGTTATGACAAAACAAATATATCCTTATAGAAAAAGCCCAGAGTGAATCTCTGGGCTAAAACTAAGATATGATAATCTCACAATCTATTATTTATTCAATTCACGGATAATATGCATTCCGGAAACCCATCCTTGTGTACCATTTGAAAGTTTCACTTTATACCATCCATTGCTGGTTACCGGATTGTTTTTTGAATCAACCGATAGCTCAATATATTGATAATTAGATAGGGTACCGACTATACTGCTGCCTGTATTCGCAGCAGAACGGACATTTAAGGATGTAGCATCCACACGCGCCAGATTTTTAACGGACATGTATTTATAATAACTGCTTAATCCAAAACTGGATGTATAATACATTTTCCCTTTGTATTTTACTTTTAAAGACTCATTGTTATGTTTTTCTAGTAAATTAAAGGTTTCTCCTGCTTGAATGCTGACAGAAGATCCTGAGTTTGTTTTTGTGACATATTCAGAACTGACCCAGCCGGTTTTTCCGTTATATTGAACCTTATACCAGCTACCACTTGCACTAAGATAGGTTATCGTTTTCCCATTAGGAATGGTGAGCAGAATAGAACCATCTGTTGAAGCACCTGATCGCAAATTTAGGTTTGAAGTTGTCTGATAAACGGTTGAACCTGTGTTATCTGCTGATGTCAGATTAATTGTTTTATGGGCTACAGCAAGAGTACCGGTAGGAAAGACATCTTTTGCATCAGGATAAGAGGGTCTGCTTGGCACCTTTTTATTCGGGGTGGCATTTTTTGCACCCTCGTTACTGTAATCAAGCATTGCCGACATATGTTTGGCAATCGCTTTTCCCCAATTTGAATCGGTCGCATAATAAAAATTCATCCCGCTGCTTAGGCTGTCGATTCTATTCCCATTACTATCTTTAACGGTAGAACCAAGATAAGCACCTTTATAGGACCAGTATCCTTCATTTAAATACGTTGCTTTCATCATTTGAGCAATAAATTCAATATTTGATTTGATTGTATTAAATTTGACAGCACCCACGAATGGAGCTGCATCGTAGGCTCCGTAACCAAACAGATTATTTTTTGCCAATGATATAGTCGATTTACCGAAATTGCTCTCATGAATGGCATGTGCTGCAAGATACAAAGCGTTCACGCCATACTTGTTTGCTGCATCAATAAATATGCTTCCCCTGTTATATAGAACACTGTTGGAGGAGGTTGCATTTTTCGCAATATACGTATTAATCTGAGCAGCTGTTACGGATGAATTTGTCCTTAAATCCATCGTTACATAGGAATCTAAACTGATTGGATTAGAGGAATCGGAGGTAGATGCTCCTTTTACCAGGTAGGATGAGTTGACCCAGCCTGTAAGTGAGTTAAAGGAAACCTTATACCATGACCCTTTTTTGGATAAATACGTAACCTGCTTTCCTTTAGGTATAGTAGTAATGACTGTTGCACTGGTAGAGCCTGAAATTCGAAACTTCAAATTAGCAGTTGTCGTATAAATCTCTTTATTCTTTACTTCCTCTTTTTTATCTTCAGTTGTTTCCTTTAGGAATTCAGAGCTGACCCAACCTGTTTTGTTTCCATACTTCACCTTAAACCAAAAACTGTTTTTTGATAGATAGGTAACTTTCTCTCCTTTTGGGATAAGCATTAATACAGACCCCTGGGTAGAAGCCTCAGTTCTTAGATTCAGTTTAGCAGTAGTTTGATAAGTCAAATTCGCCTTTGGTTTTTCAACAGAAGGGGAGGGACTCTCATTTTTAACCGGTGTAACACCTTTTAAATAACTGGAGCTGACCCAACCAGTTTTACCGCTAAATTTCACCTTGAACCAAGAACCGCTCTTGGAAACATAAGTAACAGATTTCCCTTTAGGAATTGTCGTTAAAATGGATCCTTTCGTTGAAGCAGAAGAACGTAAATTTAAATTTGCTGTCGCTTGATACTTCACCTCTTGCTGTGGTTTTGCCACGGTAGATGGTGTGCCTGTACCGTTTGTTGGTTTAGCAGCAGCTGAGTTAGCTTTTAAATAACTGGAGCTGACCCAACCGGTTTTACCGCTAAATTTCACCTTGAACCATGAACCGCTCTTAGAAACATAAGTAACGGATTTCCCTTTAGGAATCGTCGTAAGAATAGATCCTTTTGTGGAAGAAGAGGATCGTAAATTTAAATTAGCTGTTGCTTGGTACGTAACCTCTTGCTGTGGTTTTGCCACAGCGGAAGGGGTGCTGCTCGTTGGTTTAGCAGCAGCTGAGTTAGCTTTTAAATAACTGGAGCTGACCCAACCGGTTTTACCGCCATATTTTACTTTGAACCATGAACCGCTTTTGGAAACATAAGTAACGGATTTCCCTTTAGGAATCGTCGTTAAAATAGCTCCTTTTGTTGAAGCGGATGATCGTAAATTAAGGTTAGCTTTCGTTGTGTAGGCTGATGAACTGCTGGTAACAACAGCAGATTTCACCACAGCAGCAGGTTCAACCTTAGCTTTCTCATTTATTTTTTTTACATAATCTGAACTAACCCAGCCCGTAGTAGTTTGATATTTTACTTTAATCCAAGAACCGCTAGTGGAAATATAGGTTAGGGTTTTCCCTTTAGGTATGGTTTTCAGGATTTTCCCATTGGTTGACGCTTTGGATCGTAAATTAAGATTAGCTGTAGTTTGATAGCCAGAGACAATTGCTTTACTAGAAGTAATATTTTCAGCTTTCTTCACATACTTATTATTGACCCATCCTGTGCGATTGTTAAATTTCACTTTGAACCAAGAACCACTTTTTGCAAGGTAGCTAATCTTTTCCCCTTTAGGGATGGTTAAGAGTACAGTGCTTTTAGTAGAATTACTGACTCGTAAATTTAAATTAGAAGTGGTTTCGTAATACGTAACACTAGATGCTTCTGCCTTTTTGGTGTCCAATAATTTTAATGATGTATCCCCGCTATATAGGATAAATCCTGCAGATAATAAAAGTGTTGTACCCTTATAGACCAATGGCTTATGGCTTGCCTTTTGATTTTGCAAATGTACATCCTCCTTTATTCTCCCTCAGTTTTACAAGGCTGTATGGCATATATTTTTGTCAGACAACAGCAAAGACCAGTTAAATCAATCCCAAACAAATTTAAGGATAAAATGAGTAACTAAAAAATGTCTCCATCATAAAATGTCATAGAGGGTGCTATATCACATATCGGCATAATTTGGGAAATCTTTAGCGAGAAATGTAAGATTCCATAATTTAGATGTTATTTTTTCATTAAAAAAAGGAATAAAGGTAATAATAATGTAGAAAGGGGGAGATAAAATGGAAGGTTATCTACAAAAAATAACGAAAAAGATATCTAGTTATTGTTTTCATCTGGATATGAAAAAGAAAGTGAAAAACAGTCATTTCACGATTGTCTCAGACAATGATTGGGGCAAGAAAGTATACGATGATTTAGGTATGGAATACAACTCTCCATTTATTGGAATGTTCATATTTGCACCGGACTATATTGAGCTTTTATCTAACTTTGAGCATTATATGAAATCTCCCCTTAAATTTACACTCCATTCAAAATATGATGGAATAACGGATATCTATCCCATTGGGCTGTTGGACCAGAAAGTGGAGATCCATTTCTATTCCTATAAGTATAAACAGACAGCATTAAATGACTGGAATGAAAGAGTTAAACGCATAAATTGGGATCAGTTGTTTTTTAAATTCAGCGATCAGTATCAGTGCAGAAAAGAATGTATTGAAACGTTCAATCAGTTGCCTTTAAAAAACAAAGTCTGTTTTACGGCTAGGCCAATGGGACATTTAGACAATGTGATTTGTTTTTCAAATCAACACATAGAAACCAAATTACAAAATGAGCTAACGGATTATAAGAAATACTTTGATGTAGCATCTTGGCTGAATACAGGGGAAGTGATTAAGAAAGAGTCTGAAAAAAGAAAAGCCAATTTTGAACTGCATTTTCCTTTTAAGCTAATCGACAACAAATAGATAATTAATTAAAACACCGGTGTTTTCCGGTGTTTTTTATGTGCTCATGGTATTAGACCGACGCTGCAGGCAGATTGCACTTAAAAAGGCTAATCTATTAATTCTTATCCTAACTCTCCGTACGATTTTCAAAATGGTAATCCGTTTTTATATGTGGATTTTGCTTTAATAATTGACGAACAAATTCAGTTTGGTTTTTTGGTGAAATGGCAATCGTATTAAATCCTGTAAAATTAATTTCTATTTTATTCATAGATTGGGCAGGATCTGTAAAAGGATTTCTGGTTTTTCTTATACTACTAATCGTATCAATCTTAATTTCCTTCTTAAATGGACCGTAGTGTATGGTGAGGAGATTTTCCGCAATTGTATATCCCGTTTTAAGCCATATCCACATTAAACAAAAACCAACTGGTACTAAGAGTACGATTTTAATCCATTGCTTGTCTAAGAACTCAGGGGTCATCCAAACACCAAGGTCTGGAAAGAAAATGGGTGAAAGAATAAAAATAAATGCGAATAACCAAATGGTAGCGGTTATCCATAAGTCTCTTTTTGATGAAAAATACATGCTATCATCCTCTATTCGTTTGAATTTATACTTTCTTGGTGGTACGTATGTAGATGTAATTTACCCTTCAAATTAACAGGTGAATTAATGGAAATTCGCCGTCGATTGGCCGTTTTACGATTTGGGTCAGCTTTCAATTTGTATTTTACCAAAACAATCCATATTTTAGGTGTGTAAAATAGTTTCTATTCTGAAATTTTAAATTAAGATATTCGCTTAGGGAAAGAAATAATATATAAATATAGTTTTTCTTGAGATATCCATTATTTTTGATAAAAGTGCTACAGGAAATGAAAATTACCAATGTTTTTTGAAACTATCTGTCTGTTTGTTCGTATGTATAGTATGGTAAAATTGCCTTAGAAAGGGGTGACTGTTTATGTTCTATATGATCCTTCTTGGATTGGTAGGAGCTACAGCTGTAGTTTTTCTGCAGGACGCAAAACCAGCAGGACCAAAACAGGAACGTTTGGCAAATGTGATGAAGCGAATAGCAGGTAAAAATCAAAAAGACCAGTTTGTATGCACTCAATTGGATGATCGTTATGCCCATTATGTATATGAATTGGATTCAAATATACTATCTATCTTGGCTGGACCGGATTACATTACGATTAATGCGCAAAAAGCTAAAACCAAACAGCCTTTACTTGATGTTCGATACGATACAAGATCGAGAGTTTATACAGAAAAGAAAATCTCTGAACAGTTATTAAAGAAAGAAAGCGATCTAGAAAAGATTGACCTGTTTTTAAGATGGGCCATTATGAGTTTTCAGCCGGAAAAAATGAAAATGATATATCAAAATAACAATAACTTTACTGCTCTTATAAACGAGCTGGAAGATGCGAGAAAAAGAAACTATCTCTCATCACCGATTGATCATGCCTTTACTCAAATTATCCCAAGCCTGGGTTATTTACTGGAGCATGTGGATCTCATCTCTGATGTTGATTATGAGCATCAGGTTAAGGAGACAATAATTAAAGATTTACGAAAGCTGATAGCTGACTTTAGTCAATTGGAATCCAAACAACAAGAAAAGTATGAACATGATACATTAAATCGACTGATTATCATACAGGAGCGAATTACACAAATTCGCAGACATATTGACAATACAAGGGAATTTGACTTAAAGAAAACATTGACTACAATCGATCAAAGATACGAAAAATAATGTCGGACAAGAGGTGGAAAACCGATGAGTGAACAAAATAGGGAATTTGATGAAACAGCGATTCAATCATTCATAAATCCCGAAGATATGAAAAAATTAAATGATGAAGCAACTCAGGTCGTCAAAAAAATATCTGACACGGATGCACATAATATTGACTCCGTCCTAGAGCATTTAAGCAATTTCGGCGGCAATGAGCAACGTATGGCTGGGGAATCATTAAACAGCCTTCGCAGACCAGTCAAAGACATGATGGACAACAAGGACAATCACGATATACCAACTAATCTGCTCAAGCTTCGCGAGGCGGTTTCTGACCTAAATCCAAATGCCTATCAGACAAAAGGAATAGCAAAGATTGTTCCGAAGTTTTTGCGCAAGAGTTCAAATGAAAAGTTTATTGCCAAGTATCAAACAGTGGAAAAGAATATTGATGAAATCGTCCAGTCCTTACTTAGAGGAAGAGATATGCTTCAGGAGGATAATGCTGAGCTTGATGTCATCAAAAAAGATGTCCATGAAAAAATTTATCTCTTAGATAAACAAATCTATATGGGTCAGCATCTTTTCCAAATGATTGAGGATAAAAAGAACGATCCAGAATGGCAGAATAAGCAGCAGCTTGTCATGGAGGCACAGGAGAAAATTATTGTGCGAACAAAGAATATGAGCTCTATGGTAAATGTGCTACAGCAATCCCTTGCTTCTGTTGATATTATCAAGAAAAATAATGATAAATTGAAAGAAGCCATTCGGAATGCAATTGATACGACTAAGAACTTAGCTCCCGTTACATCTGCTATTCATTTGGCACTGCAAAATCAGGAAAGAATCATTACAGCAATCAATGACGTAAATGAAGCTACAGAAAACATGATTTTGGCAAACGCGCAAATGCTAAAAGAAAACACAGAAAAAACAACGAAGCTCCTGGAGAATCCATCTATCTCGATTGAAAAGCTTCAAAAGGCTTACCAGGATATTTATTCTGCTATTGAGACCCAGGAAGCATCCAGCAGAAGGATTATCGCCAGCAGTAAAGAGTTTGTAACGAAGCTGGATGATATGAACAGAGAAATGAAAACGAAGTTATTAAATCAATAAGGGGGAAGAAACCATGCAATATGTTAGATATTCTCTCTTGCTGCTAACCTGTTATTTGACCGTGATGTTTAGTGGATTGATACCAGTGGTATTCTTTGATTCATTCGGAATGTTCCTGGGTTCCTATATTTCCATGTCCATCGGGATTACAATTCTTTTATTTGGCTTATTCTTTATGAAAATGAAAGAAAACCATTCATTGAAAATGAGGTTGCTTGTCATTAATACGATTGGTTTCCTGCTATTCCATTTTAATTTTGCAGGATACACTTCATACAACTCCATGGTACTGTGTTATCCCATCCTAGCAGTCTTAACATTGGTTGCATACGACAAGTATTATAAAAAGCAGAAGGAAAAAGGAAATCGAATATACTACTGAAACGCCGATTGATTCGGCGTTTTTTTTATTTAACTGTTCTTCAGAGACGGGACGTCAGATAGGCAGTCTTTTCATTATGCAGCTATCTTCTCAGGTATGGATTAAGAGCAATAATTAAATTAACCTGAAAATGAAAAATAATAAGTATCACAGGTTGATCATCCGTATATGAATGGAAAATTAGAAAAAGTATTTAAAAAGAAAGACAAGCTGGCAGATGGAGGCACGGCTTGTCTTTCTCTTTGTTTTATAGATTGTCTGCAGGAGAAGTGGCATCATACCTCTTTGGTTGTTCATCAGGCACAAAATCCGCATTGAATTCTTTCTCTGATTTAGAAACAACAACAGTTGCCACACCGTTGCCAATTAGGTTCGTAATTGCACGTGCTTCAGACATGAAACGATCGACACCAATTAATAACGCCATTCCTTCTACCGGAATCATTGGGAAGGCAGCCAAAGTGGCGGCCAGTGTGATAAAGCCGGATCCTGTCACCCCTGCAGCGCCTTTTGAGGTTAGCATCAATATGCCAAGCAAGGTCAGTTCTTGCCAGATGGTCAAATCAATCCCATAGGCCTGGGCGATAAAGATGGCGGCCATTGATAGATATATAGATGTACCATCAAGGTTGAAGGAGTACCCTGTAGGGATGACCAAACCGACGACTTGCTTTGAACAGCCGTAGTTTTCTAGCTTTCGCATCATTCCCGGCAGGGCAGATTCGGAAGATGATGTACCAAGAACCAGCAGAATCTCTTCTTTAATATAGGCCATGAACTTAAAGATATTAAAACCGTAATATTTTGCAATTGAGCCGAGGACCAAGACGACGAATAAAAACATAGTGAGGTACACAGAGCCCATCAATTTTCCGAGTGAAACAAGCGATCCAAGACCGAAATTTCCGATTGTATAGGCCATTGCGGCAAACGCGGCGATAGGGGATATTTTCATAACCATATTGACAATCTTAAAGAATATATCAGCTATTATTTCAAAGAAGGTGATGACTGGTTTGGCTCTTTCGCCGACAGAAGCAGCAGCCAGTCCGAATAGAATTGCTGAGAACAAGACCGGAAGCAGTTCCCCTGAAGCAAGGGCGCCGACAACATTCTCAGGAATCAAGTTCAGAATGAATGCTCCGAAGCCCTGATCCGATTCAGCAGCCTGTGCCGTATATTGAGATACATCGCCAGTTTTTAAATTCTCTGTATTAAGCCCGCTTCCAGGCTGAACAAAGTTGACGACAAGAATACCGATTGCTAAAGCAAGAGTGGATACAATTTCGAAATACAATAAAGCCTTGCCGCCAATCTTCCCGATTTTCTTTAGGTTGCCCATGCTTCCAATCCCAATGATTACTGTCAAAAAGATAATTGGAGCAATCAACATTTTAATTAATTTTATGAATAAATCAGCAAGGATTTTTAAACTGGCACCGAACTCAGGGAAAATTGCCCCTACCATAATCCCTAAAATGATACCGGTGACAACTTGGACAGTTAGATTCTTAAAGATTTTCAAAGCCACCCCTTCTTTCTGTTTTATTGTTAGCGCTTACAATTTATTGTGTTTATCTTAAAGGATAAAGAAGGAATTGTGGGATTATGGTTTTAATGTTCTTTTTGGTCTTTTTGGTCATCAGGATAATTTTCTTAATCGAAAGAATGAGCATATTTCTTTAATCAGCATCTAATCTATATGAAAAAGAAAGACCTTCCGTAGGGGAAGGCCTCATCAGTCAATCGACTCTTGAATCTTTTTTAATAGTTTTTCGTCGAATTGGGTCTTATAGTAATCATACAGTGGCAAGAAAGTTTGCTGCCATTGCCGTAATTCTTCGCCACTTAGATGATAGATTTCAAGCTCAGCGGAAGCTTCCAATTTCGCTAAGGATTCTCTGTTCATTTGCTCGGATTGCGTTAAGTTCCAAGCTGTCGCTTCGTCCATTGCTTCGATGACTGCCTGCTGTAAATTCTTTGGAAGACTGTTCCAAAACTCATTGTTAATCATGACTGCATATCCAAGAATACCATGGTTGGATAGTATCATATGATCTTGCACTTGATAGAAACCCTTAGAATCAATGTTAGAAATCGTATTTTCTTGGCCGTCAAGCTTCTCCCTTTCTAATAAACTATAAACCTGGTCAAAGGAAGCGCTTCGGTTCTCTGCACCAACAAGGTTCAGCTGCCTTTTGAGCATGTTACTTGGCATGGTACGCAGAGTAAGTCCCTCAAGATTATCTGGCAGTTTAACAGGAGAATGGGCCGTTGTAATTTGTTTAAATCCATTATTCCAAAAGGCCAAGCCCTTTACACCATACTCATCAAGCATCCCTAATAGCTCTCCCTTTATGGGACCTGTGAAAATCTCTTCTATATCTTTATAATTCTTCAATAAATACGGCAGATCGAGAACTTGCCATTCGGGAATCCAATCTGTCACTTTTGAGAAGGAGGGAGCAATCATCTCGATATCGCCATTTTGCAAAGCTTGCAGTTCCTCCCCATCTGAGTAGAGTGTGCTGTTTGGATATACCTCTACCTGGATAGCTCCGTTAGTCTTCTTCTCGACTAGCGTTGCAAATTTATCAGCGGTGAGCCCTTTTGGTGTATTTTCGGCAACAACATGACTAAAGTTGATGACAATTTGTTCGTTTAAGCCCTCTTGTTCAAAATCAGGCGGTAAGCTTGCTTTCTGCCCAACATCATGCCGAACCCCCATGTATATCACCAATACAGCAATGATGGAAACAGCTGTTATTAAAAAACTTTTCATATCATATCCCCGCCATATTATTCTTTTCAATATTCTACCATGTTTTTTGGTGGTACAATGGAAAAAAGTTACTCGAGGAGTTTTGGGCATGAAGCAAATATCTATCCATTGGAAGATTATGACTATGACTTTCTTCATCATTATCTGTTCTTTTGCTGTTGCAGGTATCTTTGTGCTCGGAAGTGTCATGGAAAAGAAGGAGGCAGAAATCAGCGAACGGAGCCTGCTCCTCTCAAGAACGGTTGCTGAATTGCCTGAGGTGAGGAAGCTGCTTTCAGAAGGCGGTGACAAAAGCAGAGCGGAAGAAATAAACCCAGTTGTTGAGCGGATTAGGGTTATCAATAATGCTGATTATATTGTTGTGCTCAATAATAATCGTATCCGACTGTCCCATCCTGTCAAAAGGATGATAGGTACAGTGTCAAAAACGGCAGATGAGGATGCTGCGTTTACGGAACACAGCTATGTCTCTAAAGCGAATGGAGAAGCAGGCACAGTTATGCGCGGATTTGTTCCTATTATGGATGATGAACATAATCAGGTAGGGGTGGTTATCACAGGATATCTGACCCCAACTCTATGGGAAATTGTATGGGGGACAAGGATTGAAATCTTCTTGGCTATTGGTTTTTCGTTGCTACTTGGCGCATGGGGAGCATGGTCACTGGCACGGCATGTTAAAAACCAAATGTTTGGGCTTGAGCCACATGAAATAGCTCGTCTCTATGCCGAACGGAATGAAACCTTCAATGCCATGCATGAAGGAATTATCGCTATTGATAATGATATGACCATTACGGTTTTTAATGAAAAGGCCTATCGTATCCTTGGTGTAGATAAGCAAAATCTAATCGGCAAGAATATTTATGATGTTCTGCCTGATACAAGATTGCCAGAAATCATTGATTTTAATCACCCGGTCTATAATAAGGAGTTATTGGTCAACCAGCATTCCATTTTGAGTAATCGTATTCCTATTCAGGTAAGGGGCAAAACGATTGGAGCCGTCGCAGTCTTTCAGGACAGGACAGACGTGAAGAAGCTAGCCGAGGAGCTTACAGGCGTAAAGGCTTTTGTTCAGGCTCTCCGTGTTCAAAATCATGAACATAAAAATAAGATGCATACAATCGCAGGCTTGCTTCAGCTTGGTAAATATAAAAAAGCAACGGAATATATCTTCCAAGCTAAAGAAGAACAAGAAATGCTCACTGATTTCCTACATGAACGCATTAAAGATGACAATCTATCAGGTTTGCTTTTAAGTAAGGTTAGCCATGGGAAAGAACTAGGTATCGAAGTCGAAATAGATAAGAACAGCAATTGGACTCATTTTCCAAATGGGCTTGACCATCATGATTTTGTCGTCATTATCGGAAATCTTATTGAAAATGCATTCGAGGCTGTACAGAAATCTATCCAAAAAGAGCGTAAAGTGTCTATTAGCTTGGACCAAACGGATGAATCTACATCAATTTTGGTGGAGGATAATGGAATTGGGATGGATGAAGCCGTCATCAATAATCTATTCAAAAATGGATACACCACCAAACAAGAAGAAGGACATGGGATTGGCATGTACTTGATTCATGAAATTGTCGCCAAAGGCGGCGGCAATATTGAAGTGGATAGTTCTCCTGGTGAAGGGACCAGCATTGTCATTACTTTTTAAGGGGGAAATGAAATGGAAACAGTTACTGTATTACTAATTGAGGACGATCCAATGGTACGCGAGGTTAATCGTGGGTTTATTGAGAAAATAGAAGGCTTCCATGTCGTCGGTTTTGCCCCGAACGGTAAGGTGGGGCTTGAACAAATAGAAATCTTGAAGCCAGAACTTGTTTTAATGGATATATTCATGCCTGAACAGGATGGGCTTGCTACTATCCGCAAAATCAGGGAAAAGGCCATTTCGACAGAGGTCATCGTCGTTACGGCAGCTAATGACCAGCAGACAATTCGGGAAATTCTGCAGTTTGGAGCTTTTGACTATGTCATGAAGCCATTCACCTTTGAGCGAATGAAGCAAGCGCTCGAAAACTATAAGGCATACAGGGAGCAATTCAAACAGAAAGAGGAGTTGACTCAGGATGAATTGGACCGTCTCTTGCGCAGCCAACCTGAACAGGGGCATAAAATGAAGAAGGAAGTACTCCCTAAAGGACTTAACCCGGCAACAATGGAGAAAATACTTCTATTCATCGAAGAGAAAAAGAAACCAATCTCGGCAGAAGAAGTTGCCGAAGGGACTGGACTTGCAAGAGTCACAGCTCGTCGTTATCTGGAACATCTCGAAAAGCAAAACAAAGTAGAAATTGTATTACAGTATGGCGGGATAGGACGGCCTATCAACCGTTATCAAACGGTTAATTGATATTAGCATTAATCAGTTAAGAAGCTACAAAAGCTAAATATTTCTTGTTTTATCAGAGAATTATTGCAATATCCATTCAAGGTTATTCAACGTTTGGCAACCTAGCAATGAAAAGTAAAAAATACAATACATCCTGGGGAAAAACTTTATTATAAATTCAAAAAAATGAGGGGGAACTCGTTATGGAGAATAAATTGATTCAAGAGTTAGGGATTAAATATCCCATCTTACAAGCTCCTATGGCAGGCGTGACCACTCCGGAACTAGTTTCATCAGTTTCAAATAATAATTGTTTAGGTAGTATTGGAGCCGGTTATTTAACAGCAGATAAAACAAGAGAATTCATACATAATGTAAAAAAGTTAACTAAACATCCATTTGGTATAAATCTTTTTGTACCTGAAAATCATGAATTAATAGAAGATAAAATTTTAAAAACGAATAGTTTATTAGACCAATATCGAAAAGAACTTCAGATAGTAAAGGATGATTTGTCGATTTCTACTAAATCAGAATTCGATGAACAAATTGAAATAGTATTAAAAGAAAAATTGAAGGTTTGCTCGTTCACATTTGGTATTCCTAGTAAAGAGATTGTGAAAGAATTAAAAAAGATAGGAACAGTTGTTATAGGTACTGCAACAAATGTTAAAGAAGCACAAATAGTTGAGAGTATAGGAATGGATGCAGTAGTTGTTCAAGGCAGCGAAGCAGGAGGACATAGAGGATCATTTATGAATCCAGATAGCTTAATAGGGTTAATGTCTTTAATTCCACAAGTTGTAGATAATGTTTCCATACCTGTTATTGCTGCAGGAGGGATTATGGATGGAAGAGGTGTCACAGCGGCTTTATGCCTTGGTGCAAAAGCAGTTCAATTAGGCACAGCTTTTTTAACTACAAAAGAGAGTGGAGCACATCCATTACATAAGAAGGCTATTCTTAATGCATCAGAAGAAGATGTATTATTAACCAGGGTCTTTTCTGGTAAGACAGCCCGGGGTGTTAACAATAAATTCATGGAAAATATGAGAGAGTACGAAAATGAATTGCCGGCTTATCCTTATCAAAATACATTAACTAAAGAAATAAGAAGGGTAGCAATTGAACAAAATAATAAGGAATATATGTCACTTTGGTCTGGGCAGAGCCCAAGATTAAGCAGGGAAGTATCGGTTAAAGAATTAATACAATCTCTTCAAGAAGAATCAAAAGGGATTCTGAACCAGTTTGTAAATTTATAATTTATCTTTTATTTTTACTTTTGAATAAGAACAAAAACCACCAAACTAATAAAAATAAATATCCTATGGTTGTAAATATGGACCAGATCGCTCCATGTTGTAATAGACTAATTAAATGTTCAAATTCGTTCATTTTTTCTGCTCTTCCAATACTGTTTATCAAACTGATTATTAGAGCCACTTATTAGTATTTTCGTAACAAATTTAAATTACTGGAAGGGAATGATAGCTTAAGGATGGAAATATAATGGTAGTAGGCAGGCTCATGATTACTTTTTAAAGGGAATGAAGGGGCGATCAGATGTGAATATGATGGCGAAGGTTAAACTCATATTTTATGCAGTAATCGTATTTTCGATTTATCTGTATGCCATTTTCTATTCTTTTGGGGATCATGATTTGAATTTAAATCACACGTCTAGTAAACAAATCACTGCTTCCTCGGATGAGGATATCAGAAGAAATGTTCAAATAAAATTTATCCTTTTGAATTCATCCGGTCATGCACTTGGTGAAACTGATATTTTGATTAAGAAAAACTCTAAGAATCAAGACAAGAAACCCTTAAAGGTCCAAACTAATAGTAAAGGTGAATATGAGTTGACCATAGAACCTGGTTCATATGATGTCCATTTAGAAAAAAATCGCTCTGTACAAAAACAAGTAACTATTCATTCTAAGGATGATGGTAAATCAATAGTACTGAAGTTTTAAAGAAGCCTTAAGTAAGGCTTTTTTATGCATTTGTTCATTATAAACGCTGTTAACAAACATATATTAAACGTTATTTATAGACTAAGTTTTGCCTGAACGTTATTAGTCGTCAAAAGTAAGGGAGGATTGAGCTATGCGACAGATTATTGCCTTAGGGGGCGGAGGTTTTTCAATGGAACCGGATAATCCGTTATTGGATCGATATATTTTAAAACAGGCTTCCGTAAAAAGGCCGAAAATATGCTTTGTACCAACTGCCAGCGGGGATGCGGACGGGTATATACAAAGGTTTTATACCTTTTTTAATGAGCAGGAGTGTGAACCAACTCACTTATCATTATTTAAGCCGTCTACCAAAAATTTGCAAGATTACATACTCAAGCAGGATATTATCTATGTTGGGGGAGGTAATACGAAAAACTTATTAATTCTCTGGAAAGAGTGGGGACTCGATCAAATACTTAAAACTGCTTATGACCAAGGAATCCTATTGTGCGGTATAAGCGCAGGTGCGATTTGCTGGTATGAGGAAGGATTGACCGATTCATTTGGAGATACACTTGAACCAATAAAGGCATTAGGGATATTAAAGGGGAGTCATACACCTCACTACGACGGTGAAATGAATAGAAGACCGGCCTATCTACAAATGGTTAAAGATAGATTAATAATTCCAGGTATTGCTGCTGATGATGGGGTTGGGCTTCATTATGTAAATGGAGAACTGATGAAAGTAGTGAGTTCCAGACCGAACACCGCAGCCTATAGAGTTGAAATATCTAATGATGGAGTTGAGGAAAAAATCCTGGAACCCTTTTATTTAGGAAAGGAGGACTTATAGAGAGAATACCACGTTGTGCTTATTATAATATTTACATCTTTTTCATTAGAGGGAAGTAGAAAAGTAAGCAAATATAGATTAAAAGTCTTTCTGAATTGATAGTGGCAAATGAATGGGGTGCGGAGGATGAAGATAGCGATTGCTGGCGGTAGCGGGTTTGTTGGGAAGGAACTTGCTGCATTATTAGTCAGGGAAGGTCACGAGGTTTATATTTTGACACGTAATAAAAATAAGCTAACAATGCCAACTGTTAAATCAGTCGAATGGCTTAATGAAAATAGTAAACCAGAAGAGGAATTGGAGGGGATTGAAGCTATTGTTAATTTAGCTGGCACATCCCTGAATTCTGGTCGTTGGACGGAGAAAAGAAAAAAACAAATTTTAAAAAGCCGTATAAACGCAACAAATGAGATCTATAGGATAATAGAAAAACTTGACCACAAACCTGCCATTTTAATCAATGCAAGTGCTATTGGTTATTATGAGCCATCTTTAGAACAAAACTATAATGAGGACTGGAAACAAGCAGGTGACAATTTTTTAGCGGAAACTGTTGTTCAGTGGGAACAGGGTGCACAAAAGTTAACGGATTTTGGGATGCGAGTCGTATTTGCCCGTTTTGGCCTCATTCTTGGTGCCAAAGAAGGGGCTTTTCCAAAGTTGATTTTGCCCTATAAGCTATCTGTCGGAGGTAATTTAGGTTCAGGCCGACAATGGTATTCGTGGATTCATGTTGAGGATGTAGCAAATGCAATTTTATTCTGTATCCGAAACAACCAAATAAATGGCCCGGTGAATTTTACGGCTCCGCATCCAATGAGAATGGAGGATTTCGGTAAAACCTTGGGTAAGGTACTCGGTAAACCACATTGGACTATCATTCCATCTATTTTCATGAAGACAGCTCTTGGAGAAATGAGTACGTTAATACTGCAAGGTCAAAAGGTGATACCCAAAAAATTAACCGAAGCAGGATACTCATTTATCTATCCGGATTTAGGCTCCGCTCTAAAGCAATTAGTAAAACAAAGGAAGGACTCCCTGAGGTAAAAGCAGAGTCCTTATTTCTTTAGAATTACTTTTCATCATGAAAATCATGCTCATCATGATCATTGTCTGCCGAATGTTCATGATGATGTTCCTCTTCATAATCATCATGCTGGTTGTTTTGATGATCCTGCTCTTGATTCCATTGTTGACCGAAAAATAAAGGGCGTCTTCTTTCCTTGTATAGGTTTCGGGAAATGCCAATTATTTTCTTGAAACGGATGGCTATAATACTAGTTTGACCTCTATTAGTAGTCAGCAGCAACAAAAAGTCGCTCTTTAACGCCTTTAATTCCCCATAATAGGAACCTTCAACAGTAATTACCTGGACCTGTTCACCAATCAGATCATAAGCATAATCAAAAAAATCTTTATCACTTTCATTACTCAAATGTAGTCTCCCCTCTCTTTATAATTAGTTAATGCACGTTGTAGATCATTTGTGTAGACGTTTTGCTCAGGGGAAAGGGGAATAAATATAGTTTGGCAATGGGTATAGAAGTGGCAAAGTGATATGATAAACATATAAACCATACTATTCAACCCAGAATAGTTTTTTTGATAAGGGAGCTGGCAACATGGAGGAATATTTAACAAAGCAACAAGAAACTATTTTGCAGCAATTAAAAGACGTAGCAAAAGAGTTTTCTGTAAGAGCACAAAAATATGACGAGGAACGTGCATTCCCAGCTGAGAATATTGCCGATTTGAAAAAAATGAAGTATACAACCTTAACCTTGCCACAGGAATTTGGAGGAGCAGGGGAAGGGTTAACGACTTTTTTGCTTGGCCAGGAGATCATCGCTCAACATTGCGGTTCAACTTCACTTGCAATCGGGTGGCATAATATGGTGATCCTAGAGATCTTAGAAAATAAAACATGGACAGAAGAAAATAAAAAGAAGCTATTTAAAGAAATCGCTGACGGAGCTTTGGTTAACCGTGCCGCATCTGAACCGGCGACAGGCAGCCCAACAAGGGGAGGCAGACCAGAGACAATAGCCCTTAGAGAAGGAGATAAATGGATCCTTAATGGAAGAAAAACGTACACCTCACTGGCTCCGGCTTTGGATATTTTTCTTGTCAGTGCATGGATTCCTGACGAGGAAACGATTGGGTGGTTTAAAGTATACAAAAACCAGAGCGGTGTAAGTATTGAGGAAACTTGGGATATGATTTCCATGCAGGGGACTGGCAGCCATGATTTACTTATGGAAAATGTAGTGCTTCCTGAAGAATATTTTGTGGAAAGAGCTTCTGCCAGAAAAGCTTCGGGCTGGCTTTTACATATACCTGCCTGTTATATCGGCATTGCAATGGGAGCACGTAACTATGCGATTCAATTTGCAAAAACATATTCCCCAAACAGTTTAAAGGGCACAATCTCTGAACTGCCGCATATTCAGGCAAAGATTGGCCAAATGGAGCTTGAGCTGATGCAGTCGAGGAGCTTCTTGTATTCTGTTGCTCAAAGATGGGAGCAGTATCCTGAGAAGCGGGAACAAATGGGTCCTGAATTGGCAGCTGTGAAAACGGCTATAACCAATCAAGCGATCTCGATTGTCGATACGGCCATGCGAATAGTCGGTGCACAAAGCCTGCAACGGAAAAATCCAATGCAAAGATATTATCGTGATGTTCGAGCTGGTCTGCATAATCCTCCTATGGATGATTCTACATTGACCTTACTTGCTAAAAGTGCGTTAGAGAAACAAATATAATAGAAGAAAAAAGGTAAGATTAAGAAAATGATTTAAGCTTACCGGTATAATGTTTAAAGAGAGCAGGGTAAATCTAATGGTTTACCTTGTTTTACGTTAATGAAGGTTTTTAAGTAATAAAATTCACAGAAGACTGAGAGCCAATGACTATAATTATCTCAGTTCACTAGTGAATCATTGATTTATTTGGTGATACGCCTGAAATTACCAAATGTAAACATTTCTCCTTGAAGAATATTAACTCACATGTTTAGTGTGATATAGAAGGTATAAGTCTAATAATTTGCTATTTTAGAATTTATCTGTTATTCTAAAGAAGAATTATTTTTGTTCGTTTTCAGATTGAGAAGCGATTTTGATTTTCGTCTAAGGTTTTTGAGCAAGGATAGTAACACATTGTGTGGAAACACACTAGGAGGCAACAATTATGGAACAAGGTAAAGTGAAATGGTTTAATGCAGATAAAGGTTTTGGATTTATTGAACGTGAAGGTGGAGAAGACGTATTCGTACATTTCTCAGCAATCCAAAGCGAAGGCTTCAAATCTTTAGACGAAGGTCAAAGTGTAACGTTTGAAGTAGAACAAGGACAACGTGGCCCACAAGCTACAAACGTTCAAAAAGCTTAATAACAGCTAATAGATAGACCCTACATTAGTAGGGTCTATTTTTTGTTTAATCAATAATTTTGAGAATAAAAATAAAGCCCTATTCAATTCAAGAAATGAATAGAGCCTCTGTAACAAACGTATGAAACTAGTAATATCAAATGGTAGGCTAAGTATAGCACAGTGGTTTATAATCACTAATTTAAACCGGATTATACAGTGATATTCTGACGACAAATCGGAATATTATGGTAATATGTTAATGGTAAGATAGTGGGATATCAATAAGGGAAAAAGTAATGATTCTGAAATAAAAAAGAGTTTACAGTAAAAGTATTTGGTGAAGAAACAATCACAGAATACAAGGGCTCGGGGTTTTAAATCAAGAACCAAATGCCTACCAAAAGAAACTGCCTTAGGGATTATTGAAATGATCGTTGATGACTTCTTTAAGGAATTCCAATTCATGCTACACTGAAACAGCCTGAAAAATTAATTGCAAAGTTTCTAATAAGAGCTAAAAAGAAACCCAATTGAAATTTTGTAAAGTAGTTTAAAGCTGCACGAAAATAAATTTATTCATATGTTTAAAAGTCCAAAAGGAGGTATTGAAATGTCTAATGAATCAACATTTCAGAGAGAAGTAAAAGATTTTTGGTATCCAGTATACAACAAAAATGGATACCCGCATGTTCAACAAGGAATGATTTTAAATCCTGAGAGGAATGAGGAATCTTCCCCGTTTATTCTAATGGCTGAAGACTGGTTTAAGCGTGGAACCTTCTCCGACCATCCCCACAGAGGCTTTCAAACTATAACGTATGTTATTGATGGAAGGCTTGAACATATAGATAATGCAGGAGGGTATAGCATTTTGGATGCTGGTGATGCCCAATACATGAATGCTGGTTGGGCAGCTAGGCATGCGGAAGAGGCTTTTGACGATGATCTTATTCATACCTTACAGCTGTGGCTGAATCTGCCAAAAAGTCTGAAGCATACAGAAACAAGTTATCAAAACATCTATGTAGAAGATGCTCCTGTTGTGAATGTTGAAGGGGGTTCCATTCGTGTTTACTCAGGTGATGTTGCAGGGGTAACGGGACCTATGAATAGTTTGGTTCCTATTACGATGACAGAAATTAGCCTCCGTGAAGGGGCTGAATACACACATGTTTTGCCTGAGAATCATAATGCATTTTTGTATATGTTGGCGGGTGAGATGGAGTATGGAGAAAGTAAGACAAATATAGCCAAAACAGGAGCGGCTACACTATCCTTTATTGAGGAAGGCTCCGATTCTAACTCAAGTGAATTAAAAATAAAAGCATTATCTCGTTCTAAAGTATTGATTTATTCAGGCGTTCCGATCCGGGAAGAAATAGCTCTTGGTGGACCATTTGTAATGAATACACAGGAAGAAATCAGGGAGGCGTTCCGCGATTTTCAGCGCGGATTATTTGGACCACCTGCAGTAAAAAAATAAATCATAATGAGAGAAATAAAATATATTTTCAAACAAACACCAGATGGATCATAAACATCTGGTGTTTGTTTGTATAGTTTGTGAACGTATGTTCTTAAACTATCGAGAGTGTTGATACTAGAAATGTGTTACTGACAAATTTAATCAGTGATCTTACCAAAAGCAAAAATAACCAATCAAAATACATATATTTTTTGAGTTCAGTTCCTTTCTAGTCCTATATCCATATCTATTGCCCTACAAATAATCTACCAAAGGGACGAACATTACATGTGGAATTTGGTAAAATTATAAAATTTATCAATATAGTAAAATAATTCTAAAAATTATTTGCATATTAATCTGGTACTCTCATATAATAGAAGATAATAAATTACATAAAATGTGATTTATGATAATAATTTTCAAAAGTAACAAATGTTTGGTCGAAGGGTTTTATATTTGATTGAAAATGGAGGGATAAGAATGTTTGAAAAACTGCAACGTTTAGGAAAAGCTTTTATGATTCCTATTGCTGTTTTGCCAATAGCGGGGATCATGCTAGGTATTGGGGCAGCTTTTACCAACCCCCTTATGGTAGAAACCTATGGGTTGGAAGGAATCCTAGGAGAAGGCACAATCTTGTTTTATATTTTAAGCACCATGTCTGCAATTGGTAATATTGTATTTGCTAACTTACCTTTGATATTTGCTGTTGGGATTGCTTCGGGGTTAGCATTACAGGAAAAAGGCGCAGCGGGTTTATCAGCAGCAATTGCTTTTCTTGTCATGCATGTTATTGTTGGTACCATTCTAGGTTTCCTGGGCCATACACCAGAGACGACAACGGTAGACTATTTCTTATCTCAGGGTCTAGATCCGGTTGAAGCAGCAAAGCAGGCAAACGTATATGGATACGAGCTTGGTATTTTTACAGTTAGAATTGGCGTGCTTGGAGGAATTATTGTTGGTTTATTAGTAGCCTTTTTAGCTAATAGATATTACAACAAGCAGCTTCCAGAAGCACTTTCGTTTTTCTCTGGAGTAAGGTTTATTCCGATTATTTCAGTATTTGCAATCAGTGTAGTAGGGGTGATAATTCCATTTATTTGGCCATATGTCCACCTTGGAATTTCAACCTTCTCAGAATTCTTTGGACGAACAGGCCCGATCGGAATGTTCTTCTATGGATCTCTGATGAGACTTCTCAATATTTTTGGACTTCATCATGCTATTTATCCACTATTCTGGTACACCTCACTTGGTGGAGAATTAGAGGTTGCAGGGAAAATCATACAAGGTGGACAAAGCATTTTCTTCGCCCAATTGGCTGATCCGACTGTTACCAAATTTTCAGCTGAAGCAACGAAGTATTTCACAGGTGGATACTTACCAATGATGTTTGGTTTACCAGCAGCTGCCCTTGCTATGTATCATACTGCTAACAGTAAAAACAAGAAAATTGTAGGTGGTATTCTATTTTCAGCAGCCTTAACATCCTTCTTAACAGGGATTACTGAACCAATCGAATTTACATTCCTTTTTGTAGCACCATTACTTTACGGGATTCATGCCATCCTAGAGGGAATTTCCTATGCTGCTTTATATGCTTTAGATGTATCGGTAGGGGTTACTTTTTCAAGGGGTATCATTGATTTTACATTATTCGGTCTATTGCAGGGTAATGATAAAACGAATTACATTTGGATTCTTATTCTCGGAATTCCAACAGCACTTATCTACTACTTTGTATTTAAAACTCTTATTCTAAAATTGAATCTAAAAACTCCAGGTCGTGGGGAGGAATCTGAGAATAAGTTATATACGAAGAAAGATGCTTTGCTTAAAGACATTGATATCGAGGATGTAATCACAGCCTTAGGTGGAAGAGAAAACCTAGTGGACGTGGATGCATGTATAACAAGATTAAGAGTAACCGTTAAGGATATCGATAAAGTTGCCGAAGATTCAGTTTGGAAAGATGAACTGAAGGCAAAGGGACTCTTTAAGAAAGGCAAGGGTGTTCAAGTCGTATATGGAGCCCTCGCAGAAATCTTAAAGAATGAGATAAACAACGTTAAATAATCCTAAAAGGTTAATAGGTGGAGCCGTAGCGGTATTATGTTTTTTCCTTTCTTAATCTATATAAGAATGCTAAGCTACCTCCACTATTTAAGTTTCGTTAAATATATTTGCTCCATGAGAATCGTGTTCCGATTTTAAATCATCAAAGTAGAAAAACAGAAATAGTAGGTGAATAAAAAATGTTAGAACAAATAAAAAAGGGTCTTGTAGTTTCATGTCAGGCCCAAGAGAGTGAGCCTCTTCATAGCTCATTTATCATGTCAAAGCTTGCTCTGGCTGCCAAGCAAGGTGGAGCGGTTGGTATTCGGGCAGAATCGAAACCGGATATTATCGCGATTAAAAAAGAAGTAGATTTACCTGTCGTAGGAATTGTAAAGCGAAATTATCCAAATAGTGAAGTTTTTATCACAGCAACAAAACAAGAGGTCAATGAACTAATTGAGACAGGCTGTGAAATGATTGCGATGGACGCAACACTAAGAGAACGTCCAAAAGGAGAAACATTAGCTGATCTAGTTTCATATGTAAAAGAGTATTATCCAGGGGTTCAGTTGATGGCAGATATCTCATCGTTGGAAGATGCAATGAATGCGGAACGATTGGGCTTTGATTGTGTTTCCACAACCCTTTATGGCTATACAAATGAGACAAAAGGATGTAAATTATATGAGAATGATTTTGAGTTTATCAAAACAGTCTTAAAAAATGTCTCAATCCCTGTTATAGCTGAAGGAAATGTTATCACTCCTGAAATGGCGGGAAGGGTACTTGACCTTGGAGCTTACTCCGTTGTAGTCGGGGGAGCAATCACTCGGCCACAGCAAATAACAAGTCGCTTTGTTGAAGAAATAAAGAGGGGTTGCTGATCAATCATTAAGGAGGAAGGAGTCATCTATGGTTACGCTCTTGAAGGAAATTCAATCGAAATATTCTTCATTCTCCGATAAAGAAAAAGGCTTAGCTGATTATTTGCTTTCTTCGCCATCAGAAGCTTCCAAGTGCACGATCAAAGAAATAGCAGAAAAGACGAATGTATCCGTTGCTACGATTACACGTTTTTGTAGAAAAGTATCCTGTAAAAATTTCGTGGAATTAAAAATGAATCTAGCAAGAGAGACGCACCATGAGGAAGCGGAGGATATGGATTCTAAAATTAGAAGTCAGTATATGGATGTAATCCGCGATATACAGGGGTTAAACAGTCGCAAATCGATCATGAAAGCACTCAAATTAGTTACAAATGCTAAGCGGATCTTTATCTATGGTTTAGGAAGTTCGGGACTTGCCGCACAGGAATTAAATTACCGATTGAGTAGGATGGGTTTTGCCAGTGAAGCTGTAACCGATCCACATTTAATGATTATTAGAAGTACCTTATTAAAAAAAGGGGACTTACTATTAGCTATTTCACGCTCTGGGCAAACCCGGGAGTTAATCTCATCTGTTAATGAAGCGAAGAAAAAAGATGTTAAATTAATCTCTCTAACCGCCTATGACCATACATATCTAACAAAATTATCGGATGAAGTGCTATGGACCGTTCATCCCGTTCGCAATGCCTATCTGTCGACCGGTCTTGATTTAAGCGCGCTTTACCTCATCGATTTAATTAGTATGCATTTCTTGGAGGATCCAACTAGGAAAAAAATCTATCAAGAGACCATTTCCGCAGTATCGTCTCAAATCCATATTAATAGTTGAAAAAGAGAAGTTTAAAATACTCCGCCTGAGAGAGTTGATTTGTTTAAAATCTGCCTACCTTAGGAGGAGTATTTTTTTGTAAAAAGATATTCATATTATTGATCTGTCTTTTCAAAACGTTGAGTATGTACATATTTTAAGTACGGTCGTGATATCGAGATAATCTTTCATTTTCCTAAAAATATTGAAGATGCTAATTATAAATATTAGGATACTCGTGCTTAGGTTTATATTGGTGAGTACATTCAACAAATTATAAATTAAGAATACCATTGAAAGGTAATAGGTCATTCATTGGCATTCTAGAGTGTAATAATTGAAGATAAAAAATACATATTATATTACCTCTGTATGATGAATATTAGAGAATGGTGGTAGAATACGTTACTTGGAAAACCGAGTATTTATCTAACATTAAAATGTACATTAAGGTAAGGTTATTACAACATATCAATAATATTAGGTTCGTCATCATTATATGATTTAGGCTCTTGAATAAACATCTTCTTGGCTAAGTTACCTATTGTATTGGTTGCAAAAGCATCTACAGTTCCTCCAATAATTCCACCTGCTACAGGAACCATTTTACTTAAATTAATGACTCCTTTTTCTCCAAACTTTGTTAGTAAACGAAATCCTAGAGCATGATTAATTTTTTTAATAACCTCAAAAGGTATTTTTTTTATACCTGTTACTGCAAGCTTCCTACCAATTTGAATCCCTGTATTTTTAAGAATGTCTTTAGCTCCGTTTCCTGCTAAACATACATAAACAAAAGTTTTAACCTGATCATCTTTTAGATCATATCCCCCCATATGTGCAATAGCTGCTACCATTCTCATTTGTACGAATATAACACTAGTTATATTTGCAGGGACAGCAACTGGCAAAGTAATAAGTCCTCCTACTCCTGTTAAGAAGCCACTTGTGGCACTTTTAGTATTTTGCCAATTAATTAAACTTTGAACTTTTTGATCAAGTGTACCACTTTTTTGTAAATAACTTTCAGCTAACTCTATGGCTGTGTCCATTCCAGCTATTCCGCCATTAATTGCTTTATCATAAGACCAATCTAAGGCATTCATTATAGCATCGTGGGTTAATCTTTTTTTCTCGTCCACTATATATTCACCTTACCTCTCAGTATTATACTAATATTATAAGTTATTTATCTGACTGTGCTAATTGTTTAATTGATATTATTGTTATCAAAACTAGTTTTTTCAGCAATTGCGGATAACCGTCCATATTTCTAATAGAATCCTTTAATAATTCTATGGCTCAATACAATTTTCTTTACTATTGGAAGCGAATCTAATCTGTCCAGCTTTCATATTCGGGAATTTTGTAAAACCTACTAATAATTTCTTCATTTAAATACCTCCGTTGATAAAAATAATTATATAAAAGTACGTCTCTATTTTTGTCTCTTCTTGTATGGAGTATATAAAGGTAAATTCGGTCGAGGATCTAGATAATCCATCTTTAACAACAGATTAGTACTGGAGATAATACAGCACTCAGAAAAACGCTTTTTAAGAGTATATAGACCCTCGGCTGCATAAGATGTACAAGCCCTCTTCTGGTTTAGACAGAGAAGACCCTCCTTGTACTTAACCACAGCATCCCAACCACCTTTCCTAAGAATTTTAGATATTTTTATAGGTTTGTAGGATATTTCAATCAATAGGTAAGCGTTATAATGAATTTTGTAAGCGCTTTAATTTATATGATAAAGGGGGAAAAGACGATGAAGAAATTAGGTTTAGTCCTAATGGGGTTACTGACGGTGCTAGCTTTAGCTGCGTGTAGCGATGATGATAATAAAGCAGGTCAATCCACAAAGGATGGGGCAATTGAGCTTACACTATGGACTGACTGGACCGAGGATCGGCCGGAAAACACACTTTACAAAGACATTATTTCTAAATTCAATAAAGAACACGATGATATTCAGGTTAAGGTAGAGGCCATACCACATGACCAATATGAAACAAAATTAAGAACACAAGCTGCTGGTAACCAATTACCTGACATGATGCGTGTATGGCCTGGAGCGAGAACAGAGCCTCTTGCTGAAGGTGGAGCCATCCTTCCATTAAACCCAATCATTGAGAACTGGGATGGGGTGATTCCTGATGCCATTCTACAAGACTATGCATTAGATGATAATTATTACGCAATCCCTTCAAATATTAGTATTACAGGGTTAATTTACTATCATAAAGACATGCTTCAGGATGTAGGGTTTGATGAGTTCCCAAAAACATATGTAGAATTTAAAAAACTTGTAAAAGCACTTAATGATAAAGGAACGACTCCAATCTCTTTAGGTAACAAAGCAATCTGGCCATTGCAATCTGTTTACATCTCTACAATTGCTGATCGCTTTACGGGAAGTGATTTCTTAGAGAATACATTAAACGGAGATGGCAACTTCGAGGATCCTGAATTTATCAATGCATTATCTGTGATTGACGAATTAACAAAATTAAAGGCATTTAATGAGGATATGAATACTCTTGATGAAGCTCAATCACGAAATGAATTCATTAAAGGAACTGCAGCGCTCCACTTTGCTGGTTCATGGGCACTTGGGCCAATTTTAGACAGTGTAGAAAATATTGATAACATTGGTGTAGCTCCATTCCCTACGTTTGAAGGTGGTAAAGGGGATCCTGCCAAGATTGCTGGTGCTGCTGGCGGGGGGATTGCCGTTAACAGCAAGTTAAGTAAAGAAGAGCAAGAGGCTGCTTTCACATTCTTAAAATACTACTATGGTGATGAATTATACCAAGGATTAATCAAAGCGAATATTATCGTTCCAGCTAATGTTGAAATGGATGACAGCATTCCACAAATATTCCAGGATGCTAACAGCTTTGCTCAAGGTGGATTAGTGCCAGTATATGATGCAACATTAACTCCTGAACTTACTGATATTATTAACAATGGCTTGCAATCTATTACCTTAGGTGACAAAAAACCTGAACAATTAGCGGAAGAGATGCAGAAAGAAAACAAAAGTAAATAATTGTCTATAAGTTCTTTCACAGGTTACTTCATGCAAGTAACCTGTGAATGTTTAGGGGGGAAGAAAATGAAGTTAACTAATAAGACTAAGGGAGCGTTTATACTAGGTATACTGCCTGCTTTCTTACTATATATTGTTTTTGCCATTTATCCGATTCTCCAATCCTTTTATTATTCACTCATGGATTGGAATGGATTCAATGAAA
Source organism: Bacillus sp. FJAT-27986 (assembly GCF_001685035.1). Taxonomy (NCBI): domain Bacteria; kingdom Bacillati; phylum Bacillota; class Bacilli; order Caryophanales; family Bacillaceae; genus Bacillus; species Bacillus sp. FJAT-27986. The sequence goes on along the minus strand of NZ_MAYV01000012.1, from coordinate 461,469 downwards.
TGACCTTTGTAGGATTAGATAACTTTAAAAAGCTATTTGCGGATTCTCTATTTTGGAACTCTGTCAAAAATAATATATACGTAGTCTTAGTCTCTGTGCTGGGTCAAGTTCCACTTGCTTTATTTTTTGCCCTTTTATTGAACCGTAAAATGAAGGGCGCAAAATTATTTAGAACTATTGGGTTTCTTCCAGTTGTTTTATCAACCGTAGTGATTTCCTTAACCTGGAGTTTGATTTTCAATTCCCGTAATGGATTAATCAATGAATTTTTACGATCAATCGGGTTAGATTCACCTGCACAAAATTGGTTGGGAGATACAAAGTGGGCAATGGCATCTGTCTTAGTAGTCGTAGTTTGGCAGTTTGTTGGTCTATACTTAATTATTTTTCTGGCCGCATTACAAAATATACCTACAGAAGTATTAGAAGCCGCTAAAATGGATGGCGCATCGGAATGGGCAACAACCTGGAAGATTACGATTCCAATGATTTGGGAAACCATTCTAGTTGCAATTACGCTTTGTATTGCAGGCAGTTTGAAAACATTTGATTTGATCTATGTCATGACACATGGTGGTCCAGCACATTCAACGGATGTTATGGCGCTCTATATGTTTAATGAAACATTTTCAAAATTACAGTATGGTTATGGTAGTGCAGTGTCTGTATTTATTTTCTTCTTTAGTCTGATCTTAATAGCGATTGTAAACAAAGTATTAGGAAAGAAAATGATTTAGGAGGTGGGTATAGGTGGCGAAAACAAACGAAATAACTAAGAAAAGAAGCTTCAAAAAAGTAAGCATCTATATAGCACTAATCATATTTGCAATCATTAATGCGTATCCAATTATTTGGATGGCAATCAACTCCTTTAAATCCGAGAAGGAGTTTGCAACAAACCAATTTGGGTTTCCTAAAAAATTTATAGTAGAAAACTATACTGCTGCTTGGGATATTGCTAACTTGGGTGTCCTGTTTAAAAATAGTATTTTTATTACTGTAACGGCAACTGTATTAACGGTTTTTATCGGGGCCTTAGCATCTTATTTCTTATCTCGATTTGATTTCAAGATGAGCAAGTGGTTATATGGGTTTTTCATCTTTGGATTATTAATTCCGATTCATGCCACATTAGTACCTATGTTTATTCTAATGAAAAATTTAGGACTATTGAATACACCCATCACCTTACTCTTTCCGTATATCGCTTTTCATTTACCTATTACAATCTTTATTCTCACAAGCTTTATGAAAGGATTTCCTAAGGATATTGAAGAATCTGCAATCATGGATGGGTGCGGAGTTTTTAGAATATTCTGGTCCATTATTCTGCCGATGTCACGTCCGGCAATCGCTACAACAGTGATTCTTAATTTCATCTACAACTGGAATGAATTTTCATTTGCGCTAGTGTTAATTAATGACCCAGAGCTTCAAACCTTGCCGCTAGGTTTAGCAAACTTTGCAGGTCAATTTACAACCGACTATGGTGCCCAAATGGCTGGTTTAACGATGTCTTTAATTCCAATTGTCATTTTCTACATGATTTTTGAAAAGAATATTGTTAAAGGTATGACAGCTGGTGCGGTAAAAGGGTAGATGAAAATGATTCGAAATTGGGGCCTAAAAAAGAAGTTTATGATTATATTCCTTGTATTCATCACACTTCCAACAGTATGCTACGGAATTCTCATTTACTACCAAACAACCGAAGTACTTAAAGGTCAGCTGGAAGAGGATATCCTTGAAATACTAGAAAAAGATGAACAGAGCCTTTTGTCCATCATACGAGATGTTGAAAGTATGTCCTCCTATATGATTTACAGCGAGGACTTCCGAACATTTTTTAAAACTACAGATGAAATCCCTATTGCGGATAAAAGTAGTATGGACGGGATAAAAGGCTATTTTACTTTTCAATTGATGTCAAATGAGTATATATCCTCCATCTTATTAAAAGGAGGAAATGGTGAGGAGCTGGCATTTGGTGAACCTGTTTTTGGAAACGAGGATAAGTTAGATCAGGCTGCCATAGACGGAAAAGGATCTCCCATTTGGAGCGATACCTATGGGGTTACAAGTGGGTGGGATGGGAAAAAATATGTTATTAGCCTCTCTAGAGTCATTAACGATTTAAATAAGATTAATCAACCAATTGGCATCGTAAGAATCCGTCTTGATCAGGAAAAAATTAAGAGAAATTTAGAAGTAAAACAAGGTAATTACCTGGTCATGTCAAAGTCCGGTGAAGTTATTCTTCATTCAAATCAAGAGTTAATAGGAAAAAAATACAATGATCCTGCCTTTATCGATTGGGTCAATCATAGTGAGAACCTAGCCTATGATTTTACAAAAAACAACCATACCTACAAAGCTGTTAAAAAAAAGCTGAGTGGGACAAATTGGACATCTATCGTGATTGTAAATGAGGAGCACTTAGTCAAGGAACTATATACCGTTCGAAATTCGATTCGTAATATGATTTTTCTTCTTCTCGTATGTGGAATCATCGCTTTTTATGGATTCTATCGCTCTAATATAAAAAGAGTAATTGAATTAACTGGCCAAACACACCAGCTTGAGAAGGGGGATTTCTCTGCGAATGTGGGTGTTTCAACAAATGATGAAATTGGTCAACTGGGTAAGCAATTTAATAAAATGGTCAAAACAATCCAAAGACATATTGATACAGAATACAAACTGACTATTAAACAAAAGGAATCTGAATTAAAGGCGCTTCAGAATCAAATTGATCCACATTTTCTTTACAATACATTGGACATGATTCGATGGACAGCACGCCTTGAAAATGCAATGGAAACAGGTCAGCAAATTGAACAACTCTCAAAAGTGTTCCGTATGAATTTAAATAATGGTAAAATGTGGGTTACAATAGAAGAGGAAATAGCCTATATTGAATCATATTTAGAATTACAGAAAAGCCGCTTAGGAGAACGTCTGTCTTTTTACATTTTTATTGATGATCAAATCAAACGCTCTTACATAATGAAACAATTAATGCAGCCACTAGTTGAAAATTGCATCCAGCATGGTTTTAAAGAATTACCAAGGCAAGGAATCATTACCATTCGCTGTTATCAAGCGGAAGATCAGTTATGGATTGATGTGATTGATAATGGTAAGGGTTTCGAAAAAGGTGCGCAAGAAACTGGTTATGCAATGAAAAACCTAAAGGAACGTTTAGAGATTGCGTTTGGAGAACCTTATGGTTTGCTGGTGTTGGAAGCTGAATCCGGAGCATTGGTAAGACTAATCCTGCCACTACTTTGGCAGCCCATAAACATGGAGAAATCAGGTGAACACTCGTGACTTTTAAAATGTTAATAGTGGATGATGAACCTATTATTTCCCGTGGTCTGCGTTTAACAATTCCCTGGGAGACCATCGACGTCGAAGTCGTAGACACAGCACATGACGGAGAGGATGCCATCGAGAAGGTTATACAATATGGCGATATAGACATTGTTATTACAGATATAAGGATGCCAAAAATGGATGGACTGCAGCTGGCGCGTTTTCTGTATGCAAACTACCCTCAAATTCGGACGATTATTCTTAGTGGATTTGAAGAATTTGAATATGCCCAGCAAGCTATCAAATTGGGTGTAGATAATTATTTTCTTAAACCGGTTGATATTAATGAGCTCGTGGAAAATGTTAAAGAGATAACCAACGAAATGAAGCAAAAGCGGCAGCAAAAAAAAGAACTCGACAAAATAGGATTGAGAAATGCAATCCTCCAACAAGTTACAAATTTACAAAGGTCTTCACCTGTTAAATCAGACGACTATAACGACTTCATGATTTATTCATTTATTAGTATGCATCAAAATTATAAACGAAAAATAACTAGTTTATCAGAAGGGGAATATGAAGAGTTTTTAAGAGGATGGGAGAAAAGCATCGAGAGGAAACTACAAGAATATGGACTTACCTCTTATTCGTTCTTTACTGAAAAAAATATACTAGTTACCTGTGTTCATAGTGATGATGGTCGGAAAATGACGTCGGATATCCGGCAAAGTTTGATTCGAAATGATGGATTAAACCTTCAATTTGTTTGGAGCGATGAGTGGATTCCTGTTGAAGAACTCATGGTCGTACTAACAGAACTACTAAATAAAAGAAAGTATTTAGCTTTCACTGAGTGTACTAGCATTATAGTTTCAGATCAATTGAGACGGGATACCCTTCAATCGTACCCAACTAAACTTGAAGAGCAATTAATAGAAGCTATTATTCAAATGAAAGATTTAGACCTACATACTTTTACGAATGAATTATTCGGATACTTTACAATACATGAATTCTTCCTGGATGAAGCTGTTCAGGTTTGCAGAGAGATGCTTAATAAAATTTTGGATCACTATAAGTCTCTGAGTGGGAAAAACGTCAGGAAATGGGATCTTTATTACAGTGAGAGTATAAATGTCCATGAATATAACTCATTCGAATTGTTGAGAGAACTTCTTTATCTGGACCTTTCCTCCATTCGTAAATACCAATCTGAGCTGAAGAATTTTGACAAACAGGATTTGTTAATCAATCACGCGAAGGAATACATACATGAATACTACAGAACAAATATTAGAGTTCATGAAGTAGCGGAGGTCCTTAATATAACCCCTAATTATTTCAGTTCTCTATTCAAGCAGAAAACAAGCGTTAATTTCAATGAATACGTTAACCAATTAAGAGTGGATGAAGCAAAGATCTTACTTGCGGAGACTCCTTTTAAGGTAAACGAAATATCCGAACAAGTAGGATTCCATGAATATAAATATTTCGTGGGAGTGTTTAAAAAACTGACAGGAATGACTGCGACGGACTATCGGAAATTTAGAAACCTGCAAGATAGAAAAACTGGGGAGAGATCATAATAGATGGAAAAAATAACATTAAACCTACCAAAGGACTTTTTTTTAGGAGCATCATCTTCTGCATGGCAAACTGAAGGCTGGACCGATAAAAAAGAGTTTCAGGATTCATACTTAGACCTATGGTATAAAAAGAATAAGAATGTTTGGCATAACGGATATGGACCCGCATATGCAACTGATTTTTACAATCGCTATCAAGAAGATATCAGTTATATGAAGGAAATAGGTCTTACCCATTTTAGAACATCGATTAATTGGTCCCGTTTTTTAGTGGATTATGAGAATGCTGTTGTGGATGAAGAATACGCAAGCTTTGTCGGAAACGTTATTGATGAATTAATTAAAAATGGTGTAGAGCCAATGATCTGTCTGGAGCACTATGAATTGCCTGCTTATTTATTTGAAAAATACGGCGGTTGGGGCTCAAAGCATGTGGTTGAACTATTTGTAAAATATGCGGAAAAAGTATTTGAACGTTATGGAAATCGTGTGAAACACTGGTTCGTATTTAATGAGCCAGTTGTAGTTCAAACACGCATATACTTAGATGCGATTCGTTGGCCATATGAACAGAACACAAAAAAATGGATGCAGTGGAACTATAATAAAGGGCTTGCTACTGCTAAAGTGGTGAAGTTATTTAAGGAAATGAGATTAAAGGATCAGACAGGAGCCAAAATTGGGACCATCCTAAACCCAGAGGTTACATATGCTCGTTCTTCCTCTGAACACGACCAAAAAGCAGCTAGAATGTATGACCTATTCTTCAATCGTGTATTCTTAGATCCAGCCATTAAGGGTGAGTACCCGCAGGAATTATTTGAGTTGATGGAAAAACATGATATTACTTTTGAACATACAACCGAAGAGTTGCAGCTCATTAAGGAAAATACGATTGATTATGTAGGCATTAATCTATATTTCCCACACCGCGTCAAAGCACGTACAACTGCATGGAATGAAGAAACACCTTTCCACCCTGAATATTATTATGAAAAACACGAGCTAGTAGGTAAGAAAATGAACCCATATCGGGGCTGGGAAATCTACCCGCAAATTATGTTTGATATGGCGGTCAGATTGAAAGAAGAGTACGGAAACATTGAATGGTTTATTGCTGAAAATGGAATGGGTGTAGAAAACGAAGGCAGATTTAAGAATGAAGAACAAATCATTCAGGATGATTACCGAATTGAGTTTATAAGCGAACACTTAAAATGGCTCTTAAAGGCAATCGAAGAAGGAGCCAACTGTAAAGGCTATATGCTATGGGCATTCACCGACAATGTTTCACCAATGAATGCATTTAAAAACCGGTATGGTTTAGTAGAAATTAATTTAGACGATAACCGCAATCGAGCACTTAAGAAATCCGCTTACTGGTATAAACAAGTAATCGAAACTAAAGAATTTGAAGCAGAGAATGATGATTTTTATAGGTAAGTTGGGATTACCATTCCAGAATGTAACTAACCTCCAAGCCTGTGAAATCAAATTGATTCAGTAGGATTAATGGATACTCAGATGATAGCCAGCTATATGGACGGGTCTTATTTTAAGCTGCTAAAAAGGCGATATTTAAAAAATATATAAAATAATTCTGCAAAAGATACATTTAAATGATAAATAAGGTAATGTATTATTTTGTTTTGAACATAATAGGGAAATAGACTATGGTGTGTGGTATACGTTATACCAATTGAAAAATATAATAAAGGAACGGTGAAGATTTTTTTGGACAGCATTTGGACCTCAATTGTAATTTTGTTAATACTTATCGTGGCAAATGGTATATTTGCTATGACTGAAATTTCAATTGTTACATCTAAGAAGAACAGACTAGAAAAATTGCGAGATGAAGGAAATTCCAGTGCTAGTTATGCTTTGAAATTAGCGGATGACCCAAATCAATTATTGTCGACTATTCAAATCGGAATCACTTTAATTGGGGTAATTACAGGTGCATTTGGCGGTGCAACCATTGCAAGCCAGCTAGCTGTTTATATTGAACAAATTAATGTTCTTGCTTCTTTCAGTAATGAGCTGAGTCTTATCGTTGTTGTAGGACTTTCAACTTACTTATCATTAATTATTGGTGAGTTAGTTCCAAAACGGATTGGTATGGGAAATCCAGAAAAAGTAGCATGTGCAGTAGCGAAACCAATGTATTATTTTTCAAAAGTTGGACGCCCGATTATTTGGTTTTTAAGTAAATCTACTGATTTTGCATTAAAATTATTTAGAATAAAACCCACAAACCAACCGAATGTAACCGAAGAAGAAATAACTCAATTAATTGAACAAGGTGTTCATAGTGGGATTGTTGAAGAAATAGAACAGGATATGGTAGAACAAATTTTCTATTTAGGGGACAAACGTCTTAGTGATATTTTAACGCCTCGTACGCAGCTTGTTTACATTGATTTAGAGGATTCGTTTGAAGAAAACATGAAAAAAATTAATGAAAGTTATTACTCCAAATTTCCTGTTGGCATTGGAAGTTTAGATGATTTTCAAGGAATCATTCATAAAAAAGATCTTTTATCAAGAATTGTGGCAGGAGAGAATTTTTCTTTAGCGGATTCAGTCAAAGATACACTCGTTCTGCCAGAACAAATGAAAGTATTTCGGGCATTGGAAACATTGAAAAAATCCGGCCAGCATGAAGCTGTTATTATTGATGAGTATGGAGGAATTGAGGGCTTTGTCACTCTTCATGATATTATGGAAAATATTATTGGAGAAATGCCTGAAAAGGATAATGAAGACGAGCCGCAAATTATAGAGAGAGATGGAAACTCATGGTTGGCAGATGGTCTTGTTTCGATTGATACATTTATTAGGTATTTTGATTTGGAAGACTTTACGATTCTTAACCAAAGTAAAAACTTCCACACATTAGGTGGATTTATTATAAATAAAATTGGATATATACCAAAAATTAAAGACACCATACAAGTAGATGACTTGCAACTTGAAGTAGTGGACATGGATCGTGCCCGAGTAGATAAAGTGTTAATCACAAGGCTAGAAAGAGACTCAACAGAAGAAATAATATAAGATGACCTAATTAATGGTCATCTTTTTTATGTGGAATATGTATTAATCAAACTCTCATAAATTGAAGGAGTTAAATCTAAAGAAACGTTAAAAGTCCTAGGAATCATTTTCGATTCTCTAAGGCTTTTTTAATTTTGTGTAATTTTATTGGCAATGAAACAAAGAAAAGGTGAAGGAGCTAAAAATGGTTCCTATTTAGATGATACACGATCCGATAAGAACCTGTGAGCTGCCTTATCTCTTTTATGTGACAATCTAAAAGGCTTTCTACAAGGGATCACTGAAACTTATTTTTGTGAAATTCGTAAATATATATAGAGTAAAGTAATAAAAAGTGTCGCATGGAGGGGATAGAAATGGCAGAGAAATATATATCCGTTGTAGGTGTTTGTCATTATTTTGGAGCGGATATTTTCAAGGTTGGTCAGAAGATAATCTTAAGAAAAGACTTTGATAATAAGCATGATGATGAAGCAATTCAAGCCGAGCTCGATACAATTGGCAAGGTTGGTTATGTGGCTAATAGTTATCAGACAGTTGCAAAAGGAACCCGCAGTGCCGGCAGAATCTATGATACATTCGAGGACGTATGCATGGGACAAGTGGCTTTCATTGTAAAGGATACAATCATCGTGAAATTATTAGGAAATGAAGAGAGTGCTTAAATCAGATCTGCCTGAAAGAATGGCATTAATTTTGAAGTGTTAAACGTAAGTGAAGTAGAGATACGCCGTCCTTAAAGTGAAAGTCTTATTTTAGTAGAGGCTGTGGGTGGCTCTCGCAAGATTTTGATTAAGTTGGAAGTAGAAACTAAAACGGAAAAGGCAGGATATTCATATGGAGTTGCTGACTTTATGTGAAATAATTGTTATAATTTAACAAAAAACCACCGTAGGCGGAGAAAGCTATGGAGACTGGAGTCTATACTTGTGAAGAATTTTTTTCTATCTACTTCTTTACTTATGACGGTAGTTTTAGTCTTGTTTCTACCTCTCATGGTTATTTATGCTTTGATTATTCATTTTACAGGCCAGTATTATGAGAATTTAATCTATTTAATTCTGTTTCTTTTTCTGTTGTGTCTTATAGATATGGGAGTGGGGACTATTATTGATAGCTTTCTTCACGCCGTAACGGACATTTATAAGGATATCTTTGTCAATAAGTTGATTGCGAGTATCTTAACTTTCGCTGGTAGTTATATAGTTATTAGCGCACTTGATTACTTTTTTACAGTCATCAATCTTTCTACAACTGTGAAAATAATTATCATAGCTATTCATCTTGTTGCTTCGCTGCTGTTTGATAAAATTGACCAAAGTGTGGATGGAAAGAATGAAACGGATGAAACCGATAGTGATATTTATCAAATAGATCCAATGATAGAAAACGAAATCGCTTCTTTGTTAAAATCTGAAATCAATTGGGTTGAATGTGTCAAGATAATCAAGGACAAGCATCCGGATGTTCCTAAAGAAAGAATTGTAGCTGTAACCCGAAAGTTACATATGGATAATAAAAATTCTTCTTTTTAAAAGTAAAGAAGTAGAAGAGCTGCCCTTAGTGGGCGGCTTTTTTAGTAGAGACACTTTTAACAATATTTTCAGTTTATCTGCTCTAGTATGCTATTAAATCACCTTTTAAAGTGGATTAGGAGGGTTTATCTTTAATAACATTTGTTCGTTACCAGTAATTTTTATTACACCAATCTCTTCTAATTGGATTAGATTAATGATTGCTATAGCTATTACTGGGGTTACGGTATTATGGTTATATTTAAAGAGTACTCTAGTGAATCTGCAAAAAGAGGTGTAGATAGAAAAATGTATTGTTTTAGGTGCCTATATGCAATATACTACCTTTGTGAATTAACATACAAATGAAAAAAACAATGCACATGATCATTAGCCAATCACAGGCTGATGATTGGCTAAGAGTTTGTAGAATAGGCATTGTTTAGCTTAAAGATTTGTCATTCATAAAAGTATAACGGTAAGTAAGATAGGTGACTATTATGAGCAGAAGTGTAAGACAATATATTGGAATTATTGCGGCTATTATCATTTACTATATCATCCATGAGGGGGCGCACCTCCTAGTATCTTTTTATTACGGGGTTTTTAAGCAAATCAATTTCATGGGGCTCGGGGTTCAGGTGGATGTATATCATACCCTGATGACAGATATTCAGATGGGAATTTTCTGTCTGGCGGGTGCGATTGCAACTCTTGTTTTCAGTTGGCTTCTTATTATATTTTGTAAACCAATCTGTTCAGTAAAATCAAAGGTTTTCCGGACCATCGCATGGTATACCTCACTAGTCATGCTACTGCTTGATCCGCTATATTTGAGTGTACTTTGTGGATTTTTTGGTGGTGGCGATATGAATGGTATCTTATTGCTTTGGCAGGAATGGTTTGTGAGGGCTCTTTTTGCAGGAATTGGGATTGTCCATGCGTTGGTGATATTCCGGTACTTGCTACCTAAGTATACAAAGTCCTTTTCTGATTAAGATTATTAGCAATTGCAAAGGAACTAAACAAGATACAGGTGGAAAGCCTTGTGTATACCGTGAATATGTTTTGATTAGCAAGAAATTTAATAAAATGATATGAACCAAACGACTTATTTGATGCTGAGCCGAAGAACTTGTGGGAAATTCACTCTTTCTCTTTATTCGGAAGTAGAAATGCAAGCAATGAAATGATAAAAAGGAGAATGGCAAAAGATGCTGTTTCTCCTTTTATTTTTGTAAATGAACAAATAGGTTGGGAAATGTTTGGAGCAACAAGAAATCCAGTTTTAAAATAAAATGTAGCAGAATTAAAAAGGCTTATCAACGGGCAGTTGACAAAGAAACTGATTAATTAAAGCATACTCTAATTATTAAAAAGTCGGCAAAATTGAATGGAGTATTTGATAATTCAACAATTTTAGGTATACCTTAAGATAACCCAGAGATTACTCCTAAAGAGGAATATCGTTATGAAGTTTGCGTTGTTAAAAATAAAGTTTGAAAGGTGGTAAAACCAGCTCATGTTGGTAAATTTCCTGGTGGGAAATACGCTGTTTTCTTGCTTGATCATACAAAAGAGGCAGTAAGTTAATTTTTGGGGGTAATATTTTTTCGGAGATAGAAAGAAATAATCGATCCATTAGAGAACAACCAATTATAGAAAGATAAACTTCACAAATGATTGATAATCATTTGTGTGAAATATTAGTTCCTTTACAGTAACGGAGCAGGTACATTTCCTGAATTGCAGAATTCCAAACCTTATCTGATTTGTGATAAGATAAACATCATTTATTTGGGTTTTTCTACACGATAATCCAATATTCAAAGTAATATAATGAAAAATGAGCTATTGACTAAATATAAAATTCAGCCTGTCTTCATTAGGGTGCAGGATTTTTGTTGCTCAAGAATGAACAATTGAAAAGCTCGTTAAGGGGTGATCACTATGCAAAACGCAAAAATATTAATCATTGAGGATGCAGAGACGCTTCGTAGAGAATTAACCGCATTTTTAAAAAATTATGGTTATGAAGTGGAAGCACCGGATGATTTTCAAAATGTCATGAACTATGCAAGTCAGGATGATGTTCATTTAATTTTATTGGATATTAATTTGCCTGTGTACGACGGTTATTATATTTGTCGCGAAATCCGTAAATACTCTCAGGTACCCATTATTATTGTGACAAGTAGAGACACGGAAGTTGACGAATTGATGAGCATGAATATAGGCGCAGATGATTTCATTACGAAGCCGTATAACACGCAAATTTTGTTGGCACGCATTGAAAATATTTTAAGAAGGACATATGCAAAACAAGAAAGTGCTGTAATGACTTACAAGGATTTGAAGCTGCATTTGGCTAATGGGACAATTTCCTATCAAGGCAAGAAAGAGGAACTAACAAAAAATGAATTAAAAATCTTACATTGTTTAATGAAAAATAATGGAATTATTGTTTCTAGAGAACAGCTGATGGAGGATCTATGGTCATCTGATTTATTTGTGGATGACAATACGCTATCTGTTAACATTACTCGACTTCGTAAAAAGATAGAAGCAATCGGTATGGAAAACCCGATTGAAACGAGACGAGGATTGGGGTATATCATGTCATGACATTGTGGGCATTTTTAAAGGAAAGAGTCGTTTTTATTACGGTTAATGTTTTTCTTTTTATGACGGTAGCATTATTTTTAGCTTTTATTTCTATACAAAAGGGTGTTATTGCTATAGTCGGGTTAGGCTGGTTTGGTCCGCTGCTTACATCTTATTTTCTTGAATTTATGAAGAAAAAACCTTTTTATGATGGGGTAATAGAAAATGTTGAAAATCTTGATCAAAAATATTTGCTATCTGAAATTATGGATGAGCCTGATTTTTTAGAAGGAAAGATTTTATATGACATTTTACGGACGAGTGACAAGCAGGTGCATGAATATGTCAACCACTACAAGACTATGCAATCGGAATACCAAGAGTATGTTGAAGCGTGGGTCCATGAAATTAAGACACCGATTGCATCTAGTAAGCTAATAATTGAGAATTATCAAGGTGGTCCGATTGTTGGCTTAACTGAGGAATTAACGAAGATTGAGGATTATATTGAACAGGCCTTGTATTATGCGAGAAGCAGCAGTGCCAGCAAGGATTATATTGTGAAGGAATTTCGTTTAAAAGAATGTGTTTCCAAAGTAATTAAGCGAAATGCAAAAGCGTTTATTCATAAAAAGATTCAGCTTAAGTTATCAGAGATAGATGATGTGGTCTATAGTGACGAAAAGTGGGTTGAGTTCATAGTGAATCAAGTAATCATTAACAGTATTAATTATTGTTATAAAGAAAATAGTTTCATCTCTATTTATACGACTAATCATGAGCATAATCTTATACTTCATATTGTTGATAATGGCATTGGTATTGATGAAAAGGATGTCGGAAGAGTATTTGAAAAAGGATTTACAGGAGAAAATGGACGCATATACAGAAAGTCAACAGGCATCGGTCTATATCTTTGCAAAATGTTGGTAGATAAGCTGCATTTAGGGATTACGATCAAATCACAGAAGGATGTAGGAACCGAGGTAAATATCATTTTCCCGAAAAGTAAATTGGTTTTATTAGAGTCTTGAGAGAAAGGCTCTTTTTTATTACGAAAATAAGATTATTACTGATTTGTGGTATGAATTTATATGGTGGTTTTAGCCATCAATCTCCAGTGCAAGTTGACATGTAATTCGCCACTCTCACCGAAAAGTTAAGATCAATTATCTCCATCCGTCGTTTTCCTTTCCATAGACGAAGGATTCAAATCTACACGGTACTAAACTGGTAGCTTTCAAAAATGTAAGGTTTATGCAACCAACTTCAATATTTGTATTGCTGTAGGGGGGATATACTAAAAGCATAAAAGAGAGGAGAAGGTTGTTATGAATACAGTTTTGGAAGTAAAAGATATAGAGAAATACTATGGTAATAAAGGAAATGTGTCAAAAGCCATTAATCATATAAGTTTTGATGTAAAACAAGGGGAATTTGTTGGTATTATGGGTCCTTCAGGCAGCGGGAAAACGACACTGTTGAATTGCATTTCTACAATTGATCATGTAACAACGGGTCATATTCATATAAATGGTCAGGATATTACGACATTAAAGGCTGGAAAGCTTGAGAAGTTCCGCCGGGATGAGCTAGGATTTATCTTTCAGGATTTTAATTTGCTCGATACATTAACAGCGTTTGAAAATATCGCAATCGCTTTAACCATACAAGGTCGTAAGCCGGCTGATATTACAAAGCTAGTAAATGAAGTTGCCGATAAATTAGAGATTACAGCGGTATTAAATAAGTTCCCATATCAACTGTCGGGTGGACAAAAACAACGTGTTGCTTCAGCCCGAGCAATTGTAACCAACCCGTCATTAATTCTCGCTGATGAGCCAACAGGAGCTCTTGACTCAAAATCTGCCCGATTACTGCTAGATTCATTTGAAAAATTAAATAAGGAGTTCCAGGCTACAATTTTAATGGTCACACATGATGCGTTTACAGCAAGCTATGCACATCGAATCTTGTTTATTAAAGATGGGGCGATTTTTAATGAACTGGTGAGAGGTGATGATACGAGGAAAGAATTTTTCGGCCGTATCATTGAGGTGGTAACACTTCTCGGAGGTGATACGAATAATGTTATTTAAATTATCTGCTCGCAATGTGAAGAGAAGCTTCAAGGATTATGCAATTTATTTCTTAACATTAACATTTGCAGTCTGTATATTTTATAGCTTTAATTCGATTTCAGCTTCGGCTGCTATGTCTAGTTTAAGTGCCAGTCAGTCGGAAATGATTCAATCAATAACACAATTAATTTCAATAGTATCTGTTTTTGTTTCGATTGTGTTAGGGTTTCTGATTTTATTCGCAAACAATTTCTTAATCAGACGACGAAAAAAAGAGCTCGGAATTTATATGACGCTAGGTATGAGTAAATATAGTATATCGTTAATAGTTGTAATGGAAACACTTTTTATAGGTGTTTTATCGTTAATGGCCGGATTATTACTGGGAATATTTATATCTCAAGGATTGTCCGTTCTAGTGGTTTCGTTATTTAAGGCAGATATGACAAAGTTCGAAGTCGTCTTTTCCAGTGAAGCGATGTTCAAAACAATGAGCTATTTTGGGATTATCTTTCTGTTCGTTATGATCTTTAATAGTTTAGTGATTTCGAAGTATAAGCTCATCGACTTGCTAACAGCCGCTAGAAAAAATGAAAGCCTGAAGATCCGAAAAATATCAACATCAATCGCGTTCTTTGTTTTATCCTTCATTACTCTTGGGATCGCTTATACTGTTATTTTAAAGTATGGTTTAACAGAAAGTTTGACTGTCACGTGGACCTGCGTTGGACTGGGGTCACTTGGAACGTTTTTGTTTTTTATGTCTCTTTCTGGATTTGCTCTTAATATGCTGCAAAGAAATAATACTATATATTTTAAAGGCTTAAATATGTTTGTTCTACGCCAAATAAGCAGCAAGGTAAATACAACCTTTGTATCCATGACTATCATTTGCTTAATGCTCTTTTTCACAATTGGTGTTTTATCAACAGGATTTAGCATAAAGGCAGCGGGAGAAAAACAGCTTGTAAATCAAGTGCCGTATGATGCAACATTCTACCTGTATGGAAAAGAAGATACGCAAATAAAGAATATAGATCAAGCGATTGAAATATTGGGTATGGACTTGGATGAGATGGGTGAAAATAGTTCCTTTGAATTATATGAAGCGGATTCTACGTATAACGAATTATTGCGTCCTTTTGCAAATGCAGAGTTAGAACAATACTTTGATATGGCAATCTCTCGTAAAAAAATCTTATTGATGAAAGAATCTGATTATGTAAAGCTTTTGCAAATGCAAGACGTTGAACCGAAAACGTTTAATAAAGGAGAAGTACTCCTAATATCAGATGATGAGACTTATTTTGATGCAGTGAATGCCTATATTAAAGAAAATCAGTCCATTCATTTGAACGCTATGGATTATACGATTGTTAATCGTCAAGTAGAGTATGTACAATATATAAATGATTATCCAGGAAGAGTTGCATTTACCGTGATTGTTCCAGATCAAGCTATTGAAGGTATGACACCTACTATGTCACTGTCTAATGTTAATTACAGTAGTAATAGTCAAGTGAATGAAGACGAGCTTTATCATTTAACTCAAAATGAAGAAGTTTATTCTAAATATGGTTTTTATGTCAACGTAATGACTAAGCAGATGTTGTATGACCAAAGTATTGGATCGTCTACAATGATTGTCTTTATGGGTATTTATCTTGGGATTGTGTTCCTCATTTCAAGTGCAGCTGTACTGGCGCTTCAGCAGTTATCTGAAGCGAGTGATAATATGGAGCGCTATAGCATGCTAAGAAAAATAGGTGTAACAAGTACGGAAATTAACAAGGCGATATTCGGTCAGGTATTTATTTATTTCATGATGCCATTGTCTTTAGCAATCATCCATTCGATTTTTGGAATTAAAGTGGTCAATCAGGAACTTCTGATGATGGGTCAACCTTCCGTTTTCATACCGGCTTTGTTTACGGCTTTAATTATGGTTATTGTATATGGCGGTTATTTCATAGCAACATATTCAGGGTACAAGCGCATTGTGAAAAATTAAAAGAGAAGCTGTGTCAAAAAAGAGTTGTTTTGGCACAGCTTTTTTACTGTTTAAATTAGGGCTTGTGGGTGTTTTTAAATGCAAAATTTACTGTTTCAGAACGAATATCTGAATTTATGGGGAATCATACTAGTAAAAGGAATAATGGTTCGAGACTATTAGTAGTGTAATTGAATAATTGAAAAACATCTGTGAAGAGACTATGGGTTTTATTTAAAATAGTCAGAAATAATAGCGCTTGTGAGGCGCGGTTACCTCAAATGAAAGATAAAAGTTTAAAATAGCCCGCCCGTAAAACGGGTGGGCTATTACAGTATCAGATGTGTTAAAAGAAACTGGGCCCTTATCTTTGATATTGAGTCAGCCATTTTAACGTTTCTTCTATTATTTCATCCTGCTGTTCTTTTGCTGAAATCGTGGATTTTCCGTCTCCATCTTGCGTTCCATACATTCCGAATTGGGCATGGTTTCCGCCTTTAACCTCATATAAAGTTGCTTCAGACGAAAGCAAATGTTTTGTATCAGCTATTTTATCAGTTGTCGTTAACCCATCAAACTCGGCATACAAGGAGAGGATGGGGAGGTCAGTTTCTGAAAAATTAATGGAATCGCTCGGATAGGAACCCAATAAGATTAAACCTCTTACATCTTCTAGATGATCGTATGCATAAGATGCTGCGGCTACGCCGCCAAGTGAATGCCCGCCTACATACCAATTCGTTATATCGCTGAACTCATCTATAATTAAATCCGCCTGATTAATATCGAGTAGGGCAAAGTTCAAGTTGACTTTTGGGACAACCACCAAATAACCTTTATCCGCTAAACCTTGGGCATAGTAGCTATATGCTTCAGGCTCTACTTTTGCACCAGGATAAAGAATGATCCCGCTTTTTGGTTTTTCTATTGGTTCGAACACAAGCCAGTTTTCTTTCATCTGATTGTCATCTAGATTTATGTATGATGTAACTTCTTCTGATGCTTTGTACGTTTGTTGGGACCAAAAATAGAAGCCGGTAAGACCCAACACAAAAATAATCAATAGTATACTTAAGCTAATTGTAATAATTTTCTTCATAAAATGTCTTCTTCTCTTTCATAAATGATATACAATTTCAATTTTAGCATAAAGAGCTTCTAAGCTATGTATAAATTCTTTCTAAAGCATAAAGCAGGTAATTCGGTTTCTTAATCAAGTAAGAATTGTAAGTCTACATCGTTCGCTGAATCGAAGCGCAAGGCAAACGCCGGTTTTTTCACCAATTTTATAGATGTGCCGGAGCAAGCAATCACTAAGGTGTTCAACACCATCATGGAAAGCAGGGTGATGCATCTGCTTGTTTTTGTGGAAAAGAAGGCAAACACGGTTAAACAGATATTTGAAGGACAAATATCTGAGGCCTTCTCGCTTCGGTTTTGAAGGAGCATCCGAATGTCATTGCCATCGCCGAGAAGCTACGCTTGGAGGAACTACCATGATTTAGTAGAATAAAAGAAAATAAGCCGGGTGGGGGAATGTTCCCGACGGTCTCTTTTGGAGGGGAATGACATGGTTGGCGTAAAAACGGTGAATCTTGACGGTGAAGAAATCTATATTTTTAATAGTGCGATATATATATTGGAAACTTCATCCGGATTTTCATTGGAGCTCGACATCATCGTGAGCGAGGTAGCCCTAAAGAAATATAGCAGTCGCGAGAGTATTATCGCTGAAATTGAGCTGAGCGATAGCCGAGTAATCAGCTCATTTATGTACATAAAATCAATTCCTGGCCGTCTACCGCAATTGAACTTGAATTGTGTGATTGATGGTCCCTATGAGTACCAGGGCTTTGACCATATCGACGAGAATGGGATTAATTTTCCAGACGTTGAGAAGGGGATTTCCCTTGCCGACATCAGGAAAGTCGAGATGCCTGATGAAAAGATCACCCTTAAGCTTACGCTGCCAATTGACCAGGTCGAATGGCTTCGTGGAAAAACATCAAAAGAACTGAAACAGATATTCAAAGCAATTATCTATGACCAGATGAATTAAATATATCTACATATTTTAAAGAAAATACACGGCAACTTTTTGGTTTTGATATCAGAATCATTAAGGCATTGTTAAGTAGGTAAAAGTTAATTGGAAAAGCGAGTAAAAATCTCTAAAAGCTAAGAAGATAGGAGATTTTTTATACTAGAATTGATATCTATATTTCTAATGATGCTAGGAATATCACTCTTTCCGTTTCAAACTGTAACATGATAGTTATGCCTTCCTAAGATAATTTAAAATATAAATAGGATATTAAGGATCTTGAGTTGTTTATATAGCGTATAAGCAAGGGTTCAAACAACATATGAGGAACCTGTATCCCTATGTATGATAGATGTATTCATGGAATTTTAATCTTTTTGATATAAGAAGAAAAATAAATTAATATTACCATATATTACTTATTGAAATATAGATAAATACATATTAGAATAATAAAGCAGTCAACGAGAGGGTTTGAAATTAATCAATTAGAAGCTCGAGGATTGCAGGTACAAGTCCTTCATGGCTTACCATCTATAAACATGCGGGTGTGGCGGAATTGGCAGACGCACCAGACTTAGGATCTGGCGCCTTACGGCGTGGGGGTTCGACTCCCTTCACCCGCACTTATATGCGGAAGTAGTTCAGTGGTAGAACACCACCTTGCCAAGGTGGGGGTCGCGGGTTCGAATCCCGTCTTCCGCTCCAATGCCAAGTGATATGCCGGGGTGGCGGAATTGGCAGACGCACAGGACTTAAAATCCTGCGGTAGGTGACTACCGTGCCGGTTCGAGACCGGCCCTCGGCACTAGTTTTTTGCAAGAATGCGCCCGTAGCTCAATTGGATAGAGCGTTTGACTACGGATCAAAAGGTTAGGGGTTCGACTCCTCTCGGGCGCGCCATTTCCTTGCGGGAAGTAGCTCAGCTTGGTAGAGCACTTGGTTTGGGACCAAGGGGTCGCAGGTTCGAATCCTGTCTTCCCGACCATTTTCATAACAACCTGGGGCCTTAGCTCAGCTGGGAGAGCGCCTGCTTTGCACGCAGGAGGTCAGCGGTTCGATCCCGCTAGGCTCCACCATGACTAATTTAAACCCAATAGGATTTTGGTTTTGGCTGTGTAGCTCAGTTGTTTAGAGCATAACCGTTCTGTCATAGATTCGAGTCCTACAAGGTTCATTATATATATGGAGGAATACCCAAGTCTGGCTGAAGGGACCGGTCTTGAAAACCGGGAGGCGGGTTAAACCGCGCGGGGGTTCGAATCCCTCTTCCTCCGCCATATATTATCTAAAGCAATATATATATCGTTGCGGGGTGTAGCAGTCTGGTAACTTGTAGGGTTCATAACCCGAAAGTCGCAGCTTCAAATATTATTCGCACAATAAAAATGGTCCGGTAGTTCAGTTGGTTAGAATGCCTGCCTGTCACGCAGGAGGTCGCGGGTTCGAGTCCCGTCCGGACCGCCATATATTATCTAAAGCAATATTTATATCATTGCAGGGTGAAGAAGTCTGGTAACTTGTAGGGTTCATAATCCGAAGGTTGCAGCTTCAAATATTATTCCCGCAATAAATGGTCCGGTAGTTCAGTTGGTTAGAATGCCTGCCTGTCACGCAGGAGGTCGCGGGTTCGAGTCCCGTCCGGACCGCCATTTACATAATGAAGTTGGCTCAGTAGCTCAGTCGGTAGAGCAAAGGACTGAAAATCCTTGTGTCGGCGGTTCGATTCCGTCCTGAGCCACCATTATTAATTAAAATTTGACAGATAATGATTTTTCCTAAATATTATGCCGGTGTAGCTCAATTGGTAGAGCAACTGACTTGTAATCAGTAGGTTGGGGGTTCAAGTCCTCTTGCCGGCACTCAAAATAATCGGAGGGGTAGCGAAGTGGCTAAACGCGGCGGACTGTAAATCCGCTCCTTCGGGTTCGGCAGTTCGAATCTGCCCCCCTCCACCATTCATTATAGGGGCATAGTTTAAAGGTAGAACAGAGGTCTCCAAAACCTCCAGTGTGGGTTCAATTCCTACTGCCCCTGCCAATAAATATGGCGATTGTGACGAAGTGGTTAACGCATCGGATTGTGGTTCCGACATTCGTGGGTTCGATTTTCATCAGCCGTCCCATAGATGCGGGTGTAGTTTAGTGGTAAAACCTCAGCCTTCCAAGCTGATGATGAGGGTTCGATTCCCTTCACCCGCTCCAAAAAATATCATAATGGGCCTATAGCTCAGCTGGTTAGAGCACACGCCTGATAAATGTCAGGTCGATAGTTTGAGTCGCCCATATTATTCCGCAGTAGCTCAGTGGTAGAGCACTCGGCTGTTAACCGAGCGGTCGTAGGTTCGAATCCTACCTGCGGAGCCATTTGGCCCCTTGGTCAAGCGGTTAAGACACCGCCCTTTCACGGCGGTAACACGGGTTCGAATCCCGTAGGGGTCATAAAGCCATGTACAACATGTACATGGTTTTTTTTATTTTCCACAATCTTCTAAGAGCTACGGACCTACAATCTTTTATCTTTTGGAACCTACGGATGCTTCTCAGATTCTAATGGTAAAAGTTGAGAGAAAATTCCTTTTGAGTAAAACGTAATAGGTTTCGAAAGGCCTTATATGTATCAAAATGAAAAAATAGATAAAAATCTAGAAACACGCATAAAATATAGTATGAAAATAGCAGTGCACACCTTCATTCAATGTGCACTGTTTTTATTATTCCCTCAATTCAATTAATAAGCTAACTTATCCCGCTATATTTTACATTTATTCCTGTCTATTACATTGTGATATATTTACTATATGAAATATTAAAGAGGTGCTTTTGATTGAGTGACAAAGCAGTTGTTTGAATATTTATTAACCGTGAATAACCTGCGTTTTAAGGTTATCCGTGATTATAAAGAGTATGAGAAAACTTGGTCCAAGTCATCCCTTGAGGAATACGGGGAAGGCGTGTATGTAATGGGGGAGGGAGAAGAGGAGGATGCTATCCTAAAAATACACAGGAAAAACCGTAGGCGATGCCGATAGCACACCTCCCGATCCCGATGAATCCATAAGGGAGTGGATTACCTACTCGTATGATAACGAGAAACATTCCCCGACAATCCCAGATTCAAAGGTGATTACAGAAGGAGATTCACACGTAGAAGTCAGGCTCGATGAGGACACGAATCGGTTCGGTGAACATTTTGGATTTAACAGAAATAATGGAGACAGCTGAATCCAATGGAAACACTGGGCTTGTGCAGCTTCTGTGCAGTATTTGTCCAATGTATAAAAATACAGGAGTAATGGGTTTTTACTGAAAATAGAAAAAAGGCTCAACACCTTGGTACACTTGGGGTTAAGCCTGAAGTATGGACCCCACCCTGTCAATTTACTATTCTGAATCTTATACACAATATATGCATAAATAGAGTCCAAACAGTCCATTAATTCAGGGTGCCATTGATTATTTATACAAACTGAATCTCTTAATTCCGTTGTTTATAGAAACCCATAGTATCAATTTGAATTCTTAGAAAAAATATAGACCAGAAGCAAGGATCTGTTCGTTTGTTTAATCTGGATTATTAGTATGATATTCCTCTATATCAACTTTTAGCCGCCATTGGATTAACTATTTGTAAAATCCACAATAAAATTACTGTCTTGAGTATTGCTAGTCTTAAAATATATTTCCATCGCTTTCAATAAAAGAAGGATTTGGAAATTCTCATTAGGATCCTTAAAATCTGTCTTCAAATACTCTTTCAAGTTTTCTAGTCGATAGAGAAGTCCACTCTTTGAAATCTTTAATAAGCGTATCGTGGATTCAATTTTTAAATTATTATTTAGATATATATATAAAGTTTCTAAGAGCTCAATCCGTTTTTGTTCCTTTAATGAAAAGATTCCTGCAAATCGATTATTCGCAAGTTGCTTAATATGTTCTATATTTAAATCATTAATAAATATTGATAAAACACTAATATCTTTAAATGCAGTAATGGATGCGTTGGGGTTGGAGATGAGAGCAATTGCAGCCTCATTATAGTGAGAGTTTGCCTCCAAAATGCTATGTCCTATCTCGCTGTAACCAATTTGAACAGGATAATTAGGGAATTGTTCCATTAAAGCTTCTCTTAAATTACTAAAAACCTTCTGAACCATAGAATGATCTTTTAGAGGATGAAATAACAAAATAACTAGTTCCATCTCCTTAAAAGAAATAAGTATACGCTGTTTTTTTAAGTGTTCCCGAACAAAGTTTTCAAACTCTTTTTGAATCCTATACATATTATTATTCCTTCTCACAATAGCAACGGTGTATAGTTGGTTAATATCAATATTAAAGTAGCGAGACCTAGAAAGAATCTGATTTATATCTGTTAAACGTTGATGCAAAATATCATTAGTAAACTTAGATTCACTCTCTGCTTTTGATTTTTCTATAATAGAATTCATCATAAGTAGAACAGAAATTACATTTGTCAATTTAGATAGTATTAAATAGTCGTATGATGAAAATGTTGTTGGATGCATCGATATAACTGACAAATATGCAACGACTTTATTTTTAATGACAATCGTGTTTGTTAAACGAACATGATTATCTAATTGAACAACCTTTTTTGTAAAAGGAAGTTGCTGACGCTTTTCAAAAAAATAAGTACCTAATTGATTTCTTTCATTTTGGTCATATATCTGCATATCCTGCTCAATTAATTGTCTATCGATCTCTGATAAATTAGTAGAATGTATAAAGTTATAAAATATATCTTCTATTAAAAAGGTTCTGCCAAAAATTTTTTCAGCTTCTTTAAATATATCCTCTACTGTTGCTCCATCAATAATCGCTTGAATCATTTCACTTTGAATATTGCCAAGTTCAATCAGATCAAACGATACTTGATTTTCAGAGTTTTCATTTGATTCATCAGGTAAAGGGTTAACAGTATAAAACTCCCATGTACAATTTTCGTCACCTCTTGCTACACAGGTTTTCTCAACTACCTTTACTTCAAACTGAAAAATGGTGCTCATATAGCCAGTAGCAAATCCCATAAGTGTATGACAAACTGGTACATCACTTTGACCAAAATAATCTAGATGAACTTTTGCCTCGTAAGACTGTAACCACGTTCCTATACCATAAACAGCCTTAACTGATTTATCACCATAAAATTCAATATACCCTTCGAAAATCGAACCGTTTATATGTCCTTTTTCACAATGAAGAGTAGGCCCTTGTTTAAGTAGATCTTGTATATCGAAATATTTTTCTCTCATTCGGTGAGCTTCTGAAACCCCTAATTGATACCCATAATTAAACATTAATTTTGTTGCTTTCTCTATCCCATTTATTTCAATGATATCTGCTTTTAGAAAACTTAAAGCCTTAACGATTGCAATATTGTCGATATCTTTCTCCCTATTTTCAAGATGAAAAGTAGTCCTTTTTAAAGAAATAACACGTTGTTCCAACCTATTCCCCCCTTAATTGTAAGAAGTGCCTCAAAAAATATTGTTATTTCTCTCTTAATACTAAAATACCATAAAAAAGAAAAAACCAAACGAAATATACTGAAAACGCTTTCAAATTAATACAATTAGTCTGTTTTCAGAATATTTTATATCTAATATATTGAATGTGTAAATGATAAAAAACAAACAAAAAAGGGGAAAAGAAAATGTTACCAGAGATTGCTAAACTAGGTCATATTGCTTTAATCACACCGGATTTAAAAAAATCACTATGGTTCTTCTCTGAAGTCTTAGGTTTAGAAGAAACAGAAGTAGTGAATGGTACACATTATTTACGTGCATGGGGAGATTTTGAACACCATACACTATCGCTAAAACAAGGGGAAAAATCAAAAGTAGATCACATTGGTTGGCGTACAAAACGTCCTGAAGATGTAGAGAAATTTGCTGAATTACTAACTGAGGCTGGAGCAGAAGTGAAGTGGGTTGAATCGGGTGAAGAAGCAGGTCAAGGAAGAGCAATTCGCTTTGAGTTACCCAGTGAGCATCCATTTGAAATTTATTATGAGATGGAAAAAACGCAACCAGATCAAGACCGCAAATCCGTGCTAAAGAACCAAACTTATAAATCTTGGAGAAAAGGTGCTTCACCTCGTCGTATTGACCACGTGAATCTAGCGACTTCACACGATCCATCAGTAATTCATAAATGGTTAATTGATAATTTGGGATTTAAAATGCGTGAATATGTAGATTTAGGAAATGGAGTTATTCAAGCTGGTTGGTTAAGTGTAACTCCATTGGTTCATGACATAGCTGTTATGGCTGAACCGGAAGCTAAAACACCTAACCGTTTACACCACCTAGCTTATTGGTTTGATAATGCCCAAGATATATTACGTGCAGCTGATATTTTAAGTGAAAATGGAATTGAGCTTATTGGGCCAGGTAAACATGGTATTTCACAGGCAATTTACTTATATGTAAAAGACCCAGGTAGTGGTCATCGTGTGGAACTATTTTCAGGAAGTTATTTGATTTTTGAACCTGATTGGGAGGCTATTAAGTGGACTCCTGAAGATTTAAAAGTTGGTTTAACTTATTGGGGACAAGATCTTCAGGGAATGGATGCTGATTCAACAGAAGCATAGGAGGGACTATAATGAGCTATTCAACAGAAACTTTAGATACAGGTCGGTTTCAAACGTTCTATTGTGAAGCAGGACAAGAAAATGAGGAAGTAATCGTATTCCTACACGGTTCAGGTCCCGGAGCGAATTCAGTAAGTAATTGGCAACATATTTTACCAGAGCTTGCAAAGAACTATCATGTGATTGCTCCTGATATGTATGGATTTGGAAATACAAAACACCCCGAAGTACACCCAAAATCATTTTGGGAATGGACTCAGCTACGCGTTGAGCAACTGCTTGAACTACTTGATAAGAAAAACATAGAGAAATTCAGTCTCGTAGGTAATTCAATGGGTGGTTATGTGTCGTTAAATGTTGTTATGTATGCACCTGAACGAGTGAAAAAAGTTTTACTTATGGGCAGTGCTGGTGGAGAAACACCGCCTACTCCGGAAATAATACGAATGGTTGGTTTTTATAAAAACCCAACGTATGAAAACCTACGAAACTTAACAAGTTGGTTTGTTTATGATCCTGCAACGATTCAAGATTCATTAGAAGATATTTTAGAAATTCGATATGAAACTATTCAACGTGAAGAGATTCGCAATTCCTATTTGCAAAATATGTTCCCTATGCCTGGGGAAGGTCATATTCCTCCCAATGCATTACGTCAAATGAAACAACCATTCTTACTACTGCATGGTTTTAATGACCGATTTGTTCCAAAAGATAGCAGTATTAATTTGATGGAACATTTACCTAATGCAGAGCTTCGTTTATTTACACAGTGCGGACATTGGCTGCAGGTAGAAAAGCGAGAAGATTTCATTAAAGCAGCTAAAGAGTTCTTCTAGTTAACTAGAATACAATAACGTGAGGTCACTAAAGAAGAGATTTTAATGTTTTTTAGTGGCCTCACCAGTATTTAAAACTCCGAATATAACATCTTCGCTAACTAAGATTTGTTATAAACTTGAAAACGTATAATAGGAGGGTTATAAATGTCAGTTGATACAAAGCAAAAATCCAAAGGATTTACAGATGTTGAACTAGAGCTTATTGAAAAAGCACGTGAAGCAGGCCTACTAGCAGAATCAGAAGTAGCAACTTCCGAAATAAATGCCTCTGTTTCTCGAAACTATGTTAATAAGTTAATTGAATCAGGAATTACTCGTGCAAATCTACCGAAAGAATATGGTGGTCCACAAATTTCGTTACGTGGCCTTGGAGAAATTGTACGTACTATCGCGTACCATAATATCTCAGCTGCATGGTTAGGTTATTTCTTCCCTTTACACAACTCCTTAACAGCACACCTTCCACAAGAAGGTAGAGACGAAATTATAAATTCAAACGGTTTGATCGTGGATGTTTTCGCGCCAGTTGGACAAGTAACCGTGGTTGATGGCGGTGTTCGCTTAACAGGTACTTATAACTATACAAGCGGTGTTAACTTTGCGGAATGGATTGGTTTAGGGGCAATTGCTCAATTACCTGAATCAAATCAACCAGAATTAATTATGTGTTTCATGCGTAAAGATGAAGTGAAAGTAAATGAAAATTGGGATACATTTGGTTTACGTGGTTCAGGTAGTAACCAAGTGATTGCAACGGAAGTATTTATTCCAAGAAGACGCGTTTTAAGACTTGAATTAGCGAATGATACACGCCGTCCACCGGAGGGTTCTAATTATGATCCCGATTATCCTTATTACCATGTACCATACTTCTCTGCATTCTATCTTGGGTTTCCAAATATGGCATTAGGTGGAGCTAGGCGTTTGCTGGATGAATATAAAAAGAGAACAGAAGCACGTGTTCGTCTACATGGAGAAAATGAAAAAGATTCTCCTCGTAGTCAGCGAATTCTAGCTAAACTTATGTTGGAATATAAAAAAGCGAATGGTTTAATGGAACAATATTACGATCTATTAGCAACTTATGAAACAGAAGGTCCATACGAAAAAGGGGAGTTTTCTTCACTACGTGCAGAAATTATTAAAATTTGTCAAGAAATCGCTACGACAGTAATGGTCTCACTCGGTGGAGCATCTCTAACAAAAAATGACACAATTGAAGTGTTTGTACGAGACATCATTGCCGTAGCCACACATATAACGTCTCTATATGAAGATGCACTATACACATATGGTCGTAATTTATATGGCTATCAAGGAATTGGTATGGGCTAATTCACCTTAATAACGAGTCAAAAAATGAATGTTTATTCAATTGAAATATGAGTAAACAAGGGGGATTTAGACATGGCAAAATTAAAGGTAGCCATTTTAGGGTCAGGCAACATTGGTAACGATTTGATGAAAAAAATTCAGCGGTCCTCTTTTCTAGAGTTAACGGCTGTTATAGGGATTGATCCCAACTCCGAGGGCTTACGAAAAGCACGTGAAGCAGGTTTTCAAGCTATCGATACGGGAATTGAAGGCTTTCTTCAAACTCCAGGACTTGCAGATGTTGTGTTTGACGCAACTAGTGCTTATGCACATGTGAAGCATGCAAAGCTACTAAAAACTCACGGTAAGAGAGTAATTGACTTAACCCCAGCAGCAATTGGACCACTTACAGTACCAACAGTGAACCTTTACGAACATCAACAAGCAGATAACGTAAATATGGTGACATGTGGTGGACAAGCAACAATTCCAATTATTTATGCAGTATCTCAGCTTTATGAGGTAAAATATGCGGAAATTGTTGCCACAATTGCAAGTAAAAGTGCTGGCCCAGCAACACGTGCGAACATTGATGAATTTATCGCAACTACTTCACGTGCCATTGAGGTTGTCGGCAAAGCAAAAAAAGGAAAAACAGTTTTAATTTTAAACCCTGCTGAACCACCAATTATGATGAATGACACGATTCATCTGTTAGTAGATCATCCGGTAACAGATGAGGAAGCATTGATTGATGCACTTAAAAAAATGGAAAAAGCAGTTCAGCAATATGTTCCAGGGTATCGCTTAAAAACACGTCCATACATTGAGGGAAATCGTATCACTGTATTCCTGGAGGTTGCCGGTGCTGCTGATTATTTACCTGCTTACGCTGGTAATTTGGATATTATAACAGCTGCAGCTATTAAAATTGCTGAGGAATGGGCAAAGGCAAAGACAACTGTGTAAAGGAGGAATACGATGAAACGCGATATTATCATAACAGAAGTAGCTTTACGAGATGGCAGTCATGCGGTCCGTCATCAATTTACAGTTGAACAGGTTAGGAAAGTTGTTGCTGGCTTAGATTCAGCAAACGTACCATATATCGAGGTTGCTCATGGAGATGGTCTTGGGGGATCGACGGTTCAGTACGGCCATTCACATACGAATGAGTTTAAGCTCATCGAGGCTGCTGTAGAAACTGCCGGAAATTCAAAAATTGCTGTACTTTCCTTACCAGGAATTGCAACGAAGCCTGATATTAGACTTGCAGGAGATTTAGGTGTTTCTATGGTTCGCGTCGCTACACATGTCACGGAGGCAGACGTTTCATTACAGCATCTAAACTTAGCGAAGGAGCTGGGTCTAGAAACAGTTGGTTTTCTAATGATGTCTCATATGGCTGAACCAAGTAAAATTGTAGAGCAAGCAAAAATTATGGAAAATGGTGGAGCAGATGTCATTTATATTGTAGATTCTGCAGGTGCTCTACTTCCAATTCAGGTAGCGGATCGAATAAAAGCATTGAAACAAGAAATAAACGTTCCTCTAGGTTTTCATGCACATAATAATTTGTCACTGGCTGTGGCAAATTCATTAACTGCTATTGAACATGGAGCTGATCGTATAGATGGCAGTATCCGTTGTTTAGGAGCTGGTGCTGGTAATACACAAACCGAAGTCCTAGTAAGCATATTGGATAAAATGAATATTGTTACAGGAATTGATTTATATAAAATAATGGATGTAGCTGAAGAAATTGTAGCGCCAATTCTGCCAACACCTCAAGAGATTACACGCGGTAGCTTAGTATTGGGGTATGCGGGTATTTATTCAAGCTTCTTATTACATGCGCAAAGAGCTGCAGAAAGATTTGGTGTAGATGCACGTGATATTCTCATAGAGATCGGTAAACGTAAAGCAGTTGGTGGTCAAGAGGATATGATTTTAGAGGTTGCTGCGGAGTTGAAAAGTGGAACAGTAAAGGCTTGAAAATTATTTTTAAGCAAGTTTTGAAGATCCTTTATGTTTAAATACGAAAAATAGGCTATCCAGTAAATCTATAAAAGTTAAATCATTAGGGGAGGTTTAAAAATGGATGATCGTTTATTTAGAAGTGCAATGGGTAAATTTGCAACTGGTGTGACAGTCATTTTAACAGACCTAGAGGATGTAACACATGGAATGACAGCGAATGCTTTTATGTCCGTTTCACTTAATCCAAAATTAGTAGTGATTTCGATTAAAGAAAACGCACGTATGCTTCCTAAAATCCAACAAGCCAAAAAGTTTTCAGTCAATATTTTAAGTTCTAATCAGGAAGAAATTTCCAAAGTATTTGCAGGTCAAATTAAAGATCAGGAGGTAACATTTAATCGTTTAACAGATGTACCTGTTATTCCTGGGGCTATTGTGCAAGTTGCTTGTGAAGTTTCTGCTGAACATGTTGAAGGTGACCACACATTATTCATTGGTAAAGTAACTAACATTACGGTTGAAGATGGTGATCCATTATTATTTTTCAATGGAAAATATCGCAGCCTCGAGGAATTAGTTGAAGTATAAGGGAAATAGGAATCTCTAACAAGGATGATAGAAGGAGTTATGCTAATGAAAACGATTTTAATTAATGCTCTAAATTTACAGGGAATTTATACTAAGGTAACTCCTTGTGTTATGGCACTTGGCTATTTTGATGGTGTCCATCTGGGACACCAGCGTGTCATACAAATTGCCCGTAAAGAAGCAAATAATCGTGGATTTCCATTAGCACTAATGAGTTTTAGACCACATCCTATCAATATCTTGTCTGGCGGGAAGCGATGTATTTCTCATTTAACGACACTTTCTGAAAAAGAAATGATGCTCAATCGTTTAGGTGTGGACATATTTTATCTTGTCGATTTTACACTTGATTTTGCAGCACTGTCACCCAAACAATTTGTTGATGCCTATTTACTAAATCTTGGTGTAACACATGTGATTGCAGGTTTTGATTTCTCTTATGGATCTAAAGGTGCAGGAAAACTTAAACATATTCCCAATGATTCAAAATATCAAATTACTGTAACCGAGGTACAACGTGTAGACTATTTAGGTGAAAAAATTAGTTCAACAGCAATTCGACAACGATTACTATCGACCGATGTGCATGAGATTCCTCATTTTCTTGGAAAGCACTATACCGTTAAAATGCTTTGGGATGGAAATCAATTCAAACCTATGGAGCCGAAGATGCTTCCTAATGAGGGGATTTATGAGGTTGTGTTGGAGTACGGTCAGTATAAAATCAAGTCAATTGTTTCTGTCAACGAACATGGTAATATACGAATTATGGATTCGTTCAATAAGGTAACAAAGGGAAATGTAAAAATTCACTGGCTGCAGCCTAGCCAATCAAGAAGTTTAACTAGAATTTAATCTTTAGAGGAGGGGAGTTATGGTAACAGAGCAATTAATATCTAATGTAATTCAACTGCTTGATAAAGCACATGAAAAACATCAATCAATTATACCACTTACAATACAAGAGCCGACAATGACTATTGATGATGCCTATGCCATTCAAGTCAAACGAATTAAAATTGCAACAATGCTAGGTGATCGTATCACAGGCAAAAAAATTGGTTTAACATCATTTGCAATGCAAAATCTCTTAGGTGTAGATCAACCGGACTATGGACATCTTTTAGAGTCGATGTATGTAGAAGAGGGGGCAGAAATTTCCCTAAGTCAATTATTTCAACCAAAAATTGAAGGCGAAATTGCATTTGTACTTAAGGAAGATTTAGTTGGCCCAAATGTTACTGTAGATGATGTTCTACGGGCAACAGATTATGTTGTACCTGCCCTTGAAGTTGTTGATAGCCGTATTAAAGATTGGAAAATAAAACTTGAAGATACGGTTGCCGACAATGCCTCTTGTGGACTTTATGTTCTTGGATCAAATAAAGTTCACATAAGTGACGTAAATTTAATTAGCATTCATATGCAACTTTTAAAAAATAACCAAGTGATTAATGAAGGAAAAGGGATGGATGTTTTAGGAGATCCGGCTCTATGTGTTGCTTGGTTAGCGAATAAATTATCGGAATATGGTGTCACACTTAAAGCCGGGGAGGTTATTTTATCAGGTGCCTTATCCGCAGCGGTAGTAGTAGAAAAAGGAGATCAGTTTACAGCCAAGTTTACACAAATTGGTGAAGTAAATGTTCACTTTGTGGAATAAATTTAGACCCAATATGACTTTGATAAAATAACTATCAAACTAAGAGCATTGAATTAGCAAATAAAACCTATTGGCAGCTACTTCCATGAAGTGCAACCTTTCATAAGGTTAGAAAAAATCCGTTTTCCTTTAGAAAGCGGATTTTCTATAATTTACAATATTGTTTTATTGCACTTCTTTTTCTATTTCAGATTTTTTAAATACCAGCATCCTTAAGAGAGGCTTCAGAACTTAGTGGCGGTTATGTCCAATTTTGTCCCATTATGCCCCGTCTTAATCTTAGCTACTTCTAATTGTTTAACTCTTCGTTTTTGATGTATGTCATTAATAACTTTCTTCCTTTAGGTAAATGAAAGGCTCTTGCATTAAAGCTACCATTATAAATGTAGGGGAATTGGCAGTTCTAAACATGATTACTGGGTTATTTTTCATTCCAATATTTTAAAAAAAGTCATAAGTATGATTTTTTAAGTTTGCTAATTTAAATGTCAATATATTTATTAAATTGTTTTTTTGCAAATTCCACCATAACACGTGTTATTTCTGAATAGTTAGTATTATTTAACCTCACAAAACCAATAAATTGGTTTTGTGGAAAAGGTACTATTAAATCAATGAGAACAATATCCTCTTGTTGAATAAAATAAGGATCAGTTATGAAACTATAATTTAAGCCTATGGTAATAGCAGTATTATTTGAAAGACTTTTACGGATTGAATCTAAATTATTTGTTCTTAAAGCAATATCTATCTTATCAAAATTATTATCACTAGATAAAATATCCATTATTTTATAATCATCATGAATTGCTATTGGATAGTCACTAATATCTGAAAGTGTGACTGATATCTTTTTGGCAAGTGGAGATGTATTATTTACCGCAATCACAGTTTTACAAGAAGTTACTTTTTCAAAGTAATATTCCTTTTTTTCTAATTGATCTTTATCATCAAATGCTAAAAGAGCAATGTCGATATCTTGATTTAACAGTTTCTCATATATTTGTGTTGTACTTCCTTCGAATAGGTTGGATTTTATTAGAGGATAAGTTTTTTTAAAATCTGAGAAGGAGTCAATTATTAAGGGCATAAAACCGGGTAATGAACCGAATCTTATGGTTCCATTAAGTTCATTCTTGATTATTTGGATGGTTTCATTTAGAATCTCAATTTTTAAAATTATTTCCCTAGCTTTATTAATTATTAATTGTCCCTCTTTAGTAGGAATTGTACCAGATCGAGACCTTTTAAATAATTTGATATTAATTTCCTTCTCAAATTGTGATAAAGATTGGCTTAATGTTGGTAAAGTGATATTTCGATTATTTGCCGCTAATGTTAAAGACTTTGTTTTAGATATTTCTACAATGTTTGCTAGTTGTTCTAAGTTCAATATATTCACCCCTTATATACTTAAAAAATAACTAAGTTAACTTAAATATAATTAAATATATTTAAAATAACAATTCATTTATAATAGAAATGTACTAAAATTTTCACAAATTAAATTATTATGACATTGACATTATATTCTTTTGTCATAAAGGAGGATTTGAAATGAGATTACAAAATAAAGTAGCTATTATTACTGGAGCTGCAAGCGGAATGGGTGCAGAAGAGGCAAAACTATTTGCTAAAGAAGGAGCAAAAGTAGTTGCAACTGACGTACAATATGAAAAATTAGAAGAGGTTGTAAATGAAATTATTCGTAATGGCGGAGACGCCTATGCAATAAAGCATAATGTAGCTTCTTCTGAAGAATGGGAATTTGTTGTTGAACAAGCAGTAGCTACTTATGGTAAGGTAGATATTTTAATAAACAATGCAGGGATCGGTGGTAAAAATCAATTTGGTACACCAGAAACAACTGAATTGGATGAATGGGACATGGTAATAAATATCAATCTTAAAAGTACTTTTTTAGGTATGAAGTACGTCCTACCTATTATGAAAAAAGTTGGGAGCGGTTCCATTGTTAACATATCATCTATAGCTGCAATGATTGGTACAGCAGGTCCAACTGCTTATACTGCAACAAAAGGTGCAATCCGTTCGATGACAAAAAATGTTGCTGCAAGTTATGGTAAATTTAATATTCGAGTGAATTCGGTTCATCCCGGCTTTATTAATACACCAATGATGAAAGGTACATTAGAAGATGAAAAAGCTTCTGAACATATTACATACATTATTCCATTAGGCCGTCCATCTGAACCAATTGAAGTGGCACAGGGAGTATTATTCCTTGCATCAGATGAAGCAAGTTATTTAACAGGTACTGAATTAGTGATTGATGGTGGAGCTACAATAATTTAATCACCATCAATAAATGCTATTTAAAGGTTATACAAATTTTGTGAATAGAAGCTATTTTGTTCAATTAATAGCTTCTTTTTTATTAGAAATTTAATAAATTTTTATTTACGTATAATCAGAATAGAAACAACCAACGAAAAAATAATCCTTATATATCTTCCGGAATTTTTCTGATCTTTTTTAGTAGTCCTATTAATAGTATTATAAAATTTAATAATAGAGATACATAAGAACTGAAATTATAAGTTATCAAGCTATAGACAAATAACATACAAAAATTATTAACGTTGCTAGCATACTTTCCCTCCTAAATATTAAAAGCTCCTTAAAAACTACAAAAGTCAATTAACATTCCTACAATAAGCTAAAAATCACTACTCACTACTAAAAATAGACTACCCAAAAATCAGAAAAAATGAACTTTTATAAAATTATCTAAGAATTAAATTGGAAATGAATACTATCCTGTAGTGTAAAAACTATAGCATATCGGCCTTGATGCGGAAGAATGATCTAATAATATTTAAGATTCACTTATGTTAGAATATTCACAAACAAAGTGAAAGGAGAGCTAGTTTTGAAATCTATTTTACTAAAGTAGTAGGTTGATTGAGCATATATCTTCTTGTAATACAAAATTCCCATCTTATTTAACTAACGTTGTTGTAACGCTTGATATTAGTGGTTTCTAATTATAAGAATTGCCTTTTCTAAATGATTAGATGTATCTTTACCTATAATAGAAAATTCCCAGCCTTAACCGAAAAGTCATTCATATCAAGGGATACAGCAATTTTCTATTTGTCTACCATAAAAAAGATAGACCATAAAGTCTATCTAAAGAGTGTTGATTATACCTCCACTGTATTTAATGGATTATACTTGTCGTTTTGTTCTTTTAAATCATTTCCCCACATGGAAGCGTATTTTTCGGTTACGGCTATTGAGGAATGTCTCATTAGTTTTTGGATAGCAAATGTACTCATTCCAGAATGGATGCATCGTTGACAGAAGGTGCGTCGGAAAGTATGGGCTGATAATCTGACATCTTTAAAATTCATAATTCGTGCTAACCGTTTAAATACATTTTTTAAGGCATCGGGTGTGAATTCTTAGTTGTAACGATTAGTAAAGATATAATCACTTAAATACTCACGGCCAAATACTTGTTCACAGTATAGGTGGTAGGAAGACAATTCGTGAATAACCTTCTCTGTCACAGGAATAGATTCGCGCTTACGGTTTTTACCGAATAAAGAAAGGGTTTGATTACATGTCTAAATCAGTCCATTTTAGTGTAGTAAGTTCAGATAACCTGATGCCTGTACCAATTAAAACAATAATGTTTGTATGATCTCGATAGGCAACAAAGGGCTTTTTTCTATTAATCCTTCTATAGTAATGGAGCAGTTGTTTAATGTGATAATCCGTAAATACATCTATTCGGATATCTTCTTTGGCTTTGGGTACTTTGGTGGCAGGGCTCTTTTTAATTACTTCACATTCAACCATATTATTAAAGAAGGCTCTTGTACGATGTAACTTAGTGTTTGTGGTAGTAGGCTTATTACCCTTGTCCTTACAGTGAATTATGTATTGTTTAACATGAGAAGGGGAGACATCTCAAACAATAAGAACTTCATTCTCGTTGAAAAAGCGTAACATTTCGTTGAGGATTAACTTGTAAGTTTCCATAGTCTGTGGAGTTACATTTTTAAACTCTCTGTCTTCATAAAAATCTTGGATAACAAACTTTAGTAACATAGAAAATACCACCTCACATGATTTTGTGAAGTGGTCGTTGAGTATCGTAACAGGTTTTGCTACGACCATAACATTTTAGGTTATGAGAAAGTTGATTCAAACCTTGCTACGACTATAAGTATGATCCCGACTGGGTTCGAACCAGCGACCCCCACCCTGTCAATTTACTAGTCTGAATCTTACACACGATATATGCATAAATAGAGTCCAAACAGTCCATTAATTCAGGGCGCCAGTGATTATTTATGCAAGCTGAGTCTCTTAATTCCATTGTTTCTAGAAATTCTGTGCAATTTTTGTGCAGTCTTTATACGAATGAATATGGTGTGTGGAGGTAGGGGACAATTCTTTTGGTTGATGCAATTAATAAATATAAGTTTTCTATATCGATTGATTATGCAAAAAGTTTATACTACACCTTTCTGTCTCCCTTAGAGTTTGTCTATGGTTGTAATGAATATTTTCGTAGTCAGTTATGATATTCCTTGTTTTGTAAAATTACAAAAAGAATCCTCCTATGAATTAACAAAAAGTGGTAATATATATATTATCACTTTTTGTGCCCCTCTTTTTACACGAAAAATAGAAAATAATATACTGTCTTCACATTATATTAAGGAAAGGATTTTATTCTTGAGTGCATATGATTTATTATTAGAGCCGGTTTTAAACTTTTTAACCTGGTCTTCAAAAAAGGAAGATAATTTAATATCAAATAAGAAGAAGGTATATTTATGTTTATTTAGGCTAATGATAATTGTTCCAATTTATTTCTGTATTTATATAGTCTCAATCGTTTTAGTATCTTTTTTTGGAACCACAGATATTCATAACAAAGGAACTACTGTAGTATTCTATCTTTCTATAATTCTACTTTTACCTTTATTACTATTATTATTTTTAAATATCCTAAGAGAAGAGAATATTAGCGATAAAATATTAAAATTTTGTCTAACTTTCTTAATCACAAAAGATAGTATAGGTATTGATTTTCTTCCTTTTAAATTTATATTTCATATGGTTGGTGGATTAGTTTATATTTTATTATCCTCTTTTCTATCATATTATGTGATTCTTTATCTAAACATAAATTTGTATAAGTATATTAATCAAGAAGGATTTGAAATTAGTTTATTTGTATTCTTATTGATAATACATTCCTCCATTTATGCTTTTGTATTATGCTATGGAACCCCAGAAGAAACTATAAAACAAAAGTTTAAAAAGGTTAGAAGGAAATTCTTTTTATGGCTTTTTTCAATGGTAATTACAATTGGATATGTTGTGATCTCTATTTTTAAGGATTATTCAATATTACATCCATTCTATTTTATCTTTATTATATTAATTGCTATGGAGAGAACCATTGCCAATTATAAAGCTTTAACAGAACTTTTATCTGCGCAAGGTTTTTATGAAGAATGTTTAAAAGGGTTTAAAGAAGAAAATTAACATTTAACATTTAAACTTAATTTACGGCTATGAAAAAAATAGATTAATTAAGTTAACGACTGGGTTTGAACCAGCGCCCCCCACCCTGTCAATTTACTAGTCTAAATTTCTAAATTTAATCAAAGTAAGATAGTTTCTATTTTTCCATATAGACCGCAAACAATAAGGGATTATTCATTCAAGCATTCTTCGGATTGCTTTTTTATATTTCTTTTTCATTATTATTGCAGGAAATATAGTTCTTGCTTGTCGAATTAATTATTTGGGAGATAGTTGAGTGTTTTAGCGGGAAGAGATTTTAAGAGATTGATGTTCCGTGTGAATATCAGAAGTAAAATTGATTCCTCCCATCACTTGGAAAGAATATACTGCTGCAAGTCCAGTGAATATGTTATGCCTAATTAATTCGGAATATTTAGATTTTGGAAAAGGGGGATACAGTAATGAACGTACCTTTAATACTTACGCAATTTTTAGACAGGGCCGTAAGCTTGTATGGGGACAAGCAGGCAATCATATGTGAAGACAGGGTATTTACATATCAAGAACTAAATGAAAGAGTTAATCGGTTATCTCACGGTTTAAAGAATTTTGGGGTTCGAAAAGGGGATCGTATTGCCTATTTAGCGCCAAACTCTGTAGAAATGCTGGAGGGCTTTTATGGGATTTTCCAATTGGGCGGTGTGATGGTACCACTAAATAGTCGATTAAAGCCAGATGATTATCAATTTATTTTAAACCACAGTGAATCGAAAATTTTATTCGTTGATCAAGACCTTTACCATTTGATTTTGCCAATTAAAGATAAGCTAAAAACGATTGAAAAAATTATAGTTCATTATAAAGATTCAGAGACAGAAGAGTTAGGATATGATGTTTGGTTGGAGGAGCAAAGTAATGAGGCATTTGAAAGATTTCCGTTAGAAGAAGATGATGTATGCAGTCTTCTCTATACAAGTGGAACAACCGGGAATCCAAAGGGAGTCATGCTGACTCATCGAAATAACTATATTCATGCGTTAA
This sequence comes from Bacillus sp. FJAT-27986, assembly GCF_001685035.1. NCBI lineage: Bacteria > Bacillati > Bacillota > Bacilli > Caryophanales > Bacillaceae > Bacillus > Bacillus sp. FJAT-27986. Next base: position 423,712 of record NZ_MAYV01000012.1, on the reverse strand, counting down.
GTACTATGCATCATCTTCGCATAACGGATGAAGATGTTTTACTTCATGTCTTACCGATGTTCCATGTAAATGGTTGGGGTTCTCCATTTTATTATACGGCTAACGGTGCTACTCAGGTCTGCTCTCGAAAAACGACGCCTGAGATGATTTTTTCTGCCCTGGAAAAACATAAAGTAAATGTTATGCATATGGCTCCAACCGTGCTAAACGCACTCCTGCAATATTACGACCAGAATAGCTCAAATATTAAACAAGCAGTTCGAGTTGTCATTGCCGGTTCGGCACCACCGCCAGCCTTTGTTAGACGAGTGGAAAAAGAGCTGGGCTGGGATTTCATACAAGTATATGGAATGACTGAATCTTCTCCTTTAAGCTTGATTTCAGTTGTTCGCTCAGAATTAAAGGAGTTACCTACTGAGGAACAATATAGAATTAAATCGAAGGCTGGGATATCGATGGTTGGCTGTGAAGTTAAAGTTGTGACTGAGCATGGCGAAGAAGTCGAGCATAACGGTAAAGAGATTGGGGAAGTCATTACAAGAAGTAATGGAGTCATGTCAGGGTACTGGAAGAATGAAGAGGCAACGATGGAGGCGATCAAAAACGGATGGCTTCATACGGGAGATATGGCTACTGTAGATGAAGATGGACATATTGATATTGTCGATAGGAAGAAAGACGTTATCATAAGCGGAGGAGAAAATATCTCTTCCATCGAGGTTGAGGGCGTGTTATATGACCACCCCGATGTATTAGAAGCAGCGGTGATCGCTGTTCCTCATGAAAAGTGGGGAGAAACTCCGCATGCCTTTATTGTTCAAAGAGAGGGAAGAAACGTTTCTGAAGAGGAATTAATTGCATTTACAAGAGAGAGGTTAGCTCATTTTAAAGCGATAACAGGAGCAACCTTTGTAAGCGAACTACCAAAGACAGCTTCTGGGAAAATACAAAAGGTAGTCCTTCGTAATGATTACTGGGAGGCAGCCGGAAAAGGCGGGAAATTCGTCAATTAATAAAATATCAACTGAAGATTATTATGATAGGTAACTAGTAGGATTAGATTAGGAAAAATAAGTATAATCAATATAAAAAAGACTCGCTATCTGATTAGCGAGTTTTAACTTTCTTAGAATCTATTTAATGGTGCTACATATTTCGATTTAATTAATTAATTTAAGAACTACACTCAAAGTAGATTTCACATTCATTTTTAACTATCCAATCAAAACCTAAATATTTGAATAAATAAAATAATTTGACAATTTCAAGAAGTTTAAGTTAGAATCTAAATCATAATAAATGAACATGGAGAGGGGTGAAGAAAACGGAATTAAAGGATCGCATTCTGGATACATCTGTTAAGCTGTTTGAAAAGCACGGCTTTCATGGTGTTTCAGTAAATGATATTGTTCAGGCCAGTGATACTTCAAAGGGTGGTTTTTATCACCATTTTCAATCAAAGGATGAATTGCTTTTCTCTATACACGACACATTTATCTCCTATGTCTTACGTAAAGCCAAAGAGGCTATCCACCATTATCAAACTCCACCAGAGAAACTTCAGCAGATTATTTACTCGTTTACGAAAGTATTTGATCTCTACCAATCTCACATATCAGTCTTTTATCAGGAAAGTAAATATTTAAAACCGGAACTGGATTCAACTATTAAACTGAAGCGGGATGAGTTCAGGCTATTAATATACGAAGTCATTAAAGAAGGTCAGGATTCCGGAGATTTTCGAAAAGAGATTCCTTTTGAAATCAGTGGTCTTGCCATATTGGGAATTGTGAACTGGACCTCAAAATGGTATCAACGAAACGGGCCAATGCCGATGGATCAGATTTCTGTGTATTTTACTGACTTTATTATGCATGCTCTATTAACCGAAGAGGCAAAAAGGAAATACGGACATTTTTTTACCACATAATTAAAGCGCTTACATATCTATAACAGACCAACCAGTCGGTCTTTCACAAAAGAGTAGGAGGATGAAAATGAACTTTGAATTGAGCACGGAGCAAAAGATGGTCCGCAATATGGCAAGAGAATTTGCGGAAAAGGAAATTAAGCCAATTGCGATTGAATTAGACCGGGAGTCAAGATTCCCTGAAGAAGTATTTAAGAAAATGGGTGAATTAGGTCTGCTTGGAATTCCCTTTCCGGAAGAATACGGAGGCTCCGGTGGAGATACGATCTCTTATGCGCTTGCAGTAGAGGAAATTGGAAGAGCCTGCGGAGGTACGGGCTTGAGCTATGCAGCTGCTGTATCACTTGGATCGAGTCCGATTTATTATTTTGGAACCGAGGAGCAAAAGCAACAGTACTTAACTCCATTAGCAAGTGGTAAGGCCTTAGCATCATTTGGATTAACAGAGCCTAATGCCGGATCAGATGCCGGAGGGACGAGAACAAAGGCCGTGCTAGAAGGAAATGAGTACGTAATTACAGGAGAAAAATGCTGGATTACAAATGCCGGATTTGCAGAAACGATTACGGTCACTGCGGTATCTGGTAAGACCAATACCGGAAAAAATATTATTTCCGCCTTTCTTGTACCAACTAATACGCCAGGGCTAAAGATTACTAGCAATTACGACAAAATGGGTGTTCGAGCTTCGAATACATCAGAAATAATCCTCGACTATGTTCGGGTACCTAAGGAGAATGTCCTTGGAGATCTCGAGGGAGGATTTAAACAATTTTTATATACACTGGACGGCGGCCGGATTTCAATCGCGGCTTTGGCGGTCGGGATTGCTCAGGCAGCATTTGATAAAGCGCTTGCCTACAGTAAGGAACGAATCCAGTTTGGACAGTCCATCTCTAAGTTTCAGGCTATTCAATTTAAGCTGGCAGACATGGCAATGGAAATTGAGCTGGCGAGAAATATGGTATTAAAGGCTGCCTGGCTTAAAGATCAAAAAAAGAATTTCACAAAAGAATCTGCCTATGCCAAGCTATTTGCTTCTGAAATGGGATTCCGTACATGCAATCAGGCGATTCAAATTCATGGTGGATATGGATATATGCGTGAATACGAAGTGGAGCGTTACTTACGTGATATGAAGTTATTGGAGATTGGCGAGGGTACATCAGAAATTCAGCGACTTGTAATATCCCGCCAACTAGGTTGCTAGCCTTATATTTTTTTTAGTGATAAGGAGGAACGAGATGGCGGATTTGGTTCAGAAAACAGTGGGTGCTCTTTTGGATGAAATAGCTCAAGAGAATGCGGAGCGAGAAGCAGTTGTTTATGCAGATCGAGGTCTTCGGTATACGTATAAACAGTTTAATGAAGTTTGCAAGGAGGCAGCCCGAGCGTTTATGTCGCTTGGAATGGAAAAGGGAGATCATCTTGCCATATGGGCGACTAATACTCCTGAATGGCTGATTACCCAATATGCGACAGGGAAGATGGGGGCGGTGCTCGTTACGGTAAATACGAGTTACAGAGCCAAAGAGCTAGAATACCTTTTGCAGCAGTCTGATTCAAAAACACTTATTTTAATGGAAAATGTGAAGGATCATTCCTATATTGAAACACTTTATGAAGTCATACCGGAATTAAGAGATGCACCTCCTGGAGAGCTGGTATCAGAGAAGCTGCCTTATTTAAAAAATGTTATCGTGCTCGGTGAGAATCGATATCCTGGTACGTACAGCTGGGATGATGTGATAAAAATGGCCTCCCACACATCAGAGCAGGAATTGGCTGAAAGGCTGGATTCCTTACACGACAGCGATGTCATCAATATGCAGTATACGTCTGGGACAACTGGTTTTCCAAAGGGAGTCATGCTGACTCACCGCAATATCGTCAATAACGCGATCAATATTTCTGAGGGAATGAAGCTGACAAATGAAGATCGTATGTGTATTCCAGTTCCTTTTTTCCATTGTTTTGGGTGTGTATTAGGAACATTAACAGCCGTTTCTGTTGGTGCAGCCATGATTCCATTGCAGGAGTTTAATCCGCGCAGTGTTTTACAGGTTGTTGAAGAAGAAAAATGTACCGCTCTTCACGGTGTTCCGACGATGTTCATTGCTGAAATGAATCTGGAGGACTTTGAAGAATACGATTTATCCACTCTGCGTACAGGTATAATGGCTGGTTCCACCTGCCCTATTGAAGTCATGAAGGGTGTAGTGGAAAAGATGGGGGCCAATGAAATAACGATTGTATTTGGACAGACCGAATCTTCACCTGGTATCACTCAAACGAGGACGGACGATCCGCTTGAATTGCGAGTCAGCTCCATTGGCAGATCGATGCCTAATATTGAGGTGAAAATCGTCGAGCCTGGCACTGAGAATGAAGTGCCTCGGGGGCAGCATGGCGAGTTAATCACACGCGGTTACCATGTCATGGAGGGTTATTACAAAAATCCAGAAGCAACTGCAGCTGCGATTTCCAAAGATGGCTGGCTTCATACCGGTGATTTGGCTGTCATGGATGAAAATGGGTATTGCGCTATTACTGGCAGGCTTAAGGACATGATTATCCGTGGTGGCGAAAATATTTATCCAAGAGAAATAGAAGAGTTTTTGTACCAGCATCCTTCTGTACTTGATGTCCAGGTCATTGGTGTACCAGATGCCAAATATGGTGAAGAAGTAATGGCATGGATCATTCCTAAAGAAGGCACATCCATAACAGCCGAGGATATCCGTACTTACTGCCACGGGAAGATTTCAAGGCATAAAATTCCGCGCTATATCGAATTTATAGACGAATATCCGATGACAGCTTCCGGAAAAATTCAAAAATATAAGCTTCGGGAACAATCCATGCAGATTTTGGGAACGTGAGGAGGAGCAGCATTGTTTAAGAAAATATTAATTGCCAATCGAGGGGAAATCGCTTCAAGAATAATCCGTACCTGTAAACGCCTTAATATCGAAACGGTTGCGGTTTATTCTGAGGCAGATCAAGAGGCACCATTTGTTAAGGAAGCAGATTTTGCTTTTCTTTTGGGTGGTCCAAGAGTAAATGAAAGCTATGTTAATACCGCGAAAATATTAGAGATTGCGAAAGAGCATGATGTGGAAGCTATCCATCCGGGTTACGGATTTTTAAGTGAAAACAGTGAGTTTGCGAGGGAATGCATAAGAGAAAATATTGTTTTCATTGGTCCCTCTCCGGATGTCATTGAACTAATGGGACAAAAGACAAAGGCAAGGGAGGCCATGGAGAAGTCAGGTGTACCGGTTGTGCCTGGAATATCATACCCGCTTGCTGATGCGGAGGAGGCAGTCAGGGTAGCTAAGAAACTCGGATATCCTGTAATGCTGAAAGCCTCTGCTGGCGGAGGCGGGATTGGCATGCAGTCAGTCTCAAATGAAATCGAGCTCATAAAAGCATATGAAGGCAATCAAAACCGAGCCCAAAGTTTTTTTGGCAATGGGGATATGTTCCTTGAGAAAGTCATTGTGAACCCGAGACATATTGAAATTCAAGTGCTGGCTGACAAGCAAGGCAATGCTGTATACCTTTGGGAACGTGAATGTTCCATTCAGCGCCGTAATCAAAAAGTGGTAGAAGAAGCACCATCTCCATTTGTTGATGAGAGTTTACGGAAAAGAATGGGCGAAACAGCATTAAAGGCCGTACGCGATTTAGGCTACTATAATGCCGGTACCTTTGAATTTTTAATGGATGAACAAAAGAATTTCTATTTCCTTGAAATGAACACGCGCCTGCAGGTTGAACATCCGGTAACAGAGGAGATTACGGGAATTGATATGGTTGAGGAGCAAATTAGGATTGCCTATGGGGAGAATTTACGTTTTACCCAAGATGATATTCGGTTAGAGGGTCATGCTATTGAAGTGAGAGTCTATGCGGAGGATCCCGTTACGTTCTTACCATCACCCGGGCAAATAACCCATCTGAAATTACCGAATGGTCCAGGTGTACGAAATGAGGTTGCTATCAGTGGTAACTCTAAGGTAACACCATTTTATGATCCGATGATTGCAAAACTAATTGTGTCGGCATCAAGCAGGGAAGAAGCTATAAGCTGTATGACAAAGGCACTTCAAAGCTATGAAATTCAGGGAATTAAAACAAATCTACCCATGCTTTTAACGGTCATCCAGCATGAAGCATTTAAGGAGGGAGACACAACAACTGGGTTTATTGAAGCAAATCTTAAAAAAATGAAAAACAGATAGGAGAGGTAATAATGGCTGAAGAAATCAAAGCAAGTATGGCGGGAAATGTATGGAAAATACAAGTAAAAGAGGGAGATACCGTTGAAAACGGTCAGGACATGGTCATTTTGGAATCTATGAAAATGGAAATTCCTATAGCCGCTGAAGGAGACGGACTCGTCACAGAGGTTGTCGTAAACGAAGGGGATTTTGTAAATGAGGGCGATGTTTTAATCCGGATTGACTAGAAGGGAGAGAACTTTTTTGGAGATACCTGAATTTGTACAAATAAAAGAAGTTGGCCCCCGGGACGGTTTGCAGAACGAGATGAATATAGCTCCGACTGAACAAAAAATAGGATGGATTGACCTGTTGAGCGAAACGGGTCTTTCTTATATTGAAATTACATCTTTTGTTGCTCCTAAATGGATTCCGCAGCTAGCTGATGCGCTGGAGGTATCAAGGAAAATCAAGCGCAAGGATACGGTCACTTATGCGGCTCTAGTGCCAAATCGAAAGGGATTGGAAAATGCGCTGTTAGCAAATATCGATGAAGTTTCTATTTTCATGTCAGCGAGTGAAGCACATAATCAAAAAAATATAAATAAATCCATTGCAGACACCTTTCCAATTCTTCAGGAGGTTGCAGAGGATGCATCAAAGGAAGGAAAAACAACACGCGCTTATGTATCGACAGTGTTTGGCTGTCCGTACGAGGGCGAGGTTCAGATTGACGCTGTCTTACATATATGCGATAAGCTGTTCGCGATGGGGGTAGATGAAATCTCTCTTGGCGATACAATCGGTATTGCCCATCCAAAACAGGTTGATTTTGTACTGGATGAAGTAACAAAACGGTTTAATAAGGATCGTATTGCGCTACACTTTCACGACACACGCGGCATGGCGCTGGCTAATATATTAGTAGCTTTAAAGAAAGGATATACGATCTTTGATTCCTCGCTTGGCGGTTTGGGCGGCTGTCCATATGCACTTGGAGCTTCAGGAAATGTAGCCACTGATGACTTAGTTTATATGCTTGAGAGGATGGGGATTCGTACGGGTATTGATGGAAGGATGTTAGCTGAAGCTGCAGATTATATTCAAAAACAGATGGGTATCCCTTTGTCGAGTAAACAAATGGCTATCCATGAGAAAAAAGAAGGGAGAAGGGTCAACTGATGATCAAGCAATCCATACGAGAAGACGGGGTAGCGGTGATTGTATTAGATCAGCCTCAGAAATCCAACGCTTTATCTATTGAGATGTTAAAAGAATTGCAACAAACACTGCGTCTATATAAAGAAAATTCATCTATTCATTGCATAATCATTACTGGAAGCGGTGACAAAGCATTTTGTTCTGGTGCTGATCTAAAAGAACGGTTAAATATGACGCCAGCACAGGTAGGTGAAGCGGTCCGATTAATTAAGGAAACCATTTCCATGATTGACCAAATGCCGCAGCCGACGATTGCATCCATTAATGGGGCAGCATTTGGCGGAGGGCTTGAGCTTGCATTGGCATGTGATATCAGAGTGGCCAGCCATCATGCTAAGATGGGGCTCACAGAAACCTCTCTGGGAATCATTCCAGGCGCAGGCGGAACACAGAGGCTGCCGAGATTAATTGGAATCAGCAAAGCAAAGGAGCTTATTTTCACCGCTCGCAGGATAGATGCCATTGAGGCACTGCAAATTGGCCTGGTTAATCAAATCGCAAAGCCGGATGAACTGGAGACGATGAGCCTATCCATCGCAAGGAAAATTGCAGCCAATGCACCTATCGCAGTGAAGGAAGCTAAAAAAGCGATAGAAAGAGGTATGGAAACAGATTTAGTACATGGTTTGCAAATTGAAGAAATGAGCTATCAGGTTACGATTCCAACGAAGGATCGTATGGAGGGACTCATCGCATTCAAGGAAAAACGTAAGCCTGTATATACCGGTGAATAAACTCTCAATAGAAAGGTAGATGACGATGAACACAATTCAAAACGACCTTATAGAACGAATAGAAAAAATAAAAGGAGGCGGAGAAGAGAAGTATCATCAAAAAAATAAAGAAGCAGGCAAATTGTTCGTTCGTGAGCGTTTGGAGCTATTGTTTGATGAAGGCGTTTTAGCGGAGGATGGATTGTTTGCGAATCATTCTGCGGAAGGTTTACCGGCTGACGGGGTGGTAACTGGATTAGGGAAAATAAATGGTCAAACGGTTGCTGTTATGGCCAATGATTCAACCATTAAAGCAGGATCATGGGGTGCACGGACGGTTGAAAAAATCATTCGTATTCAGGAAACTGCTGATAAGCTTCAAATTCCTATGCTGTATTTAGTGGACTCAGCCGGTGCGAGAATAACGGATCAGGTAGATATGTTCCCTGGACGCCGAGGGGCTGGCAGAATTTTTTATAATCAGGTAAAACTGTCCGGGAAAATCCCGCAAATCTGTTTATTATTTGGCCCATCTGCAGCAGGCGGTGCCTATATTCCAGCATTTTGCGATATCGTTGTGATGGTGGAAGGAAATGCTTCCATGTATCTTGGTTCTCCTAGAATGGCAGAGATGGTGATTGGTGAGAAGGTCACATTGGAACAAATGGGCGGAGCGAAAATGCATTGTTCTGTATCAGGTTGCGGAGATGTTCTTGTAAGCAGTGAACAAGAGGCAATCGAATATGCCCGGAAATATCTATCCTACTTCCCAGCCAATTTTGCCGAAAAAACAAAAAGCACCGAAGAAAAACTACCTCAAGTATCAGACAAAACAATCGCAGATCTTATCCCTCAGAATCAAAATGCACCTTTTAATATGTATGATCTCATTAATCAATTAATAGACGAGGATTCCTTTTGTGAAATCAAGAAAATGTTTGCACCTGAATTAATTACTGGTCTTGCCCGAATGGGTGGTAAACCGATTGGTATTATTGCCAATCAGCCTCGTGTAAAGGGTGGAGTCCTTTTTCATGATTCTGCTGATAAAGCAGCCAAATTCATTAATCTATGTGATGCTTTCAATATCCCCTTGCTCTTTTTGGCCGATATACCAGGCTTTATGATTGGCACTAAAGTAGAGCAGGCAGGAATTATCAGGCACGGTGCAAAAATGATTGCTGCCATGAGTGAAGCAACCGTTCCAAAAATCTCTGTTATTGTTCGGAAAGCGTATGGAGCTGGCCTTTATGCGATGGCCGGTCCAGCCTTTGAACCAGATTGCTGTATTGCCTTGCCGACTGCCTCGATTGCAGTTATGGGTCCAGAAGCGGCAGTGAATGCTGTGTATGCCAATAAAATTGCCGCGCTGCCGGAAGAAGAACGTCAAGGCTTCATTATGGAAAAAAGAGAAGAGTACAAGGAAGATATTAATATTTATCGCCTCGCCTCAGAAATGATCATTGATGATATTGTTGAACCTAATGATTTAAGAAGTCAATTAATCACTAGATTTAGCTTATATCAAAGTAAATATCAGGTCTTTTCATGCCGAAAACATCCGGTTTACCCGGTTTGAGGAAACGGAGGGTTCTTTCATGAGCCAAGTAGCCTGGATACCCGATCATCGTACGATTTCTAACCTGCGTCTTTATAAATGGATACAAGAACTGGGCTTTAAAGACTATGACCAATTTTATGCTAAATCGATTGAAAAACCCGAATGGTATTGGGGAGAGGTCGAAAAAGAATTGGGGTTCAGTTGGAAAACACCATATAAAAAAGTAATGGATTTATCAAATGGGATTGAATTCCCGGATTGGTATGTCGGTGGAACCTGTAATATTGTGGATTCTTGTATAGAGAAATGGATATATTCTGATTATCATGCAATCGAATATGAAAATGAATTAGGACAAACAAAGAAAATCTCCTTTCCGCAATTATATGGTTGGGTGAGCCGAGTGGCAGGAGGGTTATTGGAACAGGGGATTGTACGTGGAGATAGAATAACCATCTATATGCCAATGATTCCGGAGACCATTGTAGCCATTCTGGCTGCTGCAAAAATTGGAGCGGTTGTCTCGCCTGTATTCTCCGGTTTTGCAGAGGATGCCCTAAAGACACGGGTAAACGCAGCAGGCTCCAAAATGATTATAACGGCAGAGTCCTATACTCGACGTGGTAAAAAGGTCGATATGTTAAAGACAGTTACAAATGTTTTAGATGAAATGGATACTTTGGAGAAGGTAGTTGTAGTGGGAGAGACTGGGATGCGTGGCTCATTTGTATCCTGGACTCAAATCGAAGCAACTGATTCGGTGGACACCTCTGCTGAAATGAAGAGTGATGACCCATTCATGCTCATTTATACATCAGGGACAACAGGTAAACCAAAAGGAACAGTCCACACTCATACCGGTTTCCCGATAAAGTCAGCGATTGATGCAAGAATCTCAATGGACGTGGTCAAAGGTGATAAGCTTCTCTGGATAACCGATATGGGCTGGATGATGGGACCATTCCAGTTGTTTGCCAGTTTAATGAACGGAGCTACGATTATGCTTTACGATGGGGTGCCTGACTACCCAACAGCTAATCAGATATGGAAGTTAGTTGAAAAGTGGAAAGTTACGCAATTAGGAATATCACCTACATTAATTCGTTCTCTTATGGCAAGAGCTGATGATTCGATTGGTTCTCATGATCTTTCATCTCTTAAAGTGTTTGGATCAACGGGTGAGCCTTGGAATCCGGATCCATGGAATTGGTTGTTTGAAAGGGTTGGGAAAAAGAAAATCCCGATTATTAATTATTCAGGAGGCACCGAAATATCCGGCGGCATTTTAGGAAATGTTTTATTGAAGCCTATTGCTCCTGTTACATTTAATTCACCGATGCCAGGCATGGATATTACGGTATTAAATTCATCCGGTGAATCTGTTACGAACGAGGTGGGTGAGCTCTGTATTCGCGCTCCTTGGGTTGGCATGACTAAAGGCTTCTGGAATGAGAAGGAAAGATACTTGGATACATACTGGAGCACCTATAAGAATACCTGGGTTCATGGGGATTGGGTTAGTACAGACGGCGTTTTTTGGGAGATTAAAGGGCGGTCTGATGATACATTGAATATAGCAGGAAAAAGAGTAGGTCCGACTGAATATGAATCCATTCTTATTAAGCATGAAGATGTGATTGAAGCGGCTGCTATCGGTATTCCGGATGAGCTTAAAGGGGAATCCTGTGTATGCTTTGCCGTTTTACAAACGAATGTAAAGGGGAGTACAGAGCTAGAAAATGAGCTCATGAAGCTTTTGGGCAATCAGCTTGGAAAAGCACTCAAGCCTTCAGCTATTTACTTCGTGAGCGACCTGCCAAAAACGAGAAACCAGAAAATTATGCGCCGAGTCATCAAATCTACCTTCCTTAACCAAGATGCAGGTGATTTATCCTCCTTAGTCAATCCGGAGATCGTACATGAAATCAATCAGATAAAAATAAAATGATACCCAGTTAGTTGGAAGCAAGTGTGCGAATCACATGCTGGTAAACAGCTATCTGATAGTTAAGCGTTGGCATGGATAATCTCCATGCTTTTTTAATTAGTTTTATAGTTAATATAATTGGGTTGTTGTATTCTTGAAAACTTAACGATTAAAATAATTTAATAGAATGTATCGGAACAAAAGAAAAAGCAAGGCATACATCATTGCCTCGCTTTACTGTCCTGTTAACGAATACGCTGTTTCCGAATCCATTGAGTAGCAATCCATTTTTCACCCTTGGTAACCGGGGCACCGCCATGTAAGGTCTTTTCGTTCAGAGATTCGTCTTGGTAGAAATATTCAAAGTAAACCGCCATTCCTTTTTGTGGAGCGACTGATAAATCTAGGTGAGGGAAATACGTTTCTCCGCCTTCTTCCACATCATTTAGGTATAAGACAATTGTACTAATTCGGTTATTTTGAGCAGCTGAACTTGTCGAAGCAAAATAATCAAAGTGTGCTTTGTATTCTTGACCAGGAGTATAGCGAAGGATATGGAGATTCTCGCCATGTTCAGACGGAATGGTAGTGATGGCAGCTAGCCGTTGTTCAATGCGTAAAACGGTTTCATTTTGAGCATCTTCAATGAAAGCACCTGAACTCGTACGCATACCGTTTACTTCACGGGTTGCTCCAACGGTTGAGCGTTTCATATCCTGCTTCGCTAACTCTATCAACGTATCGCATTCCTCGTCGCTTAACACGTTTCCCAATACCACAACAAGTGGTTCACCGTGACGAGCTAAGATAGGAATTCGTCTGTTCTCTGTCTCAATGAAATGGCCTGAGTGGGGAAAAATAGGCGTTTCTTTTTGTGGATGAACGGTAGTTGTCATATATTTCTTCCTCTCCCATCTTTTATCTGTTCTATTTGTTATTTTATCATGTATTTAATAAATCCGATTAGAATTCTCATAATTATTTATGGAAGAGAAGATTTCAAAATAATAATATATGAGTTTGAATGGGAGCAAATATTAAAAAGAATATATTCTCAAACATATCTTGAGACAAGAGAGCTCAATGGATATATAACGTTGCTGGTTGTAGTACAGGTTTTTAAGTCGTTATTAGCAAATTATGGGTGGGGGAATCATTGTTATATCTGGCTTTATCAGTTTCAGACAGGAATCATTCTGGAACTACAATTTATAATCAAGGTTGATTTTCATAGAATTTAATTATTGAACTAAAAAATGAATTCTTGAAATTTATGGTAATATATATTTTGAAATGATTCGCAGTTTAGTAGAAAAAGTTATAGAGTGGAATTCAAATCATTTCAAAATAAATTTATTGATTAAAATTAAGAAATAAATTTATGGAAGTGAACGGAGGGCTTGTATATGTCGCGTATTCAATTTTTAGCATCGTCTAAGCCATTTATAATGCCTGAAGAAATAGAGAATTACCATAATAATGGAATAGATGAATTAGACATGTGTTTCTCAGTGTATGAAGCAGATAAATGGTGGTGTGATATTGTTAAACCTGTTTTATCAATGCCATACATATATGAAGTCGGAGTTCTTGGTAATCATTTTTTCGTTTATTTGGAGAAATATATGGATATTGGTGATGTTATCGAGCTTTATGAAATACCTGTTCAACAGTGGTATGAAGAATATATACAGCGTGTCCTTGAAGTTCCAGAGCCAATTATGATCAACGTTGGTAGTTACACCTACCAAAATCAATATGGATTGTTTAGGCTTAACCCTAAAAAATGGGTAGAAGAGCTTAGCCATCGAACATTATTAACTGAACGTGGTGTAACAACAATTGTGAAATATTGATAACTCTCTACTTTTAGGAGTTTCCTCTGATGGGCTCTCTTGATTATACATAAGGAAAGAAATGAAAAAGGCTTTAGTTTTGTAAACGTGGCATTTGAAGGAAAGAAACCAAAATTTTAGTTCAAGAACTTTATAAATCAAAACTCCTCAATGAATGGGGAGTTTATTTTGTTTAATACTTTACTTTTGCTGTATATACAGAAAATGCGCCATCAAAGCAAACACAATGGAACAATTATGATTGATCCGGTGATATTATATGTATGATTTATATAAAGTAATGAATCAAGTGGATTTAATACAAAAATTAAGAAAAAAATTAATGTAGAACATAATAATATTATGTAAACTAATGTATTAAATTTATAGATATGCGGGTAATCGTATATATTAGCCTTATAAGAGAATTTTTATGGCAGTTGAAGGAGAACGGAATAATGGACATATTGAATAAAGGGTATAAAGAAGCAGTTGAAAAAGCAAAAAATGATATTCTGAATGATATTTCCTTATATATGGAAGAAAGCGAAACAAAGCCAGCTATACATGATTATTTGGAGAGCAGAGAACGCTATTTCGATCAAATTTGGAATTTAGCATGGAAGAGTCGAACGCTTCAGCGGATGAATAGAGCTGAAAAAATTAAATTTTTGGGGCTGCGTGGTATAGAAACAGAAGGAGCCTCCAAGAAAGCAATAAATAAAATGGTTGAACAAGAACTTAGTGGACTAAAATCCTTTGATCTGAAAAGTTGGATCCAAGATTACTTTGGAGAAACAGATGAACGATGGGATGAATTATTTGAAACAGTCAAGCTAAAAAAATTGAAAGGGAATTATGAGAATACCGTTATAAAAGATGAGGCCTTAAGTATTTTGAGCAGTAACAAGCTTTATTTTTATTTAAAACTCAGATATAAAGTGGCAAATCAATTACAAAGGGATATAGCAAATGTGAAGGGGTTCAAACAAGCCCAATTTGAAACGCTCAACGACCTCTTATATTGGGGATATGATGTATACCAGGATGATTCTGTTTTTGACGAATATATTTATCAAAATCTGATCGATACCTTTGTTTACGAAACCATATACCCATTTATAGTATCAGAATTGCCGAATCAAATCATAAACCAATATGAGAATTTGTTTAAAGGGTCGATTAATCATAAGCTGATCAGGCAATTGATCGGGGGAAATATTAGTGAATTTCAATGGGAATATGAAAGTGAAATAGAGCAGGAATTGATTGAGGACCTTATAGATGTTCGAACCCACCCGGATGAATTTGATATACAAATGCCGTTATACCATACTCAGCACAAAGAGAGAATTGAAAAAAGAGAACAGAAATTAGAAGAGCTGAGGAAACAGGAAGAAATAAAACAAAAGAAACTGGATGACATCTTTGGTGTGGAATACAAGACGACCGTTTATAGTAACACTAAATATATTCTGCATATAGGAGAAACAAATACCGGTAAAACCTATCAGGCACTAAATAGATTAAGGCAAGCTGCATCTGGTATATACCTGGCACCTTTAAGGTTATTGGCACTTGAAGTATATGAAACGCTTAAAAACAACGGAATTGCCTGTGCATTAAAGACAGGTGAAGAAGAAAAGGATATTGCAAATGCCACGCATTATTCCTGCACAATTGAAATGTTTACCGAGAAAGATGAATTCGACGTCATGGTTATAGACGAAGCGCAAATGATAGCAGATAAAGATCGTGGATTTTCCTGGTTTAGAGCTATTAATAAAGCTCGTGCTCGCGAGGTTCATATCATAGGCAGTCATAACTCGAAAAGGATGATTTTGAATCTTCTTCAGGGAAATGATATTGAAATTCATGAATACAAACGTGATATACCGCTGATTGTAGAGAAAAAACCTTTTAAGATCGAACATGCCAAGGCAGGAGATGCTTTGATTGTATTTTCTCGAAATAAAGTGCTTCAAACCGCTTCAAAGCTGGAAAGAAACGGCCATAAAGTAAGTGTCATCTATGGAAGTATGCCTCCTGAAACAAGAGCTAAACAAATTCAGAGGTTCATTAACAGGGAGACGCGAGTGATTGTATCTACAGATGCAATCGGGATGGGGCTTAATCTACCGATTAGACGAGTCGTTTTTCTCGAAAATGATAAATTTGATGGCACGAGAAGACGTTTATTGACCTCCCAGGAAGTAAAGCAGTTAGCAGGACGTGCCGGCCGTAAAGGTATATATAATGAAGGAAGAGTGGCATTTACTGATCAAATTGGTTTAATGAAACGGTTGTTAAATGGTGAAGACCGGCCGATCAGTACATTTACAATAGCACCTACACAGGGTGTATTTGAACGTTTTAAACGTTATCACTCGAGTTTTGATCAATTCTTTGAATTATGGGATGAATTTAAAAATCCTTCCGGCACAACAAAAGCACCGCTTACTCAGGAAAAAGCTTTATATCATTTAATTCGCCATGAACAAATAGAAGGACGAATGTCGATAACTGATTTATACGGTTTTCTGCATTTACCTTTTTCAGCGAATGAGGAGAGCCTCGTTAATCAATGGCTCTATAATATGAAAGCCATTGTGGATAGAAGAGAATTGAGAGAGCCTTTAATAAAGAAAGATTCCTTGGATGAACTTGAATTATCTTATAAATCAGTAGGATTGCATTTATTGTTTTTGTATAAATTAGATCGAAGAAGTGAAACGGTCTATTGGGAGCGAGTAAGAGAAGAAATCAGTTCAGATGCACATAATCAGTTAAGAAAAGGGGTTAAAAAATATCAAACAAAGTGTCGGTCATGCAATAAGCCGTTAAGTTGGAATTATCCATTTGCTATTTGCCAGTCGTGTTATGAAGAGAGTAAACGATCAAGATACTATTACAAAGGATGGGATATATAGGACCTTCAAGCTTGCAATCAAAATGGTTGCAAGCTTTTTTGTATCACATAATAATATTATGTAAACAACGAGATAAATAAAAGTATTAATCTATTTATAAAGTGGAATATGCCAATTCTTAAATGCATAAGTTTAATAGAGAAAATAGAGATAATAGATTTTAAACACAAAAGTAGAACCGGCTGAAAGCCGGTCCCAACGTTCTTATTGAATATTTCTGTATAACCCGATCACTTTGCCAAGGATGCTGACATTTTGTAGAATGATAGGCTCGAGCATAGAATTTTCAGGCTGCAGACGGAAATGAGTATCTTCTTTAAAGAAACGTTTAACGGTAGCTTCATCATCTTCAGTCATGGCTACGACAATTTCACCGTTGTTTGCTGTATGCTGCTGGCGAACAATTACATAGTCACCGTTAAGTATTCCAGCTTCAATCATACTGTCGCCCATAATTTCTAGCATAAACACATTTTCATCGGCAGGAGCCATATGCTCAGGCAGAGGGAAGTATTCTTCTATATTTTCGATAGCTGTAATAGGCTGCCCTGCAGTTACTTTCCCGATTAATGGTACATTAACTGAATTTGTTTTTGGAATATGGTCATGTGGATCCATATCCAGGATTTCAATAGCACGTGGTTTGGTAGGATCTCGTCTGATGAGTCCTTTGCTTTCCAATCGCGCTAAGTGACCATGAACCGTGGAACTTGAAGCCAGTCCGACTGCTTCGCCAATTTCTCGAACGGAAGGCGGATAGCCCTTCGTTTTTACTTCTTCTTTAATATATAGCAAAATATCCTGTTGCCGTTTGGATAATTTAGTAGTCATCTCCCGCACCTCTTTTAGCTTTTCTTGTTTTTAGTATATCATTTCCTGTTTAACAGTACAAACATAAGTTCGTTTTTTGTATTGACACAAAACGTTTGTTCGGTTTATACTTGATTTATATTAAACGAACATACATTCGATGGGGGTTTATTTATGAAAAAATTATGGACTTCTTATAATTATTCCATCTTGTTTTTTATCGGTCTTTTCTTATTAATAACTACAATGATAGTAACAAATATTGAAGCACCAAAAGACGATTATCAACAAATCACGGTTAAAAAAGGAGATACAGTTTGGGATATGGCTGAACGTTTTGACGGCAGCGAAATGACACAGACTGAATTTGTCTCTTGGGTTCAGGAACATAATGACTTGCACATTAATCATTTAAAGGAAGGGCAAACGATTGTGATTCCTGTAAAGAAAATGAACGAAAATACAGAAATGCTACACTTAGCAGATTCTGATAAATAACTATATAATCAGTAAGGTCGGGAATGTTTCCCGGCCTTATCTATATGTAAAGAAGAATGGTGAGAGAAAATGAAGGTTGGAATTTATTGCAGAGTCAGCACAGATAAAAGTTCACAGGAAACATCACTGGAAAGGCAGGAGCAGGAGTTAACAAGACTGGCTGCCATAAAGGGGTTCGAGGTGGTAATAATCGAGAAAGAACAAGCCAGTGGATATGATTTAGAACGAGAAGGCATTCTAATCTTGCTGGAAAAAATGAAAAATAGAGAAATCGAGGGTCTCTTGATTCAGGATGAAACAAGACTGGGCAGAGGAAATGCCAAGATTGCTCTATTACATTGCATCTATAAAGAAGGGGTTAAATTATATACGGTTACTCATAATGGTGAGCTTGAGGTTTCTGAAACAGATGCCATGCTTTTGCAAATCATCAGTATAGTAGAGGAATATCAGCGAAAATTACAAAACAGTAAAATCAGAAGAGGGATGAAACGAGCAATTGAAAATGGATATAAACCACAAAGAAATTTAGCAAATCAACATCTTGGAGGCGGAAGAGAAAGGTCAGAGGTACCTTTACAGGAGGTTATTGAGCTGCGTATTAAAGGATTAACATTTGCTGAAATTACGGAGAATTTAAACAGAAAAGGCTATGATCTCTCAAAAGCCACCATTCATCGAAGATATTCAGAATATATGAAAAAGAATACTAATCAATAGTTCATTCTTGAAAATTACGCAGTTTTTCTATACGATGACAATATCTACTTATATTTTATATAGAAGGAGCAATACCATGCTGCCAATGCATAAAATTAAAAGAATTAATGAATTATCTAAGAAATCAAAAACAGTTGGCCTTACAAAAGAAGAAGCCACTGAACAATCTCTTCTGAGGAAAGAGTATTTGGAAACCTTTCGTACCTCAATGAGAAATACGGTTGAAGGTTTGACAATTATCGATCCAGAAGGTAAGGATGTCACACCTGAAAAAATAAAAAAATTACGTAATAATAAATTACATTAAGGGTATAGCATAATAGGTTAGACTCCAAAAAAATATCTTAAGGAGTGACGATTTTGTAGCATTTACCAACAAAGTCTTGTCAACCTGTTTATACTTCATTAATATAAATTAGAAGGTTAATCTGAAAGGATGTAGGCAATGTTCACAGAAAAAGATAATTTATCTATCACAGCTATTCGTACTCTTTCAATCGATGCAATTGAAAAAGCTAATTCAGGTCATCCTGGTATGCCAATGGGAGCTGCTCCTATGGCTTATACTCTTTGGACCAAATTCATGAACCATAATCCAAAAAATCCGGATTGGTTTAACCGTGATCGTTTTGTATTATCAGCAGGACATGGTTCCATGCTTTTATACAGCTTATTGCACTTATCAGGTTATGGCCTTGATATGGAAGAAATTAAGAATTTCAGACAATGGGGCAGTAAAACACCTGGACATCCTGAATATGGACATACAAAAGGCGTAGAAGCTACAACCGGACCACTTGGCCAAGGTATTGCGATGGCAGTCGGTATGGCAATGGCGGAACGTCATTTGGCGGCAGTCTACAATAAAGATAACTTTGATGTTGTAGATCATTTTACATACAGCATTTGCGGAGATGGAGATTTAATGGAAGGGGTATCAGCTGAAGCTGCTTCTCTTGCTGCCCATTTAAAATTGGGACGTTTAGTAGTCCTATATGATTCTAATGATATCTCTCTTGACGGCGAATTAAACATGAGCTTCTCTGAAAGTGTTGCTGAGCGTTTTAAAGCTTACGGATGGCAATACATTCGCGTAGAAGACGGTAATGATTTGAATGAAATTGCTAAAGCGCTTGAAGAGGCAAAAACAGATCTTGACCGTCCTACTATGATTGAAGTAAAAACAGTTATCGGATACGGTGCTCCAAATAAATCCGGTAAATCTGCTGTTCATGGTGCTCCGCTTGGCGAAGACGAAATGAAATTAACTAAAGAATATTACAAATGGACATTCGAAGAAGATTTTTATGTGCCACAAGATGTTTATGACAATTTTGAAGAAACTGTTGTAAAAGCTGGTGCTAAAAAAGAAGAAGAATGGAACCAATTATTTGAAAGCTATAAAAACGAATACCCTGAACTTGCTGCTCAGCTAGAAACAGCAATTAAAGGCGAATTACCTGAAGGCTGGGATAAGGATATTCCTGTTTATGAAGCAGGAAAAGCCGTTGCTACACGTAATTCAGGTGGAGAAGTATTAAATGCAATCGCTAAAAATCTTCCATCTTTATTTGGCGGATCCGCTGACTTAGCTGGATCAAACAAAACGATGCTGAAGGGCGAAAAAGATTTCTTGCCAGGCTCCTATGATGGCCGTAACATTTGGTTTGGAGTACGTGAATTTGGTATGGGTGCTGCATTAAACGGTATGGCACTTCACGGTGGTGTGCATGTGTATGGAGGAACATTCTTTGTATTCTCTGATTACCTGCGTCCAGCTATTCGTTTAGCAGCGTTAATGAATCTTCCTGTCACATATGTATTTACACATGACAGTATTGCTGTTGGAGAAGATGGTCCAACTCATGAACCAATTGAGCACTTGGCTGCATTGCGCGCAATGCCTAATGTTTCACTTATCCGTCCGGCTGACAGCAATGAAGTGGCAGCTGCATGGAAAGCGGCATTAACAAGCAAGTCTGCACCAACTGCGTTAGTATTATCCCGCCAAAACTTAACTACGTTACCGTTATCAGCTGAATTAGCTGAAGAGGGCGTTGCTAAAGGTGGATATGTAGTTTCACCTTCCAATAAGGATACTGCCGATGCTATATTGTTGGCATCTGGATCTGAAGTAGGATTGGCTGTTCAAGCACAGGCTATATTAGCGAATGACGGCATTGATGTATCAGTTGTCAGCATGCCATCATTTGATCGCTTTGAAGCTCAATCTGCTGAATATAAAGAATCTGTTATCCCTTCAACTGTTAAGAAACGCTTAGCAATTGAATTAGGTACATCTTTCGGATGGGACCGTTATACAGGTGATGAAGGTGAAATATTGGCAATTGACCGCTTTGGTGCTTCCGGCCCTGGTGAATTGTTAATGGAAAAATTCGGATTCACTCCATCTAATGTGGTTTCTTTAGTAAAAGAAATGCTACAAAAATAAAATATATTTTTAAAAAATCGCCAGGGTCTTTCTCTGGTGATTTTTTTATGAATATATTTACAAACAATTCCAAATGATGTATGTTTGATATGTACCTAATAATTCTAGGTAGGTGAAGAAATGTTTAATCGTGAACTTGTAAAAGGAAGTACATCACTTCTTGTTCTGCAGCTTTTGCAAGAAAGAGATATGTATGGGTATGAATTGGTGAAAGAAATGGATCACCGCAGTGACCATGGATTTCAGATGAAGGAAGGTACGCTGTATCCTGCTTTGCATAAGCTTGAAAAACAGGAATATATAGAGTGCTACTGGGTTGAACAAGAGAAGGGACCCGCTCGTAAGTACTACCGTATTACCATGGCTGGCGAAGAGATGCTAGAGATTAAAACAAACGAATGGAATCGATATGTCCAGGTCATGAACAAGGTAATGGGGAGAACAGAAACATGAGACGGGCTGAAGAAGATTATTTACGTCAGCTTGATCGATTGCTGGGTGCCCATCCTGATAAAGCGGCTATTATGAAAGAATATAAGTTACATATTTCCGAAATGGCTTGCGACATCATTTATGAGGATGAGTCACCCGACTTAATCTATAAAGAGCTATCGATGCGGCTGGGTACACCGGAAGAAGTTGCTGTATCCTGGAAACAGGAACTAACCCTTACACCAAGAAAAACAAGGTGGATATTTGCAGGAATTAACTTGTCCCTCTTTATAAGCGGAATTTTGTTAACATTTATCAACCATACATATGATTGGAATTGGACCAAGGAAATATGGTCTTTGCTAACATCGATTCCTGTACTTTTAATGGCCATCTATATTGGTTTTTGGGTCTTGCTTGGTTATGAAATTGGCAAGGAATTTGGACATCAGGGCAAAAAGCTTATTAAGAAAACGTTTTTGATTACGGTGATCCCTAACATTATCTTAATGTATTTGGTTATCTTTAACCTCGTACCGGATCAATGGTTTGACCCCTTACTGGATAAACCATTTATTATTGCATGTGTATTTTGTACGTTTATCTTATATCCAGTCAGTTTTGCTGGGTATCTATGGGGGAAGAAAGCCTCGCTTTGACTATTTGCCTATATACATAGAATAACTATGTATATTTATCACTATATACCTAGAAAAACTAGGTAGAGGGGGATCCTTAAAATGGATATTCAGTTTAAAAAAGAAGATAAAGTATTTTTACTGTTATGTATAGCGCTAGCCTGTTTTGCTGAGTTATCTTTTTTACATGGAGAAGTAGGGATTTCCTATCCGTTGTTCTTATTTGCTTTTTATGGACTGTTTTTTTGGAGGTTTCGGAAAACGAAATTTACTCATATGCGAATTGGAAGCCTTCTGATGGTTTGTATTTGGATTCTTGGTTTATCTTATTTCTATCAATTTAATGTCCTTTTTTATCTAACGAATGGGTTGGTTATACCAATTCTTGTAGCAGCTCAGCTAACACTTATTACAAATCAACAAAAAATTGATTGGAGCAGAGTCAACTTTATTAAACAACTGAAAACAAAACTGGTAAACAGTATTAAATACAATCAGCAATTCATCTCCTACATCCTAAAAAAATTCAGAAAAGAGGGAGCAGGGGAAACTGGGGGGATGGCTAAAAGCATCGGTTTGGGAATTGTTATTGCATTCCCGATACTCATCATCATCATTCTATTGCTTGTATCGGCAGACAGTCATTTTCAAGCGATATTTATGCACATCCCTGACTGGTTATTTTCCGTACAAATAGGTGAATTCTTTGGAAGATTGATAGTTATTATCCTATTTGCTCTTTTGTTTTATGGTTTTCTAAATGTATTACATTTAAAACAGCCGCAAACACTGTCCTCTAACATGAAAGAGGCAGGAAGTGTCCAGTTCGATTCAACCATTGTGACAACGATTCTGGTCCTGATTAATGGAGTCTATTTATTATTTACAATTGTCCAGTTTAAATATTTCTTTGGCAGCCCGCTTCTCAATGATATGACCTATGCTTCAAGCGCGCGAACAGGATTTGCCCAGTTATTGTTGGTTACCCTCATAAATTGGTCCATACTGCTTGGAACCCTAAAGTATGTATCTGTTCAAATGAACGCTGCTAAAAGGCTTATACAGGTCCTTCTCAGTCTTTTAATCGTATTTAGCGGAGTTATGCTAACATCGGCTTTTATGCGCCTCTATATGTATGAAGAGGCCTATGGATATACGATTCTCAGAATACTCGCACATACGATTATGCTTTATCTGGTTGTCATTTTTACCTATACATTAGTAAAAATCTGGATTGAACGAATTGCATTAAGACATTTTTATTTTTTAACCGGATTATTGTTTTACACTGGATTGCACATCGTTCAACTGGATCAACTAATCGTAGATAAAAATATAAGTAGATATAAAGAAACGGGTAAAATTGATCTATATTATTTAAACGAATTATCCTATACAGGATTATCTGGACTGATTGACTTATATGAATCAGACCCCAATTCTGGTGAATTGAAACATCTATTATCAGTCCAATATGAGCAAATGAGGAACACTGACTATACTTGGCAGTCCTATAATCTTTCCAGAGTTGAAGTTTATGATAGGTTAGAAAGTCTTAACCTCACTAAGCATGAAAATGGAGATTAACAACAGCTAATCCAGTACTGGTCATATTCTTGCTATAAAGTAGATATCAGATAACGGCAACCGGTTTTTGGAGGATTCCAGCAGAAAACGGAGTACTGGCTAATTTGATTTTTGAAGGATAAATAAGTAAAAAGCCTGGACTTATGGGTCCAGGCTTTTTGTAAACAAGCTTATTTAAAGTGTTTATGTCTGTAGGCTAATCCATTTAAAAATATGAAATATATCAATTTTATTTTCCTCAGCTGCCCTTGATCCTAGCGAGTGGGGAATGGATATAATTTTTAGAAGGTACAAAAAATGTAATCATTAATGCGATGACACTCAATAATGTCATGAAATAATAAGCATCACTTGCCCCTAAATTAGAAAAAGTCTATCACCGGATATATTAGCTTATCAGTATTGGGAATTATCATATGGTGGATAAAAGACGGACTTCATTTCAGTTCTGAATATGTAGCCAGTCAAATTACAGAATTATACAGATGATCAATGGTGATAAGAGTAAATCATATGTATAATGGGTATAAGAGATTAATTTGAAAAATCAAAAAAATATTTACTCGACAAAATTAGAACAACTCTGCACGTTCATTTTACATAATATGCAACAATAGTTTTTTATACTATATGTAAAGAGAATTGGAGGTAAGAGTATGCGCACTTATATTATTTATTTAATAGAGAATGAATTTGCACGTCATTATTATGGACGAGAATATATGTTTTTTAACTTATTCCAGGATTATGAACAATCTGAAGGGGATAAGAAAAAAATACTCCGCAGGCAAATTAACTTTGTTACTAAAAAGATTCATGCACAGCTTTTTACCTCTTTTATGGAAAATCAACTAATGGAAAATAAAGATTGTTATATGGAAAATGGGGTATATTATATCAGAAAGCGAAATGTCGGCCAAAGCGAAGCAAGCTTAGGATATCGCAATCATTCATTGATTCTGCATGCTACTGGAACGTATGAATGTGAGACCATATTTTTTGAATGGCTCAGGCAGTGGAATCCATATTTTTTAGCCTTGGATATAACTAAGGAACGTTGCGCATGGCTCAGACCTATTAAACAGAGGTTATATGTATGAAGTAGAATAAGACAGATTTCACTATGAGATTGTTATAAATACCGTGGAATTTATTCTATTATGTCTGTTTGTATCAAAATCTGATAGAAATATCACAATAGTTATGGTATTATTACTTTGGTTTAGTACAATGTCTTTGTGACAGCACGGAGGAGGTAGTTTAGGTTATGGGATATTATATTCTTACGGCAGTGATTGCTTTGATTGCTGGTGTGGCTTTAGGATTCTTTATCGCTCGTAAATACATGATGGACTATTTAAAGAAAAACCCACCAATCAATGAACAAATGATTAAAATGATGATGACACAAATGGGTATGAAGCCATCCCAAAAGAAAGTAAATCAAATGATGAATGCGATGAACAAGCAACAAGGGAAATAAGCCTTGTTACATCTGGGATTCTAAGGTCATCTGATTATACATGGTTAAAGTTTACTGTCTTTTTTACATAAAAAGATGTAACCTTCATCGATATTTTTTAGTATATTGGTGAAGTTTTCTTGGCTTAGTTTAAAACCACTTTTCTGTAGAGAATGTTAAACCATTAAATACGGAGGAGTGGTTTTTTCTATTGTTGGTGCTGAGTTTTCAGACTATAGCGTTAAAAGCTTATTGATTATATGGCTACTTCACTATTTTATAATCTTTAGGGCAATCAAATGGTTCATTAAGAGATAAAATTAGCTTTTTATGTTAGTCTATAAACACGAAAACCCCCTCTTTGCGAGAAGGGGTTTTTATATTATTTCACTGGAATAGTAAACGAAACATCTTCACTGTTCATGAAATCCTCAGTGGTTACGTCACCCAGTATTAACTTTATCTCTTTAACGGAATTAACATCAATGGTTTTACCATCAGGTGCTAAAAATTCAAGTACTCCTTCTTTTTTAACCCCACCTTGGATCTCACCACTAACATCACCATCAGTTAAGAACATGTTGGCATCCAATTGCATATCGCCAATTACAGCTGATCCTTGGTCGGGATAAAATTGTAGAACTCCATCTGTTGTATTTTGAACATTGATACCTACTTGGATTTCATTTTCTTCAATTTTAATGTCGCCTAGTCCAACTTTTAGTCCTTGTGCTGTTACTTGTTGAGAAGAAGCATCAATGGTTTTAGTTCCATCATCTGTTTTTTGTGTTTCAGTTGTTTTAGTGTCTGAAGTATTACCAGTTGATACACTTTCTTCTTCTCCGCCACCTACAATAGCAACAATAATAAGTAATACAGCAATAACTATGATTCCTAAGCATCCAATCTTAAAGAACTTTTTCAAGTTAATCATCTCCTTATGAATCTTATATCTAAATTATAATACAATTCTAAAAATAATTAAAAGTAGAAACGAGGATTTTGACATTGAGCAAACATAGACTGGTGGTTTTTATGTGTGCTCAAAAAGCGTCAATAGGAATGGTATAAGAGTGTTTATTAAATCACCACAATAAAAATAGAACGTTTGTATTATTTTAAACAAACGTTCTAACTATGCTTCTGGCTATCTAATAGTCTCGAATTTATTCTTGTTGTTCTTGATCATCCTTCAATCGGCCTGCTTTTTTTACGGCTTCTTTTAAGAGGATTTCTATTTGAGCATTTACACTGCGAAGTTCATCATCTGCCCATTTTTCAAGTGCATCATAAAGTTTAGGATCAATTCTTAGCGGATATGCTTTTCTTTTGGCCATCTTAAAAACCTAGTGAATGCTTCCTGTATTAATAATTGGCTGCGTTCCCTTTTCTGAAACAATTGCAACCATTAAGTTGTTGACCATTTGTGCTTTCTTGTCTTCATCAAGTTCAACAATATCTTCATCCGCCAATTGGTCGATCGCACTTTTCACCATTCCAATGGCACCATCAACAATTACCTTACGGGCAGCCAGCACAGCCTGGGCCTGTTGTCTTTGTAACATAGCGGAAGCAATCTCAGAAGAATAGGCTAGATGCATGATTCGTGCCTCAAGCACATCCACACCAGCTACCTCTATACGTTTTTGTAAATCCTCTGCTAAAAAAACAGCAATTTCATCACTATTTCTCCGTAGTGACAGATCGGTTTCTTTGTCAAAGTGATCATAGGCGTATTGGCTTGCGATATGACGAATTCCCGTTTCACTTTGGATTTGTACAAACTCTTTGTAATCCTTCACATCAAAAGTTGCCTTCGCACTATCATTGACACGGTATACCACCACGGCAGCTATTTCAATCGGATTACCTTCTAAATCATTTACCTTTAGGGTATCGCTATTGAAATTGATGACGCGCAGTGAAACGCTGGATTTGATGGTAAAAGGTATTGCCAACCATAGACCTTGCTCGCGTATGACTCCTACATATGTTCCGAAAAATGTTAATACTTTTGCTTCGTTTGGTTGGACAATGGTGATGCCAGACAATAATACGGCAACAGCTATTAATAATACGATTGGAAGTACAGTTGATCCATTTATCAACATATAAGCACTAATGCTGATAATGACCAACCCTGCAAGGACGCCTAAATAACCATTCATTTTAACTGCCTTCTTTTCAACCATCTTAATGCCTCCTATATATCAAAGTGATATCACAATTATATCACTTATTTAGTTAGATAGTTAGCTTTTTATAACAAAATATACCAAATATTCTAATTAAGTTTGTAAAGCAATCCTAAAATACACCTGTATAATTATTCGGAAAGTTTAAAATAATCTTCCTTTGGTTTATTTGATTTGCTAAAATAAGGAGGCCTTATAAAAGAGAAAAGGAGGGCATTTGTGAAGATCTTTGTAAAGCTAAAATGGTTTTTTAAGAAAGAAAAAAAAGCATACATAATTGGCATCATTATGTTATTATTCGTAGCTATTTTGCAGCTGATTCCACCTAGAATTATAGGAATTGTAGTTGATCAGATTAATAATGATTCTCTGACAGGTGCAGGTCTTTCGAAATTGACTGTTATTTTAATTGCTTCGGGCGTTGGTATGTACATATTAAGATATTTTTGGCGAATCAAGATCTTTGGTTCAGCCGTGAAGTTAGCAAGAGAACTTCGTTATCGATTATTTGACCATTTCACGAATATGCCGTCATCCTTTTACCAGCGTAAGCGCACCGGAGATTTGATGGCACATGCGACCAATGACTTAAATGCAATCCAGCAAACCGCAGGAAGCGGTGTCCTATCCTTGGTTGATTCGCTAACGACCGGTGGGTTTGTTGTTCTGGCCATGGCCTTTATTGATTGGCGTTTAACGTTGTTTGCATTGCTTCCTATGCCCGTTATTGCCATCTCAACAAGCTATTATGGGAAGCTATTACATAAAAGATTTAGGGCTGCTCAGGCTGCCTTTTCTGAATTGAATGACAAGACCCAGGAAAGCATAAATGGGATTAAAGTGATCAAGACCTTTGGCCAGGAAAGAGAGGATATTGAATCCTTTCGGTCTTCCTCTAATGATGTAGTGGATAAAAACATATCGGTGGCGCGTATAGATGCCTTGTTTGATCCAACTATCAGTGTAATGGCGGGACTTTCTTATTTTATTTCAATCGCTGTTGGCGCGAAATATGTGATGGAGGGCAGTTTGACGATTGGTGAACTTGTATCTTTTTCAACCTATCTAGGATTATTGATTTGGCCGATGCTCGCTTTTGGGTTCTTATTTAATATCGTGCAACGTGGGAACGCATCTTATGATCGAATTACTGAACTCCTAGCTGAAAAAACCGATATTTTTAATAAAACTGGCGCTCTTAACGAACAAGCCAGTGGTGATATAGAATTTGAGATTTCATCCTTTACTTATCCTGATGAAAAGGAACCTGTACTGGAGGATCTCTCATTTACGATAAAAAAAGGTGAAACTCTCGGAATAGTTGGGAAAACTGGTGCAGGTAAAACGACTTTATTAAAATTACTGATTAGGGAATTTGAGACAACAGAAGGGTGTATAAGCATTGGCGGACATGAAATCCAAAATTATACGTTGAAATCATTACGAGAAGCAATTGGGTATGTACCACAGGATCCTTTTTTGTTTTCAGCAACGGTTGGTGAGAATATCGCTTTTGCTAAACCGAATGCTACCAAAGGTGAAATTAAAGAAGCAGCAAATCTTTCATATATTCATTCTGATATTGAAGGCTTTACGGAAGGATATAATACGGTTGTAGGTGAACGTGGAGTCTCGCTTTCTGGTGGTCAAAAGCAAAGAATCAGTATAGCAAGGGCATTGATGCTTGATCCTGAAATCTTAATTCTGGATGACTCACTATCGGCAGTCGATGCCAAAACAGAGGCAACAATCCTTCAGAATTTAAAGGAAAACAGAGTACACAAAACAACGATTATCACATCCCATCGGTTAAGTGCTATCCAGCATGCCAATCTAATCATTGTTCTGAAGGACGGTAAAATCGTTCAAAAAGGTACGCATAGGGAGTTAATGGACTTGGAAGGCTGGTATAAAGAAATGTACCAACAGCAACAATTAGAAGAATTAGTGGAGCAGGGGGGATAAGAGATGGATGAACTTAAATCAATAACAGGAAAAGAACAGCGAGCAATTCTCTTCCGTCTCTTGTCCTATGCGAAACCATATAAAAAGAGATTAATAGGAGCATTTTTCTTATTATTTCTTGCGACAGTGGCTGACATCACAGGACCTATTTTAGTGAAGATATTCATTGATGATTATTTAACGCCAATGAATATGCAGTATAAGCCAATAGCTATTTTGGCAATCGGGTATTTGATACTCCTGTTTGCTAAAATGTTTATTACTTATTTTCAAGAGTTTTCGTTCCAGCTTGTCGCTTTAAAAATTATTCAGCAGCTTAGGGTTGATATTTTTAGTAAAGTACAGAGCCTTGGATTGAGATATTTTGATAAAACACCTGCAGGAGCGATTGTATCCAGGATTACTAATGATACAGAAGCAATTAAGGATATGTTTGTGACTGTGATTGCAGCTTTTATATCCAGTGGGTTTTTCGTGATAGGGACGATTATTGCGATGTTTATTTTAAATGTTAGGCTTGCTGTGTTTTGTTTATTCATCCTGCCCATTTTATATTTGCTTATGAGATTTTATCGTAAATTCAGCAGTGTTTTTTATCAAGAACTCAGGGAAAGGCTAAGCCAGTTGAACGCCAATTTAAATGAATCTCTCCAGGGGATGTCTATAATTCAGGTGTTTCGCCAGCAGAAACGCTTAAAGGATGAGTTTGAGGAGATTAATCAAAAACATTATGAAGCAGGAATGAGGAATATTAAGATAGATGGGTTATTGCTAAGGCCAGCGATAGATCTAGTATATATATTTGCGATTGTTCTTGTGCTCAGTTACTTTGGGATCAACTCGATGAATTCAGTAGTTGAAATAGGTGTTTTGTATGCGTTTGTAAACTATATTGATCGGTTTTTTGAACCCGTTAACCAAGTGATGCAAAGATTATCCTTATATCAGCAGGCAATTGTGGCTGGATCAAGAGTATTTGCTGTTTTGGATGAAAAAGAGTTAGCTCCCGGGGCAGAGAGCATTCAAACGTATAAAATCGAGCGGGGTGTCGTTGAATTTAAAAATGTTAGTTTTTCTTATGATGGAAAGAGAGATGTACTAAAAAACATCTCCTTTAAAGTCAATGAGGGCGAAACAGTTGCACTTGTTGGACATACGGGTAGTGGAAAAAGTTCTATCATAAATTTGATCATGCGTTTCTATGAATTTAATAGAGGAGATATATTAATTGATGGGAAATCCATCAAAAGTTATTCAAATGAAGAACTGCGGGGGAAGATGGGGCTTGTATTACAGGATGCTTTCTTATTCTATGGGTCTGTTAGAGATAATATCAGTTTGCATGATCAAACAATAACGGACAATGAAATAGAAGAGGCAGCTAATTTTGTTCAGGCACAATCCTTCATTGAAAAGCTACCTGATAAATATAATCATTTAGTAGTGGAGCGGGGAGCAACATTTTCGAGCGGTCAAAGGCAGTTGATTGGCTTCGCGCGAACAATCGTGAGAGATCCTAAAATTCTTATTCTTGATGAAGCGACAGCCAATATTGATACAGAAACTGAAGAGGCTATTCAAAAAAGCCTGGCAAAAATGAGAAAGGGCAGAACGACAATTGCAATTGCCCACCGTCTTTCCACAATTCAAGATGCTAACCTTATACTTGTTTTGCATCAAGGCCAAATTGTTGAACAGGGAACACATCAGGAACTGCTGGCTAAGCAAGGGCTTTATTATAAAATGTATTTACTTCAAAATGGTATCCGTTCTAGTTTCAACAAAGATGTAAGCTGAAATAAAGACTCTAACTAAATAAATCGCATCTGATTCATCGGATGCGATTTATTGTTTTTCTGAAATATACTTTTGGGTGATTCCTGAAACTGTTTGAACAGTGTTTTAATGGAAAAAGAATGAGTTCTTCTAACTCTATTCTATCCTTATGTGTTTAGGTTTTTCTTACTTTAGCTTAACATGATATTTTTGATCTATTGTATGTTTTTTCAGGTTGATAGTTGTTTAACAGATGATCGAGTTCCTGGCTATATTGAATGGTTGTTTGAGATGATAATCCATTCTGAGAGACGACAGTAACTAGTTCTGCACGCTTGATTTCTATTTTGTCTAACAACTCTTGATTATCCATGGTTGCAGATCCTTCCTCGTTTAGTGGATTATGTTTAAATTTACAAGGTTATAACATATTCTTACAGAAAAGAATTGCGGTAAAACTATTATACATAAATTTTACTAAAAATGTAAAATATATTGAAAATTAAAACTATACTCTTTATCATCTGCTCAGACAGTTACTTTATATGGAGTAATTTGGTACAATGTAAGATGGAATGAATTAGAAACAGTGGGGGTAATTTCATTTGGGTGATATTAATATATTTTTGGCATTCGGAGCAGGTTTCCTCAGCTTTATATCTCCATGCTGTCTTCCGCTTTATCCGGCCTTTCTTTCATATATAACAGGAATGTCGGTTGGAGAATTAAAAAATGATAACGCGATGATGCATAAAAGGAGCCTATTACATACTTTCTTTTTCTTAATTGGATTTTCCATTATTTTTATAGCACTGGGATTCAGTGCATCTTATATTGGAACCTTCTTTGAAAACTATGGAGATATTATCCGGCAATTAGGTGCTATTCTTATAGTCTTTTTTGGCTTAATTATAATTGGCTTCTTTCAGCCGAAGTTTCTTATGAAAGAACACCGTTTTGAATTTAAAAATCGTCCGGGTGGTTATATCGGATCAATTTTAATAGGAATTGCCTTTGCAGCAGGATGGACTCCATGTACTGGACCTATTTTAATGGTTGTCATTGGGATGACCGGAACCAACCCGGAATCTGGTATGTTCTACATGTTAGCTTATATTTTAGGATTTGCTATTCCGTTTTTTATTATGTCTTTTTTTATTGGGAAATTAAGCTGGATCAAACGCAACTCGGATAAAGTTATGAAGGCAGGCGGAATGTTAATGATTCTGATGGGAATCGTTTTGTTTTTTGATTGGATGACCAAAATAAGCTCCTATTTTATCGCTTTATTCGGAGGATGGAGTGGTTTTTAACTAGTTTTAATCATATTCAGCACAGAGATATACTTTTATTTTGTAACAGGGGGAACTAAAGATGGCTAATATTCTAATAGTGGATGATGCAAAGTTTATGCGGTTGACGTTGGCAGCTATCCTTAAAAAAGGAAATCATCACATTGTTGGAGAAGCAGAATCAGGTATAGAGGCAATTGATCTATATGAGAAGCATAAGCCTGATTTGGTTACTATGGATGTAACGATGCCATTAATGAGTGGATTAGAGGCGACCAAAGTAATTAAGGGTAAATACCCGGATGCCAAAATTATTATGTGTTCGGCAATGGGGCAGCAAAAGATTGTCAGAGAATCCATAGAAGCGGGTGCAAAAGACTTTATTATAAAACCATTTGAAGAGATCAGGGTAATAGATGCGATCAAGTGCGTCTTAGAATAATATAAGTCGTATTAACCGTTTGAAATTTATGTATGCTAAAAGGAATGATGATATATGATGTTTGCAGTATCTACAATACTTGCAGTGATAATGGGACTTATTGTTTTTGCAGTAAGAATGAAGGCATCCCAAAAACCGGCTTCTATCAAAAAGATTATATTGCCGCCGTTTTTTATGAGTACCGGTGCACTTATGTATGTATTCCCGTATTTTCGGTTAACTGGAATGGAAATACTCGAGGCAATCATATTGGGTATGTTTTTTTCCATATTTTTAATAAAGACATCCAAATTTGAAATTAAAGATAATCAAATATACATGAAACGGTCGAAAGCTTTTGGAATCGTTCTTATAGGACTCATTTTAATAAGAACGATCCTTAAGGTATTTTTAAGTTCATCAATTGATTTGGGTGAAACAGGAGGAATGTTCTGGCTATTGGCTTTTTCAATGATTGTGCCATGGAGAATAGCGATGTATATGCAATATAAGAAGTTTGAGAACATCTTAAATGATACACAGGCAGGTAATAATCCGGTTACTTCCGTATAAATGATAAAAAACGACCTTTGGTCGTTTTTTTAATTTTGGCTGTTTTAACCCGAATCATGTTAATCGTGTTGAATTTGTTTCACAAAATACAACCGTATTTTAAATTGAAGATATTTTTGAGGAAGATCATAAAAACAAAAGGCTGTTTTCGCATAGATTGTTGCTCTTGAATAAAAGGATATAAATATCCAATTTGTGGTACAG
Organism: Bacillus sp. FJAT-27986; assembly: GCF_001685035.1. Classification (NCBI taxonomy): domain Bacteria; kingdom Bacillati; phylum Bacillota; class Bacilli; order Caryophanales; family Bacillaceae; genus Bacillus; species Bacillus sp. FJAT-27986. The sequence continues at coordinate 390,344 of NZ_MAYV01000012.1, read as the reverse complement.
TTGAATTTAGATGGCTTGTTCAACAAACGGGGCAGGTTAGCGGAAGAAGGACTTGAACAAAATATGGCGAATAATTGATATTAGAACATACCAACGACTAAAAGACGATCAACGAATTAGGGATAAAACCAGTAAATAAATTTCAGGTAGGGTAACATGAATTTTAATGAGTCGGTTTTGGATGAACAGCTTGAAATACTAAAAAGCTTTTTATGCCATTATTCTAGTTTTAGATATTTAAATGAGAAATTTGATAACCTATGTAGATTTGGTTCTCAGGAATTTTGGAAGTATACAATAGATGCACATTACTTTCAGTCAATTAATCTCTGGTGTATGATTTTTGGTACTGACGAAAATGAAATACACTGGAAGAAGCTTGGATTAGATGGTGATTTAAAGCCAATTACTTTGTCTAACATAGAGTTAAGTGAGAAAGATTATAATTTGTACTGGAAGAGTTTGAAGGATTGGCGAAATATGTATTCAGCACATAGAGTACCAGGATTTAAAGAAAAGACACCAGACTTGAAAATAGCCCGAATGGTAGTATTTATAATGAAGACTGGGTTGAAAGGAATATTGATGCAATCAGTTAGCTATTCCTCATTGAAACTATATGAGGAAAACTTTAAAGAAGAATTAAATTTATCAATTAGCACTTTGCTAACAGCGTCAAAATAATACATAGTCTTTAAGCAGGGATAAATATTTTTGGCTATTATAGCTTATTGAACTAAAGGGGCAGAAGAGTTGAAGAAGCCTATGATTAAGGATGGGGAAAATGAAAGAAAAAATACACATATTGGGAGCCTCTGGTTCTGGTACTTCAACGCTAGGTTCTTCATTATCAAAGGTCTTACCTCATACACATCTTGATACTGATGACTACTTTTGGACAACTAAATTTACTAAACAAAGAGAAGTACCTAAAAGAAGAGAAATGCTTGAAAAAGATTTATTACTTAATGAAAACTGGATTCTTTCTGGTGCAGTGTGTGGTTGGGGTGATAACTTTAAAAGTTATTTTGACCTTGTTATATTCTTATGGGTTCCGCAAGATATAAGGCTTGAAAGGTTAAAGCAGAGGGAATATGAGCGTTATGGAAGTCAAATATTAACTGGCGGAAGCAAATATGAACAATCGAAAACTTTTTTAGAGTGGGCTTCTCTTTATGATAGTGCGGGAATGAAAGTTAGAAGTAAAAAATTGCACGAGCATTGGATGGCAGACTTATCTTGTCCAGTATTAAAAATTGAAGGGGATTATTCAGTCAATGAAAGAGTTGATATTGTCTTAGATTATCTAAATACTAATTGAACTAACAGGGGCGTTGATCCAAGAAGGATTAATGTCCTTTTCTGTTGAACTCCTTATGGAAGTAAAGGGACAGGTTAGCTCAAGAAGGAATTGAATAGAATAATAATGTAAATGTGATATGATTAGACAAAAACTTGGGGATATGACTTGTTGTAAGGGGAGAGAAATATGCTAAAAACATTAAGAATTATTTTATCGATAGGTGTTCTTGTATTAGCGTTTTTTGGTCTAATAACTAAGAACTTTGAGTATATGCCTTATTTAATGATGGTACTAAGTTTTTTAATATTGACTACGGGACTAATTGAGCTTCAAAAAGATAAAAAAGCATTTTGGGGTTATATGTCTATTGGTGTTTCTGGTTTTGTTTTTTATGTTTCAATTCAGGGATTCTTATTGAGTTAACAGGGATATTAGCATAAGAAAAGGCTGTCAAATTGACGGCCTTTTCTTATGCTGCTAACGGGGCAGTTTAGTGGAAGAACATTGTTTAATTTGTGTTGAACATTAGAGTTGGATTGTACTAATATAAAACTTATAAGTAATGAAAGGAGCTGCTGTGTTTATGTATAGCAAGCTAAATGTGGAGATTGTAACAAATAGGGAGGTATGCACAAAATAAACTAATGCATAAAACCTCCCAAAAGTTATTATCTAAACTTTAGGAGGAAATGAAATTGAATAATATTGATATGAAAAATTTAGGACTTACTGAAGAATTCATACAGGAGTCTACAATATATAAAGACCTTTTTATTGGGCGAGTTTCATCACAATCTAAAAATTTATATAAGGTGATTACAGAAAGTGGTGAGGTTGTTGCTGAGATATCCGGTAAGTATCGCTATAATGTAACAGGAATTTCTGAATATCCTGCTGTTGGAGATTTTGTTATGATCGACAGAACAAATAATTCAAAGGGGAACGGAATTATTCATCATATACTTTCACGAAAAAGCGTATTTGGACGTAAAATGGTAGGAACCAAAAAAGATATTCAGATTGTCGCTACAAATATTGATACGGTTTTTATTTGTATGTCACTGAACAATGATTATAATCTGCGTAGACTAGAGCGTTATCTTTCTATCGCTTGGGACAGTGGTGCAAACCCAGTTGTTGTACTTACAAAGTCAGATTTATGTGATGATATAGCATCAAGACTTGATGAAATATATTCTATTGCAATTGGTATAGATGTGATTGTTACAACAAATACTTCTGATGAAGGATGCCAATCTTTAAAAAAGTATCTTTCAAATGGGAAGTCAGTAGCGTTTATAGGTTCATCTGGAGTTGGGAAATCAACCTTAATTAATTGCCTTATCGGCCAAAACTTATTAGATACAAATGAAATAAGGAATGATGATAAAGGCAAACATACTACTACAAGCCGTGAATTAATTATGTTGCAAAATTTAGGTGTTGTTATAGACACTCCTGGTATGAGAGAGCTTGGAATTATAAGTGCAGATTTAACCAAGTCTTTTTCTGATATTGAAGACCTTGCTAATGATTGTAAATTTAATGATTGTACACACCAACATGAGCCAAACTGTGCAGTACAAAAAGCAATGAAAGATGGATTTTTGTCAATTGAAAGGCTAGAAAGCTACTGGAAACTAAAAAAAGAGACTAAGTATCAAGGTTTGAATTCTAAAATGATTGAAAAAGAAAAGGCAAATGAAATGTTTAGTAGCATAGGCGGCATGAAAAATTTCAAGAAATTTAAAGAACAAAATAGAAAGAAAAGAAGATGAAGTTTTATAGCTCTTTGAAGTGAAAAATAGGTAACAGCTCGATGTTGAGCTGTTACCTTATTTTTTGGTAGATAGTATAGTTAAATGAGATTTTATTTATAATATTTGTGAAGGAATGTACTTAAACAAACAGGAGAGTTAGTCCAATAACAAGTACAACCACTTCCTTTTTGGAGGTGGCTATTTTCATAAAAACAAGCGTTAATCAATAGCAACAATACTTACGAAAACAGCCAAGTAAAAATAGCTAGAGGCTATTCTAGTAACACCAAGGGGAAAAGAATCAGAAAAACCGAATGGATTAGCCGAATAAAAAGCACCCAATCGGGTGCTTTTTAACTGCTGGAAATTAGGTTGTCTTAGTTCTTCTGATCAGTTTTTCAATCTCAATTACAATGATTGGAACAAATCCAAGTCCAAGCGCGATCAGATAGTATTCAGAAGGAAGAGGAGTTACCTCGAAAATATAAGCAAGCGGTGGTATAAATACAATCGCAACTATAAGTAAAAGTGAAGCAAGCAGGGCAAGAATCATATATTTATTTTCACGAATATCGGATTGGAAAATAGATTTGGTTGTTCTTACATTTAGAACATGAAAGAGCTGCGAAAGTGATAAAACTAGAAAAGCCATTGTTTGGGCAGCGCCTAATGAGTTCAGATTGACTCCTGCCAGATAAAAGCCGATTAAGGAAAGTACAGCAAACATCAACCCCTGAAGGACAATCCGGTAAAGGAGCCCACCTGCAAAAATTCCTTCTGCTTTTGGCTTCGGTCTCCTCTTCATAATATCTTCTTCAACAGGTTCCATTCCAAGAGCGAGTGCAGGAAGTCCGTCTGTCACTAAGTTCAGCCACAAAAGATGGATGGCAAGGAGCGGTGTTTGTTGCCAAATAATCATGGCAATGAAAACAATAAATATCTCACCCATATTAGTGCCAAGCAGGAATTGAATGGCTTTGCGGATATTATCATAGGTACCGCGACCTTCTTTTACTGCATCGACAATTGTCGCAAAATTATCATCCGTCAAGATCATATCTGATGCTCCTTTCGCGACATCCGTCCCCGTTATACCCATCGCGCAACCGATATCAGCTGCCTTCAAGGCAGGAGCATCATTAACCCCGTCACCTGTCATTGATACGATTGCACCTTTTTGCTGCCAGGCGCGGACAATCCGTATTTTATCTTCCGGTGACACACGTGCATAAACAGAGTACTCATCGATTGAGTCATTTAATGCTTGATCGCTCATTTTTTCAAGTTCTGCACCACTAAGAGACTTTTGTCCGGCATTTAATATACCGAGTTCTTTGGCAATGGCATTTGCTGTTCCAATATGGTCACCTGTGATCATAACCGGGCGTATACCAGCTCTTTTACAAACCTGTACGGCATCCTTAGCTTCTGCACGTGGAGGATCAATCATTCCAAGCAAGCCGACAAAGTGCAAATCATGCTCAATCTCATCGCTATTAGGGTGATCAGGAACACTGTCAAGTTCCTTAAAAGCAACAGCGATAACACGCATAGCTTCATCCGTCATTTGGTTGTTAATTCTCTTGGCAGCTTCAAAATCACCAGTTTTACAACGGTTCATCAATACATCAAAAGCACCTTTTGTTAATGCATAAGGTTTTCCTTCTATTACATGGATGGTTGTCATTAGCTTTCTGTCAGAATCAAAAGGAATCTCACCAACACGGGGTGCTGCTTCATGGAGGCTTTCTTTTGTCATTTGATTCTTAAGCGCTGCTGAAAGGATAGCAGTCTCTGTTGGATCGCCGATGTGCTTTTCTTCTCCATCTACGATTTCAACGGTCCCATTTGATGCAAGTGAACCAAGGCGAAGCAAGGATTTAATTGGACCGGAAACATGGTCAGTTATATCTTCTGGTTCACCTTTAACCCAGGCTTTGATGACTGTCATTTTATTCTGTGTAAGTGTACCTGTTTTATCAGAGCAAATAACAGAGGCACTTCCTAAAGTTTCAACTGCTGGAAGCCTGCGGATTATAGCATTTCTTTTGACCATTCGCTGGACGCCGAGTGCTAAAACGACTGTGACAATTGCTGGCAAACCTTCTGGAATAGCAGCGACTGCTAAGGATACTGCAGTCATAAATATCTCGAGTATCGGCATTCCAGAGAAGAATCCGATAGCAAAGATTACAATACTGATGGCAAGCGCCAGCAAGCCGAGGTACTTTCCTAGCTTGCCTAGTTTTTGTTGCAGAGGTGTCTGACCTTGGTCAGCTGATTCAAGCAATTCGGCAATCTTGCCCATTTGTGTATCCATTCCGGTTCCAGTTATAATTGCTTTTCCGCGACCATAGGAAACACTGCTGCCTGAAAAAACCATATTCACTCGATCTCCAAGGGGTGCATCCTCATTAACTGTTGCATTCTGATCCTTTTCAACTGGAACGGACTCTCCAGTTAAAGCTGACTCCTCAATTTTCAAGGAAGCTGCATCAACTAATCTTCCATCAGCCGGAATGAAATCACCAGCTTCAAATTCGATTAGATCACCAGGCACAATCTGGCTTGCTTCAATCTCGGTTAATTTTCCATTACGGATGACTTTTGCCCGTGGAGAGGAAAGGTTCTGTAGTGCCTCGAGTGATCTTTCCGCCTTATTCTCCTGAACAACTCCAAGTACAGCATTCAATATAACAATACTTAAAATAACAACTGGTTCAATATATTCCTTTGTATCATGGCCTTTAAGGGCGACGAAAAAGGAAACCGCAGCCGCGATGATTAGAATCAAGACCATGATATCCTTAAATTGTTCAAAAAAACGTTGGACGAGCGACTTCTGTTTCTTTCCTTTTAATTGATTAAGTCCGTATTTCGCTTGGTGTTCCGCTACTTGTGCGTCGCTTAAGCCAAGCTTACTATTTGTCCGATATTCCTTTTCGATATCATCGAGTTTTTTCATATGTGGATTATTCATGAAGAAACCTCCATTCTTTTTCACTAAATATGCCTTTAGCATATCCAAAAGAGAGCGAAGGATTCTTTTAAGATAATAAATTAATAAAGAAAGGTAGACTTACTCAATATCTTCTTTTGATATCATAAAGAATTAATGAAATACAACTATTCACTCGAATTGGACTTGCCGATAGAAGTGAGATAGTTAATGAATAAGCATTGTTTTATTACTTAGATACGATAGGTAAATATTATCGATTAATGGGGGAGGGGGGATGTTTTTTATAGAACATGGAATGAGTGGCTAATGTTCCCCGGAATTTAGATTACTTTACAGTACAGAATACGATATTCACCAATAGGGGATGCAATAGTAAAATAAGGACAAGAAGAGCAGGGGAATCAATGGGAAATATCTATGAAAAAAGGACTTCAGAATAACACTTATTCTGAAGTCCTTTTGTATGCTAATCAAAAATATACATTAGCGTTTATAAGATTGATTTATCTGTGTCCATTGGCAATGTGTTATGTGTTTCAAGTGGAGCTGGTTTTAACATTGGTTTTGCGCCTTCTGCAGGTGGAACGACAGCTTCATAGCGGAATTCACCTTGTCCATCCGGAGCTTCACCGCTTGCCCACGTTCCAGTACTGCTTTCTTCGCCTTCAGAGAAATTATATAAAGAGTATGCGATATCTAAGCGTTCTTTTTCACGTGGGAATGTGCTTGGAACAAGTAATCCTTCTTGTTCTTCTAATTCAGCGATTGCTTTTGCCCATAGATTTTGGTGATAAGAATCACGTGCAATAAGAACGGAAAGCATATCTTTAATTCCTGGATCATCAGTCATTTCATAAATACGAACAGCTTGCAGGCGACCTTGTGATTCAGCATTTAGGTTGGCGCGGAAGTCAGCTAATAAGTTTCCGCTTGCAGTTACGTAACTGCCCATCCATGGATTACCAAGGCTATCCTGAGGACGAGGGTTTAATCCGGATACAATCGCGTGTTGTGGGTTCATTCCGCTTAATACTGCACCGATTGCCGGGTCAGCCATAGCTTTTTCCTGATCTTTTAGCGGTGCATCCTCAAGAAGACGTGCGACCATAGTTGCTAACATTTCAACGTGACCAATTTCTTCAGTACCGATATCAAGTAAAAGGTCTTTATATTTTTCGTTGCCGCGTACGCTCCAGCCTTGGAACAAATATTGCATCATAACGGACATTTCACCATATTGTCCACCAATCAGTTCTTGAATTTTCTTTGCCATCAATGGATCTGGTCTAGTTGGTTTAGCTTCAAATTGAAGTTCTTTTTTATGAAAAAACATATCTATACCTCCGTATATAATAGTATTTTTTTGAGCGATTGCTCGTACAATCTATTACATACCCAGCGTTTTTAGGAAGAAACATAGAAATTTTGTAAAATCAGGTAATAGAGGTGTGAAATGCTATGGTAATATTGACATAGAGAATAAGAAATAAATTTTATTTTCAAGTGTATTTTTACATATTTTTTTCTTGGTTGTCGAAAATTTATGGTCTATACATAAAAAATGTCATAATAAGAAAAGAGCACCCAGAATACATGTATTCTGGGTGCTTTAGTTCGATAGGCGATAGCGCCAGATTAATTTTTCATTGCACCGATTGGCGTTAATTGTTCATTAGGCTGTTGCTTGGTTATTGATTCCATCTTCTTTAATTCTTCTCGAAGTAATCGTCTGACTTCCCTGCGTCTGTGTACTTTTTTTCCCATTAAGTAAAGACCTCCTTAAAGTAGTGGAAATGCAACAAACCAATCTGACCCTTAACAAAAATAACCACAATCCCTGATTAGATTAAAGAAATATCTAGATTGAATGATATGAGGAAACTATACAGTATATTCATTACTTCTTTAATACAGTCAGATTGTTATCTTTAGTTATATCAGAGATTGATAATTCTGACAATTAAAAACAATCTCAATTAACAAGGGAAAACAATAGAGAAAAGCCCAAAATCTTTGATATATTTACGTAATACACCCTTTTCCTGCAATTCTTTTTATTTTTCTCCAAAATCCATGTTAGGAATGGAGGTTCCCTTATACGAATTTTGTACAAACAATTTAGTAATTATTAGTCAATTTAGTTGAAGGTTTCCAACTCTTTGTTATAATAATACATGGAAAATGATTGTTAAATTAGGGGATTGTGTATTACTTAACTGGGGTGAATGATTTATGTTAGAAGGATGGTTTTTATGGTTCATCCTGTTTTGGGTTGTCTTTATGATTGGTTTTATGGCCATCGGTGGATTTTTTATGTTTCGAAAGTTCTTAAAAAAACTGCCCAAAGAAGATGGAAAATCAGATATGGACTGGGAAGTTGAATTTGTTAATCAGACAAGGCATCTATGGAATCAGGAAGAAAAAGATTTTCTAGAAGAATTAGTAAGCCCGGTTCCTGAATTATTTCGAGATGTAGCAAGGCATAAAATCGCAGGGAGAATCGGTGAACTTGCACTTAAAGAAAAGGCTAATAAGATAACGATGGATCTTATTATTAAAGGGTATATTCTAGCAACACCAAAACGTGATCACAAATTTCTTCGAAAAAAATTAGAAATTGAAAAAATAGACGTCAGTCCATTTGAAAAATACTTCTCTATTTGACCTCTTCTTTTTATGAAGAGGTTTTCTTTTACGGAAATAGCGTTTGATTGAAAATAGGACCTTAATAGGTCCCCGGGTTATTATGGCTGTGTTTGACAAATTATTTGTTGTTACTATCTTTTATAGAATCAAAAAAGCTATTTACGTCTTTAACGTATTGATGGAAAAACTCCGGAATCTCTTTGTCGTCCAAACCATAAAAGCTATTCATTGCAACCCCTCTGATATACCATTCCTGAGAATCCAGTCCTCTTTTAAAGCAGTTCCAAATTTCACTCCCCAATAATTCATGTCCGGCAGTCATGGATTTTAGGTTATCCCATTTATCAGCAACAATAAGAGCCTTTACTTCAAGAGGCGCTTCTTTAACAAGCTCAAGTGTATGCTGCTTACGTTCTTCCCAGGTTTTTGTTTTGTCCTCTGTATGAGCAGAAACATAATGCGCGATTTTAGGTCCAAACTCCTTTTCAATCTGTTCAATCGTTGTATCTGTGTCCTCCACAGTATCGTGCAGGAATGCTGCAATCACCAATTCTTCACAAAAACCAGCCTCTTCAAGAGTTTTAGCCACCTGCAAAGGGTGTATAATATAGGGTTCATTTGACAGCTTACGTACTTGTCCGGCATGTGCCTCCGTTGCAAATTGTACTGCTTTTTCCTTTAATGTCATTCATTCAGCCACCTTATCTATATATACTGAAATTTCACTATCTTATTATAAATAAATAATTCTGTGCAGCTAGAATATATAAAATATACATATGATTATGGGTATTATATCATATTTAGCTTTGAGGCAGGTCTTATGCGTTTTATTTATGAATATGTATAATAATATATTACACAGAAAGCTAAAATTATATATAATCATACTGTGGATTATTAGAAAGATTTAAAAGGGGTCATAAACCATGGAACTTATCAAGGAAATTTATGATGATGCGTCAGAACAGTATACGGATCATGCATATCGTATTAGAAAGGCATCCAGAGCTGTAGTCATTAACGACCGTGATGAGATTGCTCTTTTATTCGTTGCAAATGGAAACTATCATAAATTGCCTGGTGGAGGCATTAAAAGCAATGAAACTATTTATGATGCATTAAAAAGAGAGGTAGAAGAAGAAGTAGGAACCTTAATAGAAGATATTAAGGAACTGGGACTTACTATTGAATACCGTAATAATGAAGAGCTGCTTCAGATATCTTATGGATATATTGCTAAAACTATTGGTGAACTTAAAGACCCGATGTATACCGACGATGAGATTAACGACGGATTTGTATTAAGATGGGTGCCAATCAAAATAGCGATTGAAATATTAAAACAAGACATGCCTTCTAATTATGCAGGACAATTTATTCAGCAAAGAGATCTGGAATTTTTATTAAAAGCTGACGAACTGATTTAAAATAATGTCAGTCACTACTCTAAAAGCTGCACTCCAATTGTTAGAGATTTAATTGCAATTGGAGTGCTTTTTTAGTTTAGTTAAAATAGTTTTCTAAGTCAGCTAAAGAATAGGCATCAGAAACACCTTTTTTGGAATATAAATATTGAATTAGATTTTTATCATCTTCATACAGATCAGCTAGTCCATAATAAATATTCTTTAAATAGGGAAGAGAAGGTGGAGTGATGTTCTTTTCAGCAATAGTTCGATTATCTGTAAAGGTGAAAATCGGATATCCATCCGTCTCACCCAAGTAGAGAATATTACCATACCAAGAATCGTTAAAGGAATAGGTATGAACATTTTTGGCTAATTCAAGATCTATCTCCATTTTATAATTGTCATTCTCCTGCTGTACAATTTGTTTAAACTGTTCGCTAGTAATTAGGTATTTCTTACCGTATGTCCTTGTATTCGTATCTCTATCAGTATTGATAAAAGCGACACCGCCATCCCAACGACCTGAGTATTCAGCGAAGTACATCTCATAAGGAAGAGAAATCGGAGCAATTTTTTCTGGATAAGCAGGATTCGTACACCCACGTTCATTTTTTGTAGAACCCTCTGGTGTCCCTCCGCTTATATAACAACGAAAGCGGCTCTCTAATAAATTGGATCCATAACTTGCGTACCATACATAATCCATTGTCGTATAATACCTCCTCAATAAAATTCTATATAGATATACGTACCACAAAAGGGATTGATTACACATGAACATGCGGGAGGCAGGTTAATTCCTTAGAAAAATCAAACGTATCGTGAGCACGCACAAAAACGGTAAGCTGTGTAACCTTCAGAAAAAGAATTTTAAACAATCAGGGAGAGAAAAGGGAAAGTTAATAATAATATTTTTAGTTAAAAGGCGAAAATTTAAAAATATAGAGGATATTAGTAGTTGTATTAGGTCTGCCAGTAGGAAAGGCCATTAAAGATAATACAAAACCTTATAATCAATGTTTCTGTTGAAAGTCTGAGGATCTTTTCCTGAATACTATCTATGAGCGGAATTAAAATGCGAGAGAAAAAAATTCCTCCCGCAGTCTTTTAAGAAAAGATAATGCTGTTACATATCGTGATGAGAATGATTTTTTTGACGTGTATGCTGCCTGTTTTTCACTTTATGAGAACCGCTTAAGGGTGCCGGTTGGCCAGAATGATTTTTATCTTTAGGGCCTTTTTGGTGATTAGCGTTTTTATTCGACATATTCATCCCTCCTACCTATAGTATGAGAGCCTATTAAATGATTATACAGGTATATAATAACGGGTATTTAGAAGCTGATTCACATCATGAATAAGGCAATAAACTTCCGTACATCATAAAAGATATATTGTTAAGGAGGGGTGTACGTGCCTTATCACAAAAATAAAGTTCAAGCCTTTCAATCCGCTCAAAATGGCGTCAGAAGAGCGGTGGATGCACATGAAAATCTTGAATCTATGCAGCATGATCCTCAATTTGGCCATGAAGTGGGACATTTGTGGGAAGAAATTAATGAGGCGTATCAGCAGGTTGAAAATGCTTATGAAGTGGCAAGTGAACATCAAAAGGACCAACTGGATGATTATAGAAATACATTAGACAAAATGGTTTCAGATTTAGACAAATTTGAAAAATATCGATAAGGTACCGGCCAGCTAATATTACTTTGCTGGCCGGCTTTTATTTTATCAGGAAAATAATTACCAATAAGCAGAACTTATGACAGGTAATAAATTACTTATATTTTACTTTATGGAAAGGTTATATTAATATTAAATTGTTAGAATATTAGGATTGAATGAAAAGTGTTTTACTTTTCTACAATTTATTACTATATTCTGTAATATCTTTTACCTAGAGGGGGTAATTTGATTGGGGAAAAATGATGTGTTCGATTCACGGAGATTTTTTGAAATCGACGGTAAACGCTATCATTACTACAATTTGAATGTATTGGAAGAAGCAGGAGTTGGAGAAGTTTCCAAATTGCCTTATTCCATTAAAGTTTTACTGGAGAGCGTTTTGCGTCAACAGGATGGGAGAGCTATTAAAAAGGAACATGTGGAAAACCTTGCTAAATGGGGAACAGAGGAAATGTCAATCGATATTGATGTACCTTTTAAACCTTCCCGTGTAATATTGCAGGATTTCACAGGTGTACCGACTGTAGTCGATTTGGCTTCATTACGTAAAGCCATGGCTGATATCGGAGGAGATCCGGGTAAAATTAACCCTGAAATCCCGGTTGATCTTGTTATCGACCATTCAGTTCAGGTTGATAAATATGGAACTGCAGATGCGTTGCAGATTAATATGGATTTAGAATTTGAAAGAAATGCGGAACGTTACCAATTCCTAAGCTGGGCACAAAAAGCATTTGATAATTACCGTGCGGTTCCACCAGATACAGGGATTGTTCACCAAGTGAACCTTGAGTATTTGGCTAATGTTGTACATTCAGTAGAAATGCCGGATGGCGATTATATGACTTTCCCAGATTCTTTAGTGGGAACTGATTCACATACTACCATGATAAATGGTCTGGGTGTATTAGGATGGGGTGTAGGCGGAATTGAAGCGGAAGCTGGAATGCTTGGCCAACCTTCTTATTTCCCAGTACCTGAAGTTATCGGTGTACGGTTTATTAATTCCTTGCCAAACGGAACAATGGCTACAGATTTGGCGTTAAAAGTTACTGAAATACTGCGTAAAAGTGGTGTGGTTAATAAATTTGTAGAATTTTTCGGCCCTGGGATGAGCGCTCTTTCACTTTCAGATCGTGCGACCATCGCAAATATGGCACCGGAATATGGCGCTACTTGCGGTTTCTTCCCAATTGACGAAGAATCTCTTACTTATATGCGTTTGACTGGACGTACAGAAGAGCATATCGCAATTGTTGAGCAATATTGTAAAGAAAACGGTTTGTTCTACTATAAAAACAGTGATGAACCAAGATATACAAAAATTATTGAGATTGACCTTTCAGAAATTGAGGCTAATCTATCCGGTCCAAAACGTCCGCAGGATTTGATTCCTTTATCTAATATGAAATCTGCCTTCAATCAAGCTTTAACAGCTCCGGTTGGAAATGCAGGATTCGGTCTTAGTCAAGATGAAATTAATAAAAAAATCACTGTTCAGCTGAATGATGGCCGTCAGGCGCCGATGAAAACAGGTGATATTGCCATTGCTGCCATTACAAGCTGTACGAATACTTCTAACCCATATGTTATGCTGGGTGCTGGACTAGTTGCTAAGAAGGCTGTGGAATTAGGATTACAGGTTCCACATCACGTAAAAACATCATTAGCTCCGGGATCAAAAGTCGTTACAGGCTATTTGCGTGATTCTGGTCTGGGAACATACCTTGATAAACTTGGTTTCAATGTTGTTGGGTATGGCTGTGCTACATGTATCGGGAACTCCGGTCCATTAATGGAAGAGATTGAAGCAGCTGTTTCTGAATCAGATTTACTTGTTACTTCTGTCTTATCCGGTAACCGTAACTTTGAAGGACGTATTCATCCGTTAGTAAAAGCAAACTATTTGGCATCACCGCCATTGGTTGTCGCATATGCCTTAGCAGGTACAGTGGATATCGATCTTGAGAATGATCCAATTGGAAAAGGTAAAGATGGAAAAGATATTTATTTCAAAGATATCTGGCCATCCAGTGAAGAGGTTAATAAACTTGTACAGGATACCGTAACATCTAATCTCTTCCTTAAAGAGTATGAGCATGTATTCGATGACAATGCAAGATGGAATGAAATCCAAACCAGCAACGAACCTTTATATAATTGGGATTTTGATTCAACTTATATTCAAAACCCACCTTATTTTGTAAATATGGATCCTAACCCAACAGAAGTAAAACCGCTTGACGGACTGCGCGTTGTCGGATTATTTGGAGATTCAGTTACAACAGACCATATATCTCCGGCTGGATCTATCGGCAAAGATACACCAGCAGGTAAATACTTGCGTGAAAAAGGAGTTGCTATCCGTGACTTTAACTCATACGGTTCTCGTCGTGGAAACCATGAAGTTATGATGCGCGGTACTTTCGCTAATATCCGAATCCGTAATCAGATTGCTCCAGGCACTGAAGGTGGATATACAACGTATTGGCCAACTGGTGAAGTGATGTCTATCTATGATGCATGTATGGAATATAAAAAAGATGATACTGGCTTGATCGTATTGGCTGGGAAAGATTACGGAATGGGAAGCTCCCGTGACTGGGCTGCCAAAGGTACCAACCTACTTGGAATTAAAACGGTCATTGCGGAAAGCTTTGAAAGAATTCACCGTTCCAACCTTGTATTAATGGGTGTACTTCCGCTTCAATTCAAAGAAGGCGAAAGCGCTAAAACACTTGGTTTAACTGGAAAAGAGAGAATCTTTGTTCCAGTTAATGAAAATGTTAAACCACGTGACATCATCGAGGTAACTGCAGTTGGAGAGGACGGAACAGAGAAGAAATTTGATGTTTTAGTTCGTTTTGATTCTGATGTGGAAATCGATTATTATCGTCATGGCGGTATCTTACCAATGGTTTTACGAGGAAAATTACAAGAAGCATCATCTACTAAGTAACGATAAAAAACTGACTTCGGTCAGTTTTTTATTTTTGTTTAGAATAACTAATTGTAAATATGAAGTTATCAGGATGAGATTTTCACGCTTTCGTAAAATTGGAAATACTGATACAATTTCAGGTGGGGAATATACTATTTGTGGCTGGGGGAGTTTAGTGTGAAAAAAATCATCGGGTCACTTTTATTGCTGATACTGATTGGAGTAGCATTTTATCAAGTGTTGAATCAGCCTGATACACCTGTCAAGGCTGATGAGGGCAAAGAAGCAGTCGACTTTACATTAAAAGATCCAGATGGAAAGGAAATTACACTATCTGATTATAAGGGGAAAAAGGTGTTGTTAAACTTTTGGGCAACCTGGTGCAATCCGTGTAAAAAAGAGATGCCTGATATGGAAAAAATTAAACAATCTCATCCTGATGTAGTTGTTTTAGCCGTAAATATAGATTCTGATCAGGATATAAAAGGATTTATGAGTGATTTAAAACTTACGTTTCGGACTGTATTGGATGTAGATGGTGAAGTGAACAAAAAATATAAGGTTGTGTCCATTCCAACTTCATTCTTCATTAATGAAGAGGGAGTTATTGATAAAAAGGTTGTAGGGTTAATGGAATATAAACAAATGGAAGAGCATATCGCAAACATGTAAGCAGCCTTGAAGGCTGTTTTTTCATATTTTAAAGACTAATTAGTTATCGTTATTTTCTAAAAATGTTATAAATACAGAAAAAGTAGGCAATGATATTATAAAATAAAGTATGGATGGTGGTTGACGATGAAAAAGCGTAAGCGGATGTCTTTAGCAGATTTAATACTGGAAAATAAAAAACAAATTATAATGGATAAACATGCAATGGAAGTTCTAGAAGATCGAATCGATAAAAGAATGATGGAACGAGCGGAGTAATATCCAATATCTACACCTTATAAGTCATGCGTAAGTAAGCATGATAAGAAAGAAGGGGTGAAGATAAAATGGGAAATCCGAAGAAAAATTCCAAGTCATTTGTACCAAATCACATTGGAACTCAACCTAGAGCTGCCGGTGGAAATAAAGGCAAACAGATGCAAGATACATCCGGAAAGCATCCAGACGTGATTCAAACAAAAGGTGAATAGCTGAATAATTTAATCTCAAATCTGCCTGAATCCTAATGGAGACAGGCAGATTTTTTAGTTGGTTAGAATCCAGGAAATTTACTTCGCGTTCATTAATGAATTAAAAAAACTATGTTCCAAATCTTCATGGTGAATTTTAAAACCAAACCCAAGTAGCCAAGAAAAATAATCCGTAAAAAGAGGGACAAATGAAGCGGCCATTACGACTAAAAGACAGAACTTCTGAATAAGAGAATGTTTAATTTCAATAGTTGACTGGTGAATCATACATTAAGCTAAAATGATTAATCTGGAACGTGTTGTATGATAGGATGGAGACATCGACTGAAAAAAGGATGAAGCAGTAAATGGAATTATCAATAACCAATTATAAAAATATGATTGATGAGTGGGAGAGAACGTTGACTAAAGAAGGTTCACTCCCCATAAAAACAGAATTACTTAGTGTGCTTCAATTTATATGTAAAAACCAGGGTGAGTGGGGAATATCAGCAGATTTAGAAGGAAAGCTGTTATATTTATTAGCCCTGGAAAGAAGTAAGCAAGAGGAACAAGATGATTTATATTATCTATTATTAGATGAAGCAAACCGATTATTGAATAATCGCTCTGAAATACAACGATTGCTGGAAACTAAGCAGCTCAATCGTTTTAATGACTTATATACTGGCTTTTCTACTCCAACTTTACGAGAAACGGATAATAGAACTGCAAAACGTAACACGGTCGGGCAGATTATGAATGAAACAAGCAATTACATGAACCGTACAACTGAAGCATTAAAACAAATCAATCAACTGGCAGAAACAGATTTAATCCATACTGCAAAAAAATACTTAAATGATATATTTGACGGTATGCAAAAGGTAATCTCTACGGCAAAAGAGTATGAAGAAACATTAAGCGGGAATTTCCATACCGCAATTGTTTATCAGGAGTTAAAATATTCATTAAATCTTCTGAATAGCCATATTCATCAATTTAACGAGTTTATATCACAGCATGAAATTGTTGATGCAAAGGATCAAGTAAGTGCCTTAGCAGAGTTGAACGAAATGGTTGGGCTGATTGAAATAAAAAAACGGGTTAACCAGCTTTATCAATTTTTGAAGTATCAAAAACACCGTGAAGAATTAGGATTCAGTAATACAGGTGATATTAGCCTAAACATGATTTTAACGGGTAATCCTGGAACCGGTAAGACTACCTTGGCCAGATTATTAGGGAAAATCTATTATGAATTAGGGATATTGCCAAAAGAAAAAATTGTAGAGGTTGATCGTTCTAAATTGGTTGGAGCTTATGTTGGACAAACAGAAGAAAACGTTCGTAAAGCTGTGGAAGAGGCAGTAGGAGGCGTCCTTTTTATTGACGAGGCATACAGCTTAAAAAGAGAGGGCCAACAAGGAACAGATTACGGGCAGACAGTGATAGATACGCTTATATCTCTTATGGATAGTGCAGAGTATTCTGGAAGGTTCGCTGTTATTTTAGCAGGATATCCTGAGGAAATGAGACAGTTTCTGGATAGCAATCCTGGTTTGCGCAGTCGTTTCCCGAATTTTAATTATATGGAGTTACCAGACTATTCATTGGATGAAATGATTGAAATTGCGATTCAAACGGCAGAAAAAAATCATTATTTTATCGCTCCTGATGCGATTCCTTCTTTAAAAAAACGAATTGAATATGAGATGGTTGATCAAACTTTCGGTAATGCCAGAACAGTTAAATCAATTGTTATGGATGCAATCTTCCATAAAGGTTCTATAGGTGAACAGCAAGCCAATGAAAGCTTTTTAAATTATCTTCTTCTGCAAGAAGAGGACTTTTCTTCTCAGTTTCCTGTATCCACTGGAAATCCCCAGGCAGAACTAAAGAATCTTGTTGGTTTGGATATGATTAAAGAGGAAATTCATAAACTTTCAGCATTTGTAAAGATACAGCAATCCAGGAGACAGGCTGGAGTAAAAACGGTACCTGTCCAGCTTCATGCGGTTTTTACCGGGAATCCTGGAACTGGTAAAACAACAGTTGCAAAGCTGTACTCGGAAATACTGCGAGATTGTGGACTGTTGAAGAGAGGTCATCTAGTTGTAGCTAGCCGTGCTGATTTTGTAGCTGGCTATGTCGGGCAGACAGCCATTAAAACGAAAAAGAAGGTTCAGGATGCATTGGGAGGTGTATTATTTATTGACGAAGCTTACTCCTTACTAAGCTCTTCCAATTCAGATTATGGAAAAGAAGTTGTGAATACTTTAGTGGATGAGATGACCAAACATAATGAAAACCTTGTCATCATCTTGGCAGGATATCCTGATGAGATGAAGGCGTTGCTGTCCAGTAATCCAGGATTTTCATCCAGGTTCAAAAAGTTCATGCATTTTCCGGATTATAGCACAGAGGAATTGATGCAAATCATTGAAAATTATGCTCGTAAATATCAGTATATACTGGACCAGGCGGCAAAAGATTACTTGGTTGAAAAGTTGAACCTAATTGAGATTGATGGGAACGGACGATTTGCTATTAATTTGGTTGACAATGCGATACAGGTACAGGCGGTTCGATTAATCGAGCAGACGGGAGAGGATCTGGCTGCGGTTGATTACTCTACTCTGACAAAGGCTGATTTTCAAGATGTGTTAGAATAGAAAAAGGACTATTGTAGAATAGGAGTGTAGAAGGAATGTTTGTTTCAAAAAAAGAAATCCAATTATTTTACGCAGATACTGATATGATGGGTGTTATGTATCATGCAAACTATCTTAAATGGTTTGAGCTGGGCAGAACAGCCCTTATTGAGGATTTGGGCTATAAATATACGGATATGGAGGAAGCAGGCTATTATGCACCTGTTTACGATATTCATGTAACCTATAAAACACCATTACGATATGGTGATCAGGCCTATGTACATACTTGGGTAGAAGAAAATAATGGAATAAAAACACTGTATGGATATGAAATCCGGAATCAGCATGATCAAATTTGCGCAACTGGAACAACTACGCATATTGTAGTAAAAAAAGATAATTTCAGACCGATTCAGTTTAAAAAAGCATTTCCGGAATGGAATGCAAAATACGAAGAAATCAAACGAAAATAGATAAAGAGAATCCCCTGTGTCAGTGGTACACAGGGGATTTCTGTTCTTATTTGCTATAGGAAAACGTGGGCTCAGCCTTCTGTTCGTCAAAGGTTATATTGAGGTTATTTCCGTCAAAATACCATATATCATCCTCATTAATAAAATAGGTGATTCCATCCTTTAATAAGGTAACAGTGGCTTGTTTTCCTTCCTCTTTGCTGATTCCCAAAGAAAAGCCTGATTGTATAGGGCTATAGCCTCCATAACGGGGAAAGAACCGAAGGCAGTCGCCTTTTTCAAGTTCCAATTCTGCTTTATACCATGCAGCTGATTGCTCATCGATTGTAATTTCCATGTTTGAATCCTCCTGATATGTTTATTGGCAGATAAAGGTGAGCTATCTAACTACTGAATACTACCATTATGACATAATTTTAATAAGATAACGATTGGTAACACTCAGTAAACAAAAGGATGTATCACTAGAGTGGTTTAAACTGTTTCAATTCCCACTTTTTATTCGGTGGAAAATTCATCTCTGATAAAGACTCAGTTGCTGTTAGATTATTATTATAATACTCTATAGCCCTTATCCATCTCTTTTAATCTTTTTCTCTCCTAAACTTGAAAAAGAAAAACTGTCCCAATGCAAATTAAGCAAATTTGGAACAGCTCGTTAGTTTAAATTCTTATTTTATGGATGGATGGCTAAGCATAAAATCAGTCAATTTTTCTTTATCGATCTTTTCCTGTCCAAATACATCTTCACTTCCAAACGTATTTATTCTGTAGTCACGGTCGTTTTGATTAGTTACATAGGTTGGAGAGAAGTTTACGTTAGTTACTTCGGTCTCAGTTCCCTTAGCTGACCATTCTTTACGAACGCTAATGGTAACCATACCGCCAATATCTTTATAGTTATTTTTTTGGGCGGAGATGAAGTTTCCTAATGAATAGACAACTAATGTTTTTTTCTGATTGGATTCTATCCATTCAATTGGTTGGAGGACATGCGGATGATGCCCAATAATAATATCTGCACCTGCATTAGACATTAATTTTGCCATTTTTCTTTGTTCATCAGATGGGTTTCTTTGATATTCCAGTCCCCAATGAGCATTAATGAGTATAAGATCCACTTTATCACGTAAATCCTTGATATCTTGTGAGACTTTTTTACCATCTAAGTAATTGACTAAATAATCTTTTCCATCCGGAATAGGAATCCCATTCGTTCCATATGTGTAAGAGAGAAAGCCGATGTTAATACCATTTACGTTCATGATGCGGTCTTGTTTGGCATCCTCTTCATTCTTATGAATTCCTACGTAAGGCATATCAATTTTATTGTAATACTCGATTGCACGCAGAATACCTTTTTCACCTTTATCGAGGGAATGGTTATTTGCTAAGGTTACGAGGTCTATTCCAACGTCTTTTAAGGTGTCCGATATTTCATAAGGTGAATTAAATGTCGGATACCCCGATAACCCCAAGTCACTTCCGGCTGCAATAGATTCCTGGTTGGCAATCGTAAAATCTGGGTTGCTTAGCATGTCTTTTACAGGTGCGAACATATCTGAGAAATCATAACCAGAACCAGTATCTGCATCTTCATATACCTTATCATGCAAAAGTATATCTCCGATGGCTCCAATTTCAGCAGTAGAATGGTAGTTACGTTCAGATAAGAAAACTTCCCTATTATGGGTTAAAGCTACGTTTTTTTCTTCATAATTATTGAAAATCTCCTGAGTGTTTAGATATATAAGTATACCTATAGCTGCGGTAATGATTAAAAATGATAGGAGGGCTATTTTTTTCTTCATTCTTCACCTGCTTAGTAAATTTTTCTAAATATGAGTACATATTTTTAATATATTCCTACATGTATATTGACACTTTTTAGATTAAAATGCAAAATAAGGTATTTTTCTGGTTTCATATGACTGATAATTTTATACTAAATTATCCGATCGTTTAATCCTATTAGGTAATCAGTCGATAGAGGTCGAGCTTTGTTGTTTGAATATGAGATGAGGTTTTCGGAGGAGAATATTGCTTTTGTATTCTGTTTAGCAAAAATAAAAAAGACTGTTTTTGGACCACTAATCGTGATTCCAAAAACAGTCTTATATCATCGTTTAAACAAATTAACCTTAGGTTCTGTTTTATTAATAATACGTTTGATATTAGCGCGATGGCGATAGAAGATAAATCCTGCCAGGAAGATAATTAGGATTAACATGGAAGGATCTCCGCTAAACATGGCATAAATAAGTGCCACAACTGCAATCAACATAGAAGATAAGGACACGATTTTAGTTAGGTATAAGAATACAAAAAAGCATGCAACTAGAATCACAAATAAAAGTGGATCGTATCCGAGCAAAATACCTCCGGATGTAGCTACAGCTTTACCGCCTCTGAATCCGGCAAATATAGGGTACATATGGCCGATAACTGCCAATAAGCCGCATATCAACGGAATAGCAATCCAACTTGGCCATTGATCAGCTTGTATATTAAATATGTATGGCAATAAGGTGGCCAAAGTACCTTTTAAGATATCTATAGTTGTAACGATAATTCCGGCTTTTTTCCCAAGTGTCCGGAATGTATTGGTTCCTCCTAAGTTTCCGCTGCCATGCTCACGTATATCAGTGTTATAAAAAACTTTTCCTATAATTAAGCCTGAAGGTATTGAACCTAGCAAATAGGCCAATATAAACAAAAAATATAACATATAAACAGTTCCTTTCTTACACTACTGGTTAATATATTTTAACATGTACCTGCAAAAAGAAAATAAAAAAATTATTTTTATTAACTTCCCTATTCTGAGCTGACCGTTTATTCTATAATAGCCTATGGGTATACATAAGGATAAATTTTATTATTGAAAGGGGCTATATTCATGATAGAAAATCCAAGCAGAGATGAAATTGGTCTCCTCTTAAAAAAAGCGAAACGAATAGCTGTCGTTGGTCTTTCTGATAATCCGGAACGGACATCTTACATGGTATCTAAGGCCATGCAGGATAATGGATATGAAATTATCCCGGTCAATCCTTCAGTGGATAGTGTTTTGGGTGTAAAGGCGGTTGCGACATTGAAGGATATTGAAGGGCATGTAGATATTGTCAATGTTTTTCGCCGATCTGAATATGTGATGGATCTGGCTAAGGAATTTTTGGAAATCGATGCCGATATATTTTGGACACAGCTGGGAGTTATTGATGAAGAGGCCTTCCAAATGCTAAAGGACAAGGATTACACCGTCATTATGGACCGTTGCATAAAAGTGGAGCATGCATTAACTAAATAATAAAAAATGGCCACCAATTGCTCGTAAATAGCTCATTGGTGGTTTTATAATGTTGTAGGTAATAAAAACTAATAGTTGTAAAAACACCGAAGATGATACCATAATTAAGATACAGGGACTTATTTTATTTGTTTTTTACAGGGACTGGAAGCCGGGATGTCTCGTATACATAACCTTTATCTAAACTTTATTTGCGAAACGAAAAATAATCTGTAAAAATAGAGCAATAGAGCTTTAGTGTGCTGTTTATACTATCAAGAACATTTGTTCTTGTTTAAGAATATGTATATAATAGAAGTTGTAACGTAAAGAGAGGGGTACATAAGTGGCAAAAAATATAAAACCTATTGACTATAACGAAGATGCCATCCAGGTACTTGAAGGATTAGAAGCTGTCCGTAAACGACCGGGAATGTATATCGGAAGCACAGACACACGAGGCCTGCATCATCTCGTTTATGAAATCGTTGATAACTCCGTGGACGAAGTATTGGCCGGACATGGGGACGAAATTATTGTAAAAATTCATAAAGATAATAGCATCAGTGTAATGGATAAAGGTAGAGGGATGCCTACTGGAATGCATAAAATGGGTAAACCGACTCCGGAGGTTATTCTAACCATCCTTCATGCAGGAGGAAAATTTGGTCAGGGTGGCTATAAGACGAGCGGTGGTTTACATGGGGTTGGTGCATCGGTCGTAAATGCTTTATCAGAATGGCTTGTTGTTACCATTAAGCGTGATGGTTTTATTTATGAACAGCGTTTTGAAAATGGCGGAAAACCTGTAACGACTTTAGAGAAAATTGGTAAAACCAACCAAACTGGAACAACCATTCATTTTAAACCGGATGAGAGTATTTTCTCTACCATTGTTTACAATCGTGAAACCTTAAGTGAACGCTTACGCGAATCTGCCTTTTTATTAAAAGGTTTAAAAATTGAATTACATGACTTACGTACGGATGAAAAAGATGTTTATTATTATGAGAATGGGATTGAGGCATTTGTTTCTTACCTAAATGAAGAAAAAGATACATTGCATCCTGTTGTAAGCTTTGAGGGGACTCATTCTGATATTGAGGTTGATTTTGCTTTTCAATTTAATGATGGATATTCGGAAAATATTTTATCATTCGTCAATAATGTCAGAACAAAAGATGGCGGAACTCATGAAGTAGGAATGAAAACTGCTGTTACACGTGCCTTTAATGAGTATGCACGTAAATCCGGTTTGCTGAAAGAAAAGGACAAAAACCTGGATGGTTCAGATATCCGCGAAGGATTGGCTGCTATCATTTCTGTAAGAATTCCAGAAGAATTATTACAATTTGAAGGACAGACAAAAAGTAAACTTGGTACCAGTGATGCCCGTTCTGCGGTAGATTCTGTTATATCTGAAAAATTATCTTATTATTTAATGGAAAATGCCGATATTGCGACATCCTTGGTCCGTAAGTCGATTAAAGCGGCTCAGGCCAGAGAAGCAGCCCGAAAAGCAAGAGAAGATGCACGCAGCGGTAAAAAACGCAAGAAATCGGAAGCGTTGCTTTCAGGAAAACTTACACCGGCGCAGTCCCGCAATCCATTGAAGAATGAACTATACCTCGTCGAAGGAGATTCTGCCGGAGGGTCTGCCAAACAAGGGCGTGATCGAAGGTTCCAGGCTGTTTTGCCTTTACGCGGTAAAGTTATTAATACAGAAAAAGCTAAGCTTGAAGATATTTTTAAAAATGAAGAAATAAACACAATTATTCATGCTGTCGGTGGTGGAGTAGGATCCGATTTCTCCATCGAGGATATCAATTATGATAAAGTCGTCATTATGACCGATGCTGATACGGATGGCGCCCATATCCAAGTATTATTGCTTACCTTCTTTTATCGTTATATGAAACCATTAATTGAACATGGTAAAGTATTCATCGCCTTACCTCCTTTATATAAAGTTAGTAAAGGAAGCGGTAAAAGAGAAGTTATAGAATATGCTTGGGATGATGATGAATTAGAAGGTACCATTAAAAAGGTTGGAAAAGGATACATGCTTCAGCGATACAAAGGTCTTGGAGAGATGAACGCAGACCAGCTATGGGAGACGACTATGGATCCAGAACAACGTACCTTGATCCGTGTATGCATTGATGATGCGGCACGAGCAGAGAGACGGATTACCACATTAATGGGTGATAAAGTAGAACCAAGGCGTAAGTGGATTGAAGCCAATGTTGCTTTTGGTTTAGAAGAAGATGGAAATATTTTAGAAAATGAGAACTTAACGGTTGCTGGTGAGGAGGAAGTATTATGACAGCAGAGAAATACCGCGATCTCCCTCTTGAGGATGTGATTGGCGACCGCTTCGGCCGATACAGTAAATATATTATTCAAGACAGGGCATTACCGGACGCACGAGATGGATTAAAGCCGGTTCAACGAAGAATCCTTTATGCCATGCATTCGGATGGTAATACCAATGACAAACCATATAGAAAGTCAGCCAAGACAGTCGGTCTGGTTATCGGTAACTTCCATCCTCACGGTGACTCATCTGTTTATGAAGCCATGGTCAGAATGAGCCAGGACTGGAAGCTTCGCCGTGAATTAATTCAGATGCATGGGAATAACGGAAGTATTGATGGGGATCCTCCGGCAGCCATGCGTTATACGGAGGCACGTTTATCCTCTATTGCAGGCCAGCTTTTACGAGATATCGAGAAGAAAACAGTCGATTTTGTACCAAACTTTGATGATACAGCTGAAGAGCCGATTGTGCTGCCGGCTAAATTTCCAAATTTGCTTGTAAATGGTTCAACTGGAATCTCAGCTGGTTACGCCACTGAGATTCCGCCACATAATCTTGGAGAGATTGTTGATGCTACCATCATGAGAATCGATAATCCGGATTGTACAGTTGATGAGCTAATGACTGCTGTAAAAGGACCTGATTTCCCTACAGGTGGGATCATTCAGGGGGCAGATGGAATTAAAAAGGCGTACGAAACAGGTAAAGGCAAAATTGTCATTCGAAGTAAAACGGCGATTGAGTCTTTACGCGGTGGCAGACAGCAAATTACGATAACTGAGCTTCCCTTTGATGTAAACAAAGCTAATCTTGTTAAAAAAATTGATGAATTGCGCCTTGATCGTAAACTTGAGGGTATCTCTGAAGTAAGAGATGAGACCGACCGTACAGGTTTACGGATTGTCATTGAGTTAAAAAAAGAAGTAGACTCTAATGTTATTCTTCAATATTTATTTAAAAATACAGATTTGCAAATTACATATAATTTCAATATGGTTGCCATTCATAAGAAACGTCCGCAGCTTATGGGCATAAAAGCAATGCTGGATGCCTATATTGATCATCGCCGTGAAGTGATAACAAGGCGCTCTGAATTTGATTTGGCAAAAGCTCGTGATCGTCAGCATATTGTTGAGGGACTTATCAAAATGATTTCCATTCTTGATAAAGTAATCGCAACAATCCGTGCGTCTCTCGATAAAAAAGATGCAAAAGAAAACCTAATAAAGGAATATACATTTACAGAGGCACAAGCAGAAGCGATTGTTTCCCTTCAGCTCTACCGATTAACGAATACGGATATTACGGCATTGGAAAACGAAGCTGAAGCACTACGTAAAAAAATTGAAGAGCTGACAACTATCCTTGGCAGTGACAAGAAGTTAATGTCAGTTATTAAAAAAGAACTAAAAGAAGTTAAAAAGGATTTTTCAGATTCACGTAGATCTCTAATAGAAGCTGAAATTCAAGACATTAAGATTAATCTTGAAGTTCTGATTCCAAGCGAAGATGTTATTGTTACGGTCACAAAAGAAGGGTATATAAAACGGACAAGCTTACGATCTTATACTGCTTCAGGCGGCCAGGATTATGGAATGAAGGAAGGAGATAGGCTCCTTCATAAGCTGGATATGAATACAACCGATACCTTGTTGTTATTTACAGATAAAGGTAGTTATATTTACTGTCCGGTTCACTTACTTCCTGATATCAGATGGAAGGATACTGGTCAGCATATCAGTAATATCGTACCGCTTGATAAGAATCAGAATCTATTAAAGGCTATTCCAGTTTCTGATTTTGAAAAAGGATCGTTTTTATTATTTGTTACGAAAAATGGATTAGTTAAGAAGTCTGAACTTGCACTATATAAGGCAACGAGATACTCAAAACCATTAACAGCTATTAATCTTAAAGGAGATGATCAGGTTGTGGATATCCATCAAACAGATGGAAATCAAAACATCTTCCTGGCTACTTCTATTGGGTATGGATTGATGTTCCCTGAAAGTGAAATTCCAACTGTGGGAGCACGTGCTGCCGGTGTTAAAGGTATAAATCTCAAGGACGATGATTATATAGTTGCAGGGAAAGTTTTTGCTGAAACTGATTCATCTATGATAGCGTTGATCACACAGAGGGGCGCTATTAAGAAAATGAAACGAAGCGAGTTTGAAATGACTTCCCGTGCAAAACGAGGAGTTGTTATGTTGAGAGAGTTGAAGAAAAACCCACATCGAGTAGCAGGAATAGAATTTGTAAACGATGTTGATACTATTGTGATTTTGTCGGAAAAAGGCATGATAGAAGAAGTTGCATCCTTCCAATTACGACCTAGTGATCGCTATTCAAATGGTTCGTTCTTTATGGATGAAGGCGAAAATGGACCAATCGTTGAAACATGGGTTAAGACTCCCGAAGTATCAAATTCATAGCTTCAATGTATTTCTATCCAAAAAGCTGTAAACAGTATCATCTGTTTACGGCTTTTTTTCTTTGATTTTCATCAGTTATATGCATAATTAAGTTAAATTCCAGGCAATCTATAATGAATAATCCTATACCTGGGAGTTGATGAGTATATGATGAAATGGATTAATCATTTTATAATTTTTTCGATAGTTGGGTGTTTGCTTCTGCCAGTATCCATAGATGCTACAAAAAAAGATGCAAAAAGCCAGGAAGTTGAACTTGGTTCTTATAAAGTGGATGTGACAGGAGACGGGAAGAAGGATCAAGTATATTTATATGGTAATCCTTTTGATCAGGAGACAAAGTATTACAAGGAATTCAAGTTGGTAGTAAAAACAAAAAAGGGAACTAAAAAGGAAACGATTCAAGGAGGGTTTAAGCCTGCCGTTAAGTTTCTCGATCTTAATGACGACAGTACATTGGAAGTTCTGATGGAGATTCCAACAGGGGGTAGCGGAGGAGTTAATGATTATTATGCCTTTTGCATCTATAATAATAAAATTGAACTGATTGAGCTCCCCGAAACATTAAATATCAACGGAGCATTCAAAAATAATTATCAAGCCACTGTAATGGTACCAGAAATGAATAAATCCTACTTAATTGATTTAAAAGATCATAAAAAGAAGTATGATAAACTCGGGGTTTATCGAAAAGGGAAATTAAGTGAACCATCTGAAACATTAGTAAGTGAATACAAATCCTTAAAGGTAAAAGACATTGATAAAGATGGTCATAAGGAATTGATAGGCATTCAGCAAATTTCCGGCGCATCCGTGGTTGATCGAATCGCTGAGGTTCGATCAAGCTGGGTATATAAAGAAGAACAATGGGTGCTAAAGGATGTTCAAGTGGTGCCAAATTAAAACCTTATCCCACGATCTACGATTTCCTTTTGAATTTAATGAGTGAGCGTGTTTAACAGGATTTATGTTTAAATGAAAAAAGTCTCCTAGTCGGTAGGATTACGTATCCTACTCGACTAAGGAGGCTCTTTTTATTGCGGAAATTGCTGATATAAATTAAATTGCCTTTTTATACCGCTGACAACCAGTTTTAGGATATAACATCTCCAGCTAGCATTTTATGAATTCATGACAGTAAAACAAGCTACAACAGCTATGGTAGGTATGGCTAATACTAAAGTGACACCCATCATGGTGAGAGTCTTTATTGCTGATTTTAAGTCCACTGGGGTATTCAAATCATTCGTTATTTCAGAGGATGTACCATAGATGGAGATTATATTTAGAATGGTAACTGCACCTACTATAATAAGGGGAAAAATAACGTCAGAATTTGAAGAGGATAGGTTAATAAAGCCAAAAATGATTAAAATAATGGGAATTGCCTCTACAACAGCTACTTTGATAAACATCTTAGTTTGAATGTTTTCTTTTCTTTCTGGGCCATTGACCAATTCCCTGATTGCTGTTCGTACAGCCCAGCTAATTCCAAATGTTGCGATAACAGCAGCTAAAACAAAATAATAAAGAGCTTCCATCAGTAGTACCACCTCAATCAATTATTTTTAAAATAGTCCTATATTAAAAAATCATTCTATTAATAGAATATCACTATTGGATATATTTGTAATGGGATAATCGTTATAGCGAGACAAAATCATTACCTAGCTATTATTTTATATAATGTATTACAATCTAGATAAAAAGTAATTAAAATAGTATATAGATGTAAATCTAAATAAAAATAGTCAATGATATCAGAGTATATGATTAGAATGAGGGGATTTATTAACTGAAAGATTAACTATTTATTAATGATACATATTCAACTCTACGATAAAAATAGATTGATAAAACATTTTTCATTTAATTTCGCGTGATAGTTTTATAAAATGAGTTTTTTCGTTTAATAAAGATCGGACGGCCAAACTCATGGCATTAGTTCATCATACTGGTAAAAAGTATACTTCAGGAGCAGAGGAGAGAACATAATGAAATCGGTTATCTTAGACGTAGATACAGGAATAGATGACGCATTGGCTATAGCTTATGCCATTCATTCGCCGGAACTAGATATAATAGGTATCACTGCGTGTTTCGGTAATATTCCTGTTGAAGAAGCAGTAAGGAACTCACAAATCGTTCTAGAAAAATTGGGGCGCTCTGATATCCCGGTATATGCTGGTGCACATGAATCTCTTAGGCGTGGCCCGCGAAAAGTATATGCTCGGCATGTCCACGGTGAGGATGGTCTTGGAAATGTACTTAATGGGGAGAAGCCGAGTGAAATACCAGAGGTCCATGCAGTTGATTATCTGATTGAGCAGGTGAAAAACAACCCTAGTAAAATCACTTATATCTGTGTAGGACCGCTGACAAATCTTGCGCTTGCCATTCAAAAAGCGCCTGAGATAACTACTATGTTTGATGAGATAATTATCATGGGAGGAGCGGTTTTCTGTAAAGGAAATGTAACACCGTATGCAGAAGCAAATATCCATTGTGATCCTGAAGCGGCTGAACTTGTTTTCCGCTCTAACCTACCGCTTTTCCTCGTAGGACTTGATGTAACCATGCAAACCCTGCTTAAGAAGGAGGAACTAGCAAACTGGCGGAAGAAGGAAGATGAACTCGGTTCCTTTTTAGCAGACATGACAGAGTTTTATATGGACTTTTATAAGAAGGCCAATCGTGGCATCAAAGGCTGTGCCCTGCACGATCCTCTTGCTGTTGGAGTAGCAATTGACAAGAGCTTCGTCACACTGAAGACAGAACCCATCTCGGTGGAGCTCGAAGGAGAAAGGGTAGGGGAAACCTGTCCCAGTGGAAGCGAAAGGCCGCTTGTTCATGTATGTGTAGAAGTGGACGAAAAACGTTTTGTAGAACATTTTTTAAATAGAATTATTTGATGTTTATAAGTGGGTAAAGCACTATATGACTGTGAAGGTAAATATTTGGTTTTAACACTAGTTTACGAGTAAGGAGAAAAATAGCGATTTATTTCATTTGCACCATTTTTAGGCTGATGTCATAGAATGGTAAAAAATCTTCTTATTTAAAGGAGTGTTTCAGATATGTCCTTCCAGACAGAACAATTGAGTGTGACCTATATTCCGCCGATAACCCCTTCAGGACCTTTAGAGGGTAGAAAATATACATTGACACATTCTGACTTAACCGGACAGTTGTTTTTAAGCATTGGCTGTGAGATTGATGCACTGAACATCAACTGGGAGATGCGGGATGAAGTTGTAGCTGATTGGCGTATGTTAAACGGACAATTTGTCCTAACAGTTTACATTCATATTAGTAAAGGTGAATTTGATGAACAAAAGGCCCAATCACGTTATGATCATTTTGTAAAGATGATGCCTGTAGCCTTACATGCAATTATACATGGTGATCAAACGCTGTTTGCTTACTATCCATGGTTGCTCGATAGCCCCATTTATGTTCAGTTTTCTTCTATTTATCCGGAATACAATAAGATTGAGTATTATGGGACGGTCCGACATTATCAATGATAATGTCGGCTGTCTTTTTTGTTTGTTGTAATTACCTGTTACAATAAAGTTGAAATGAAATAGAAAATGTGAGGAAGTACAATGCAACTAACATATGATCTTAAACTGACTGATGTAACCAATTTTTATCTCCACATGAACAAACAATCTGAAATAAGCAATCGGAGAATGAGAAATAGACAACTAAGATTATTTTTGATTACTTTATGTATTTCACTAATCCTGCAATGGCTATATTTTCGACCTATTACACCCATTTACTATTTGATCAGCTTATTCATTGCACTCTTACCGGTACTTTTTTATTCATTCTATTTAGAGAGAATAATCAGAAGGAAGTTTAGAAAATTTCATAAAAATAGCAGGGAGCCTAATCTATTTGGTACATACCGCTTATCCATCGGAAAAAGCGGATTAACAGAGATGATTGATGGTGGGTATGAGGTACTCTATGAATGGAAAGATATTAAACAAATTGAAATGCTGAAAAATTATATTTATATTTATACGAATGCCATTCATGCTGTTATTATTCCGGTAAGGGTGTTCGGTACATTAGAAGACTGTACCTTTTTTCTGAATGAATTGAAGAGACATATAAAGGAATCAACAAAGCAAAATATCGAGGTGAATCGTCGATGAAAATCATTGTGATATCAGATACCCATATGCCCAGAATGGCAAAAGGACTTCCACCGCGTTTAAAGGAAGAATTGAAAACAGCTGATCTTATTTTACATGCTGGTGATTGGCAAACGAAGAATGTATACGATGAACTGCAATCCTATGCACCCGTTGATGGTGTTTGTGGCAATGTCGATGGAAAGGATCTGATTGACCAACTTGGATATCAAAAAATTCTCACATTAGATGGATATCGAATTGGTTTGGTACATGGGCACGGTAAGAAAGGAACTACAGAGGGAAGAGCAATTGAAGCATTTAGCGGAGAGGAACTGGATCTAATTATTTTTGGACATTCTCATATCCCTGTTAATAAAGACATAAATGGGACAATTCTATTTAACCCGGGTTCTCCGACAGATAAAAGACGCCAAACTGAATACTCATTTGGGATTATTCGGATTGAAAAGAGTTTATCGGTTGAGCATGTGTTTTATAAAAATAAGAGATAAGTGTAAAACAAGAAGGATGCAGCTTTATCAAGCCTGCATCCCTCTTGTTTACTTTTTCTTTTTTTGCTGATTTTTAGTAGTCTTATAGGCTTTATAAAATGCAAAGCTGCAATCATACACAGATATTAAAATAACAACTGCTAATGTGATGGCTATAATACCTGATGGTAATGTTCCATTTGTAGATTTTTCAAATAATAAATTGAAGCGTTCGATAAAATCGCTATTGTATAAAGTAGTGTCATACAGCATTTTATAAAGGATTGCTATAACAAATGCGCTTTGGACTGTATAAAATATAGCGATATGGTAGGTCCATTTACCCATCATGTATTTCAATCCCGCTAAACTTATTTCTAACACTGCCAAGGCAATTAAAAGGGGGATATACGTTTTCAGAACTTCTTGGTTAAACAAGGAGGCTTGCAAAACAAGCTCGCCATTAACGGTCTCATACCAGCCTAATAGATATTCAGAAAATAATAGAATTAGGATCCATATAATTGTCCAAATGAGTCCAAAGATTGCTTCCCCTTTGGATATTTGATACTTATGCTTTTGAACAGTCCGCCTCTGCAATTGGTCAGTGTTCCATTTTGGCTTTACAAGGGGGATGCTATTTGTTTTATTTGCAATTTTATCTATAAATATAAATGTAATGGTGACCCAGGTAAATACCTGAAATGCTGCCTGGAGGATTCCTATGATAGAATCTGTAAACATGTCAATTAGAAATGATACAACGGAGGAATAACTGGTATAATCCGTAATCCCGCTGACTATATGACCCAATAAAACCAAGCCCGCCATCAAACCAAAAGCTATTAGTAAGACCCGAATATAACTATCATAAAAAATCGGCCCTATAATATATCGGTTATTTCCGCTATAATCGGCAGCAAGAATTCTGGGGTCACCCAAGCTATTCAAAACGTTCTTTACATCATTTTCAGTATAGTTATGTGGCAGCATATCCTCAATATTCCCTTTGAGTTCCAACGCAATCTCCTCTTTTGACTCTTCTGGTAGCCACTTTGTAACTTCATAAATATATATATCAATTAAACTCATCACATTCATCCTCTCTTAACAATTGTACCATCTGATTAGACGTTTCAGACCATGCTTCCTTTAATTTTTCATAAATCTGTTTGCCATTCTGGCTTAATTGGTAGTATTTTCTCTGTCGATTTCCATTTAACTTCCAATCGCTAACCAGTAAACCTTGCTTTTCTAATCTTCTCAATAAAGGATAAAGTGTGCTGGGATCAATAGTAACATTTTTTTCTTCAAGGGATTGAACGAGTGAGTATCCATATTCGGGTTTTTGTAATTGACTTAAAACTGCCAGAGTAAGTGTACCTCTTCGCAATTCGATAATGAGAGATTGTATGAGTTCATCCAAAACACCTTCACCTCCTAATTCTATAATAGTGTATGGCATACAGTATTGTTAAGCAAATAATATCCAAAAATTGTTACAAGAAGAGTCAAAAAACGACCTTCATAATTGGGTTTTAAGGTCCTCTTTTTTAATTCCTAAGGTGTTTGTATTCTAAACGTTTTTTGTCGAATGTAGGCGATTTATAGCCTTTTTGGGAAATGTGTAGAATTATGATGGATTTTACCATTAATAATTAAAAAATTCCGAATGTAACAAAGGACTTGAATTGATACATTCGAAAACTGATTAAATCAAGGTTTACAGAAGGTGTGGAATTGAAAAAATCTTGTGTTTGAATGGCCTCTTCACGTACAATAAGAGATGGGAAGAAGGGGGACTGGCAAAAGTGGTTACAGCAACAAAACGAATTAAAAATGTACAGCCTATTCGCCGGCTTGATCAAATAGAGGCCATGAAAAAAGCATTATTACGCTATTGCAGTTATCGGGATTATATAATGTTTACAATTGGGATCAATATTGGGCTGAGGATAGGGGATTTATTGCAGCTACGGGTAAAGGATGTATTGGATGGAACGCATATTGTCATTATTGAACAGAAGACGGAAAAAACGAAAAGGTTTCTGATTAATCCGCACTTGCGAAAAGAAATTAAAAAATACGTCAAGAAAGAAAAACTTTCAAAGGACGATTATTTATTTCCAAGCCGTAAAGGAAATGGACCAATTACGAGGGTTCAGGCTTACCGTGTGTTAAATAAAGCAGCCGAAATGGCAGATATTCAGGATGTAGGGACACATACTCTACGTAAGACATTTGGTTATTTACACTACCAAAAATTCAAAGACATTGCATTGCTGCAGCAAATTTTAAACCATTCCAACCAAAAAGATACGATGATTTACATAGGATTGACACAGGATTTAATGGATGAAACTTTAATGGATTTCTACTTTTAACCAATTATTTACGAACCAACCACCTCTAGAATGGTTGGTTTATTTGTACAGTTAAGCCAAACCTGTCATAATTAAAAGGCATAAAATCCCAATAATAGGATGACAAATACTTTTGATAGGCGGGAGAACGAATGACTAAAAAACAAGATAAGAAAAAATCAAAGTGGCTATCTCTTTTAATATTAATAGTAGGTATATTAGCAGCTGGAGTGATTGGTCTTACTGTCTATTATCATTTGAATGATCCATCTAAAGAAGCAATGGATCAATTAAAGAAAAACCCTCCAAAAAATATATCGAATCAAGAAAGTGTGTTAATTGCTGAATATCACGCTAAATACAATGATTTAACAGGCTATGGCAGTATTGAAGAATTAGATATGTCAGAAGCCAAGAGTTTATCAGCCATACTTGAAAAAGATACGAATGAGATCATTAGCCAGGGAATAGAAAATAAAAAGGTATCGGAAGATTTTAAACAAATCCACGCAATTGCCAAGGCGACCAAAAATAAAGCAGACAAAGAACAGATTCGATTAATACATCGTTATTTTCATGATCTAGATATTGCGATTAATCAGTATAATGATACGAAGGATGTATTTGGGGTGACTAAGACTCTCGGTAAGTAAGTCTCGTGATTTAATGTAGATATTGTAATAGACAGAGAAGAAAATAAATTTTTGATTAAACGCTTAACTTATACAGTAGACATTTTAAAGATAATAAGGATAGACAGGCATAGATAATTGCTTGTCTATCCTTTTGTTTACTGACTTCTAACTGCATAAATAAAGTTCCTGATACTCAAGCGATGAAAATTTCGTCAAAAAACGTTGTGAATTCTCAACATTCTTAAACTATGGATATACGATATGGTAAAATGAAAAATTGTTAAAAAAATAGTTTTCTGATATCCATGTTTCCTTCATATAATGAATGGGAGCGGGGTTTCTTGGGTATTACGGGAAGAGACGTTTGCCCGCTTTGCCATCATGACGGTTGGGGGAAGACAATGGGGGTGTTTGGCGGAAGTAGACAAATGGGTAGGAGAAAAAGAGGATATTTCAATATCATTTTTCTGCTCGAACGCCTGGGGTTATGGAATCGAGGGGATGGGGGGAGGACTGAATATGCCTTTGAAGCAGACTCTGCAAATGGTAAAAGGGACTGTAGGATCCCGGGTCGAATGCTTTGCTTTCGGAAAATCATGACCAGCCGAGAAGCTTCAGCACCTGGGTAAATGACGAGTCATGGCGCAGAGAAAGTGCCCAAGCACTCAGCACCTTGTTTTTGGAACCACGTTTATTTATGACGGGCAGGAAATCAGCATGACAAATATCCACTTCGCGACCATTGAGCAGTACAACGGTGTGGGCATGAAAAATTTACACAATATTGAAATATGGCAAGGGCGATTTATACGAGGAGATCATGCAGATCATTGGAAAAATGGAAGAGACAATTCTCGAACATTAGTACAATGGGATGATACTCATCAAGCGGGAATTACAACGAATAAATCTGCTTAGTTTGACATCAATCCCAACTACTCTCATGCTAATGTGTTCAATCAGAAAAAGGATACGCAAAGTATTTTCACGTACTACAAACAGATGATTCAACTCCGAAAAAACAACCTCTTATTTGTGTTTAGAACTATGACATATCCACCACGTACCACAACTGTGAATTTATACCTATGCCGAACCTTCGGGGACGAGCAGGCGGCGAGTCTGGTCTAATTGGCTCTCCAAGAATGTACCATTGTGATACAGGAAGAACTGAATGTACCCGTTAATGGTTATTTTTGAAAGCGTTTTCTAAAGGTGCCGCTGGATTAACTTTTGTTCGTATGAGGAAATGGTCTATCAGAAACGAAAGTAAAAAAAAGTGTGTATCGCAAAAGCACTTACAGCTTCTGTTTCATTAATTTTATACATGGTACAAAAATTCCCACATAGGAGGTTTCACATGATCAAGAAAAGAATAGTTGGTATATTGGCATCCGCCACCCTATTGGCAGGAATATTGGCGGGATGTTCGGAAGATGAGACGAAAAAAGCAACCACTGAAACAAAACCCAAGGAAACCACAAAAGAAACACTCAAACCTGAAGATGGAGCAACCCTGATTATTTGGGACAACGGAGCGGACGAGGGCGCGTGGGCGACCTATGTCGCAGAGCAATTCACGAAAAAATACAATGTGCCTGTTGAAGTACAAGAAGTGGGACACACAGACGCAGCAGGAAAATTGGAAACAGATGGGCCAGCTGGCTTAGGTGCCGATGTTTTCAACTCCGCCCATGATCATTTAGGAAAATTGGTGAAAGCAGGTTTGGTATATGACAACTATTATGCCGATGACTATCAAGACATGTTCTTGGAAGCAGCGGTAAACGGGACAAGTTTTGTGGATAAAGATGGAAAAAAGAAAATGTTCGGCTATCCCATCTCCATTGAAACATATGCCTTGTACTACAATAAAGACATCGTAAAAGAGGCACCAAAAACATGGGATGACTTGTTCAAAACAGCTAAAGAATTCCAAGCAACGAGCAAAGGAAAAAATCAGAAATATGGTTTTATGATGGAACCAGGTAACTTTTATTACACACATGCTTTCCTATCTGGTTATGGCGGTTATGTATTTGGAAAAGAAGACACCGATCCAACGGATCTTGGTGTCAACAATGAAGGAGCCATCAAATCGGCGGAATTTATGAAAAAAATCAACAAAGAATTGTTACCGATGAAAAAAGAAGACATTACAGGTGATGTGATTTCCTCTTTCTTCAATGAAAGTAAATTAGCCTACCGAATTTCAGGTCCATGGGATGTTAAAAACCATCAAGATGCTGGTGTGAACTTTGGAATCGCTCCACTTCCAACATTGGATAACGGCGAAACGCCAAAATCCTATTCAGGCATCAAAGCGTACTATGTAAACAGTTATTCCAAATATCCCAAAGCAGCAACTCTTTTAGCTCAAATGGCTTCCAGTGAAGAAATGCTCTTAAAAAGATACGAAATGACAGGCCAATTGCCACCAGCGACTTCGCTCCTTGAAAACGAAACCATCAAAAAAGATGAAGTGTCCATGGCTTTCTTGGAACAGGCGAAAAATGCTGTGCCGATGCCAAATATCCCTGAAATGCAAGCTGTATGGGGACCAATGGAAACGGCTTACACATCCATCTGGAATGATGGAACCGACTCGAAAAAAACGTTTGACGCAGCCAAAGAACAAATTGAAGATGCAGTGGCCACTCAGAATAAAAAATAAAGAGTTCATCTATCAAAAGAGCCGATATCCAGGTAGTGAGATATTGGTTCTTTTTTCTAAGAAGTGAAAAGGAGGTTAAAAACAAATGAAAACACATGCCAAGAAAAGCTTGATCTTTTCTTTGCTGTTTATGGGACTTGGGCAATTGTACAATCGACAGTACATCAAAGGGATCTTATTTATCTGTATGGAGCTATACCTTGTAGTGTTTTGGACATTACCGTTTCGAAATGGTATGTGGGGGTTAGCCACATTAGGGGAAACGGTGCAGACCCGTGTGGGATTTGAAATTCAGCAAGGGGATCACAGCATCTTCTTGTTAATCGAAGGTATCATCTTTTTAATTTGTGGCTTGTTCTTTGTATGGATGTATTATTTGAATGTGAAGGATGCTTGGAAAGTCGGACAATGGCGAGATCAAGGGGGAAAACCAAACTCATTCAAAGAAACCCTCCGTGTCTTAATAGATAAAGGATTTCCTTACTTTTTGCTCACACCATCCATTGTATTCACGGCCTTTTTAACCATCTTGCCTTTGATTTTTGGAATTGCAATCGCTTTCACAAACTATTCAGGACCGAACCACTTGCCGCCTGCTTCTCTAGTGGACTGGGTGGGATTTCAAACCTTTGTGGACTTATTTAACTTGAAAACCTGGAACCGAACGTTCATCGGCGTCTTCGGATGGACGATTCTTTGGGCAATTTCAGCCACGATTACCACGTTCTTTGTCGGAATCTTATTTGCGGTTCTCTTGAATTCAAAGGGAATCAAATTCCGGAAATTTTGGAGAAGCATTTATATCTTGCCATGGGCGATTCCTTCGTTTGTCAGCATTTTGATCATGAGGAACCTATTCAACGGGGAATTTGGACCTATTAACCAATATTTAGAAGTCATCGGACTATCCAGTATCCCGTGGCTTAGCGACCCGATGTGGGCGAAATTCGCGCTTATCATGGTGAATGTCTGGTTTGGATTTCCGTTCTGGATGGTCTTGATGAGCGGCGTCATGACGAGCATAGATCGTGAATTATATGAGGCGGCGCAGGTGGATGGGGCAAACGGGAAGCAACAGTTCTGGAAAATCACCATGCCGATTGTCATGTTCTCTACCGCCCCCTTACTTATCATGCAGTTTGCTGGGAATTTTAATAACTTTAACCTGATTTATCTCATGACGAATGGAGGACCTGTGAATGTGGATTACAGTTATGCAGGCTCCACAGATATTTTAATCAGCTGGATTTACAAACTGACCCTCGACCAAAGCCAATTTAATATGGCAAGCGTTGTGAGCATCCTGATCTTCATTGTTATTGCCATCATTTCGGTTTGGAACTTCAGACGAACGAAAGCATTCAACGAGGAGGACATGATGTCATGAAACAAAAAACACGTGAACGAATTTCATTCGTGTGGAAACATTTTCTGCTTCTCGTGGTGGCCATCTTCGTGCTTTATCCAGTTGTATGGATTCTCATGGGAAGTTTGAATCCTGGGGATTCCCTATTCAGTGCACAGCTTCTTCCTGGGATGGAATGGGGTCTCTTTTGGGAAGGGGTTCGGAGTTTTGATTTCGCTCAAATTGCCCAGTCCGTAAAAGGAATCCGTTTATCCTTAGATCATTTTGTCTATTTGATTCAGAAAACCGAGTATGTGACATGGTATAAAAACACCTTAAAAATAGCACTATGGAACATGGTCATTTCGACCTTTTTAGTGGTCACAGCTGCCTATGCGTTTAGTCGATTCCGCTTTCCAGGCCGGAAAGAAGGATTGATGGCTATGTTGATTCTGCAAATGTTTCCTGGATTTATGGGGATGATTGCTATCTATATCCTGCTTTTACAAATGGGATTATTGGACAATCACTGGGGACTCATATTGGTTTATGCAGGCGGATCCATTCCGTTTAACGCCTGGCTTGTGAAAGGATACTTCGATTCCATGCCTCGCAGTTTGGAGGAAGCTGCGAAAATTGACGGAGCAGGTCATTTCACTATTTTCTTTAAAGTGATGATGCCATTGAGCGTTCCAATTCTCGTCTTCGTAGCGGTTTCGAACTTCATCGGTCCGTGGATGGACTTTATCTTTGCTCGACTGGTTTTACGATCCAATGAAAATAAAACCTTAGCGATTGGGTTGTTTGAGATGGTGACGGGACGAGGAAACACCGAATTTACGACATTCGCGGCTGGAGCAGTGCTTGTTGCACTGCCTATCACGATTCTCTTTATGGCGTTCCAAAAATACATGGTAGAAGGGTTGAAGGCTGGGGCGAATAAATAAGCCCCAAGCCCCCTTACGATGGCAGGTATTTAGAGAGCAAAAATTGTTCGGCATTTAGTAGAATCACGAAAGAACATGATGCCGTAATATTGGTTGGCCATTGATTATTCAATAAGTTTATTCCGAATTGAATTCAGAAACTAAACTGGTTTGTTCAGTTATGCTAAAGAAATGTTATCAATCTGCTGTAACTCTTCTTCTGTGAATGTGATATTTTTTAAAGCTCCAATGTTATCAAGAATCTGGCTAGGTTTGGAAGCTCCTATGAGAACACTGGTCACAATTCCATCTCGCAAAATCCAGCTTATCGCCATCTCTGCAAGTGTCTGCCCTCGCTCCTCAGCTATCTCATTGAGTTTTTTAATTTGAGTTAATCGGTCTTCGGATAAGGCAGAAGCATTTAAAAATCGTCCATCCGTCTTTATTCTACTGTCGTCCGGAATTCCATGTAAATATCGATTGGTTAACATTCCCTGTTCCAAAGGACTAAACGCAATAATACCTTTTTTTAACTTTTTAGATGTATCTTTCAAATCATTTTGTTCAATTGTTCGATCAAAAATTGAATACCTATTCTGATTTATAATAAATGGGCAATGTAATTCTTGTAAAATTTCAGTCGCCTTTTCTAACGTTTTTCCATCGTAGTTTGAGAGACCTACATATAATGCCTTGCCACTTCTAACGATTTGGGCTAGCGCATTCATCGTTTCTTCCAATGGTGTGTGGGGATCCATTCGATGATGGTAAAAAATATCAACATATTCTAATCCCATTCTCTTTAAGCTTTGATCGAGGCTTGCAATAAGATATTTTCGGCTTCCCCAGTTTCCATATGGACCATCCCACATATCATATCCTGCTTTAGTACTGATGATAAGTTCATCACGATATGCTGCAAAGTTTTCTTTCATAATAAGTCCTAGATTTTTTTCAGCACTCCCAGGTTCTGGTCCATAGTTATTTGCTAAATCAAAGTGAGTAATTCCATTATCAAAAGCGGTAAAACAGAGTTGTTTCATA
Organism: Bacillus sp. FJAT-27986; assembly: GCF_001685035.1. Classification (NCBI taxonomy): domain Bacteria; kingdom Bacillati; phylum Bacillota; class Bacilli; order Caryophanales; family Bacillaceae; genus Bacillus; species Bacillus sp. FJAT-27986. Next base: position 349,707 of record NZ_MAYV01000012.1, on the reverse strand, counting down.
TTTTCATATGAAGCTATATCGCCGAAATTGTGCCAGAATCCTAATGAAATAGCTGGTAATTGAAGTCCACTGTCACCACAGTGGAAATATGTCATAGATTTATAACGTTGTCTTGATGCCTGATACATGTTTTCCCTCCTATATTAAATACTCTTACTTTACTCAGCGTAGCCTTCAAGTAGACTTGAAGTCAAGCGTAGTATTTTGTTTTTTAAGAGTAATAATTTAAACATTCTAAATTTATATGGAGGAAGGGGAGTCTATCCCAAATGGAAGAATGATCGGGATAAACTATTTGATGTGTAGATGGTATTTCTTCTATCTTCTCTATAAGAGAATCTCTCTGTTTTAGAGGTGTTAGAAAATCTCCTAAAATACTCCTTTGTAAGATAGATTAACATTGTCTTTTCTTGTTCACAGTTCTTCATTTAGCTTTTCAGCATGCTTGATTTTCGGTTTGTATTTTTGCCAAGCCAGTTCCTTTGCAACAAGGTGAAAATTATCCTCTGTAATTAGCCAGATTTATAATCGGTAATCCCGCTATCTAAGAGGTACGATATACATTGCTATCTAGTTTAACGAATAATAAATAGGTACACAGGTGTTATTCTCCTATTATGAGGGATTGGAAATGTGAATCTTTTGTGTGGTTGCCGGTAAAATATGATAATGTGCATGTATATAGGGACCTGGGAGGGATACTAGATGGAGTATAAATTATTGGCTGTTGATTTAGATGGAACTTTGTTGAATGCGGAGATGGATATTGACAAAGAAACGATAGAGGCCCTGCATGATTTTAAATCAAGGGGAGGAAAGGTAATCATCTGCAGCGGAAGAACGCCTTTGGCGACTAGGTGGATTGCGGAGGCTATCCGTTTATCCGATCCAATCATTGCCTACAACGGAGCTGTTATACAAGGGCGGGACGGGAAGATTATTCAGCAATCTACCTTTAAAAAAGAAAGTCTGTTGGCCTTTATAGATGCGTGCCAAAGCTATGGGGTATATGGGCATTTGTATGAGGGTGACTGTTTACTAGTTCCAGAGAAAAATAAGTGGAATGAAAAATGGATTGAGAATAATATCCTGCCTTTACAAGGAACCGGTGCAGAAATGGGAGGATGTGAACGATTCCGGGCTCAGTGCGAAATCAGGCTGTTTCATTCTTTCGATGAATATGTGAAAGAAAACGAACCTGCCATTCAAAAGCTGGCTGCTTTTCGGAAGGAACAAGGAGACTATGAAGGATTTATGGATCGGCTATTCAACATGGAAAATCATTTTGAAGTGAGCAGCAGCTTCGGTTTCACAAGCCTTGAAATTACTCCACCAAAGACTACTAAGGCTTCTGCTTTGGAATATTTGGCAAAAAGGCTTGGCTTGGATATGTCTGAGGTGGCTGCGATCGGTGACAACTTTAACGATAGACAAATGCTGCTTTCAGCGGGACTTGGCATAGCTATGGGAAATGCGCCGGAGGAAGTTAAGGAAGCAGCTGATGCTGTGACCGAGCCTAATGACCGAATGGGAGTAGCGCATGCAATCAAAAAATATATAATGTAAAAAGGTTTTTTTAGCATATCCTATGTAGTTCTGCATATGAGAATATGCTTCTTTTTTTGGATTAGAATGAAATAAAATTTTAAATATTCAATAAAATTATTGAATATCAATTTCAGTTGGAGTATATTGGAAGTGTTGAGTTACTAGTAAATGGTAATCGCAAAAGGAGCTACCTGGAGGTCTTACTAATGAAAGAAAATCTTAATCTATTAACCACGGAATCACGCAATGATCGAAGTATGCAGATAGACACTTCCAGTCCGATGGAAATTCTGCGAATTATGAATGAGGAAGACCAAAAAGTAGCCGCTGCAGTTCAAGAGGTTTTACCAGATGTTGAAATAGCCGTTCACTTTGCTGTTTCATCTTTCCAAAATGGAGGGCGCCTTATCTATATGGGAGCCGGGACTAGCGGAAGGCTTGGTGTACTCGATGCTGTTGAATGCCCGCCAACATTCAGTACCAAGCCAGAGATGGTACTGGGTATTATCGCCGGCGGAGAAAGCGCATTCATAAAGGCGGTTGAAGGAGCGGAGGATAGGCCGGAGGATGGCGAGAAGGATTTAAAAGACATCACCCTTACTGAGAATGATACGGTTATCGGTATTGCTGCAAGCGGCCGGACACCATATGTTATTGGTGCACTTCGTTACGCACGGTCGGTAGGAGCCAAAACAGTGGCACTGTCGTGTAATAAACAGGCTAGAATCAGTGAAGAAGCAGATCATGCCATCGAGGTGGTCGTAGGTCCGGAAGTGCTTACGGGATCTACTAGACTGAAATCTGCAACCGCTCACAAAATGATTCTAAACATGATTTCAACCTCTTCAATGGTTTTGCTCGGCAAAGCGTATGAAAACTTAATGATTGATGTCCATGTCAGCAACGAGAAGCTCAAAGAAAGAGCTATCGGCATTATTAGCAAAATCACAGGAGTAAGCTATGAAACAGCGAGACAAACATTAGAGGATGCTGATCATCAAGTAAAGGTCGCCTTAGTCATGCTTAAAAAGGATATTAAGAAAGAAGAAGCGGCTCTGATTCTGGAGCAATCTGGAGGGTATGTCCGAAAAGCCATTGAAGCCGAGCTCTCAGATTGATTTAAACACAAGTAGGTGATGATAAGTGGTTTCCGGAGTATTGAAAATGGTAGTAAACAGGGTAGAACAGTTGCCTGCATCTGAACGGAAAATTGCTGAATATATACTGGAATATCCGTATGAGGTTGTCAATTGTAAAGTCAATGAATTGGCAGAAAAGACGAGTTCAAGCGGGGCAGCGGTCATCAGGCTATGCAAGTCACTGGGGCTGAATGGCTTCCAGGATTTGAAGGTCCGTATTGCAGGTGATCTCGGCAGACCGGAGGAACCGGGATACAGAGACATTGAACGGGATGAAACCGCCGAGATGATCGTCCAAAAGACTTTGAATAATAGTATACAAAGTTTGCGTGATTCCTCTGAAGTAATCAACTACGAAGAACTAAAAAAAGCGGTCGATGTGCTGTTGAAAGCGAAAAATGTCCATTTCTTTGGAATCGGGGCATCATCAATCATCGCCGTGGATGCGCAGCAAAAACTGCTTCGGATCAATAAAAGCGCAACAGCATTTTCGGATGCGCATCTTGTAGCAACATTGATTGCTAACGCCGAGCCGGATGACGTGGTATTCACCATTTCGTTTTCTGGTGAAACAATCGAGGTCATCGAAGTTACAAGACTCGCAAAGGAACAAGGTATCCAAACAATCAGTTTGACTAAATATGGGCCCTCATCGGTTGCAGCATTAGCCGATATTAATTTATATACATCCTATTCGAAGGAAGCTCCGTTCCGGAGTGCGGCCACTTCTTCAAGGTTAGCTCAGCTGTTCATGATTGATATTTTGTTTTTGAGCATGGCGACAGAGCAATATGAAGAAACGGTCAGAGCCATCGATAAGACGAGAGAGGCTATAAGATTTATGAAAGGCAAAACATACAAATAATCAGTTTTTGGGGGGAAAGAAAATGGCTGGTCAAGATTACAAAACTCTGGCTAAAAAAATCTTGGAGCAGTTGGGCGGGGCGAAGAATATTAAAGCCTTTACGAACTGTATGACACGTCTTAGAGTCACACCTTATGATGAATCACTCGTTAACAAAGAAGCCATAAAAAAAATCGATGGAGTTCTCGGCTTTGTTGAAGAAGAAACGCTGCAAATCATTCTGGGTCCTGGACATGTCAATAAGGTCACGGACGAATTCGAGAAGCTGGTCAAGGAATCAGGAGACATCAATCTTAATGAGCGGGCTTCCAGCCTGAAAGGTGAACTTAAAAAGAAAAACAGCACGCCGTTTAAGCTCTTTTTGAGGAAAATTGCCAGTATATTTATTCCTTTGATTCCTGCGTTAGTTGCTTCCGGTTTGGTCAATGGTATTTCTAAGGCTGTCATTCAAGCAGGATGGTTATCGGCTGAATCACAACTTGCAATTATTTTAACAGTTATCGGTGGAGGTTTATTCACCTATTTAGGAATCTTTGTAGGGATCAATACAGCGAAAGAGTTCGGTGGGTCCCCTGCACTTGGCGGGTTAGCCGCTATATTGATTATTAACCCTGCTGCTGCCCAGATTGTCTTGTTCGGGGAAGAATTACTGCCTGGACGCGGTGGTTTAATCGGGGTCATGTTTGCTGCGATATTTATGGCTTTTATTGAGAAGAATGTCCGTAAGTTTGTTCCAGCGTCGCTTGATATTATCGTGACACCGACTATTGCCCTTTTGCTTACAGGTATTATGACGTATCTGGTATTTATGCCTGTCGGGGGATTTGTCTCTGATGTGATTACAGATGGATTGACCGCAGTGCTTGATTTTGGAGGAGCCATTGCAGGATTTGTTCTTGGAGCGACATTCTTGCCGTTGGTCGTGACAGGCCTGCATCAAGGTCTCACACCTATCCATTTGGAATTACTCAATACAATCGGTGACGACCCATTATTACCTATTCTTGCAATGGGTGGCGCAGGTCAGGTTGGCGCTGCGTTCGCTATCTATATGAAAACAAAGAAAACACGCTTGAAAAGAGCGATTGGCGGGGGACTTCCTGCTGGTATTCTTGGAATCGGCGAGCCATTGATCTTCGGAGTTACATTGCCGCTCGGCCGTCCGTTCTTGACCGCATGTTTGGGGGCAGGCGTTGGTGCAGCCTTCCAAGCACATTTCAATATCGCAACGACAGCAATTGGGGTATCCGGTTTGCCGCTTGCATTCCTTGTGAATAACGGTGAGGTACTGCTTTACTTAGTCGGGGTATTAATTGCTTATGTTGCTGGCTTCATCTTTACATACCTGTTTGGGTTTAAAGATGAAATGGCTGGTGAATTTGATTGATCGGAATTTCCTTTTATTTGAATGATCCTCTGGCTGAGGAACGTATTATCCAAGCAGGCCAAATGGGGGTGAAGCGGGGATTTACCTCGCTTCATATCCCGGAGGAAGCAGGTGAGCTTGCAGTACGTGCCAAAAAGCTGCTACATCTGGCTAAAGGACAGGGAATCGATGTATATGCGGATGTTTCATTAAAAACCCCGGGCCATTTGGGAATCGACAGTTTGTATCAATTGAAGGAATTGGGTGTCACCGGGCTAAGACTGGACGATTTCTTTGACCATGGTTTTATTGCTAGTCTGGCAAGGGAATTTAAAATTGCGGTTAATTCAAGTATACTGTTCGAACGTGATATACAGCTGCTGCTGAATAACGGACTCAAAACTGAACAGATAATCGGTTGGCATAACTTTTACCCGCGGAGGGAAACAGGACTAAGTGAATCGTTTTTCCGGGAGCAAAATGCATTGTACAAGCGATATGACATTCCGATCTTTGCTTTTGTACCGGGAGGAGGCGAGAAACGCGGCCCTTTATTTGAAGGCCTGCCGACTCTGGAGAAGCATCGATATATATCCCCTTTTGTTGCCGCGCTTGAACTATATAAAGATGGAACGGAAGTATTTGTTGGTGATCCGGAGCCTGGAGAAGACTTACTCAAAAGGATGGACGACTTTGAAAACGGAAAGATTAGCACCCAGACAGAGCAAGGATTCGAAAATTATGGTGAATACCATTTGCGCCCGGATGCTTCCAGGGACGTTCTTCGTTTCATGGACACAAGGGTTGCGGAATCTGTACCGCCTCTGCAAAATAATCCCCGTCCGAAAGGGAGCATAACCATAGATAATGACCTTTATGGACGCTATCGCGGTGAAATGCAGATTACGCTGACAGATTTGCCTGCTGATGAACGGGTCAATGTCGTTGGAAGGGTGGCAGAAAGCGATTTGCTGATTTTGAATCATGTGAAGCCGGGTATGGTTATTGAACTAGTATAGGAATATTGTAAACTCCACCCAGCAATGGGTTGGAGTTTTTTTGTAGGAAGACATGGCTCATGATAAATGCTTTTCCCTTCGACGTATTTATATCGTATAGAAAAAGTAGCCCTCTTTCCTGCTAAATAAAGCCATTTAGACCTTACCAGCATATACTGTCCATGAAGGAGGGAGCTAAAAAATGTCCTTTATTGGCATCCTGTTTGTTGGTGGCTTTATTGGTTGGATTGCGGGGTTACTTATTCATGAAAACGTTCACAACGGGATGATAGGGAATTTCCTGGCTGGCATAATTGGTGCGTGGATTGGTACAGGAATTCTCGGTGAAATGGGTCCTGAAACTGGAGGGTTTTATCTATTTCCAGCATTCACAGGTGCTCTTGTCCTTACCCTTATTGTGAGTTTTATTTTAATAAAGACAAGTAAATGGTGAAATTATATAATCTATCTCCTCAAAATCAGATTTTGAGGCTTCTTTACGTTATACAGTTATTTTATAAAGCTATCTATTATAAGTTATTTTGCCAAATTTTGCACCTTCATTTTAAGAGTATAGCTTGGTTTAATGGTAATGTTGTTTGTTTACGTATTATACAAAAAATAATGGCGGGCAAACTAATGGTGCTATTGCAAGGAGGAAGATATGAAAGATAGACGTTTTAAAGTAGCCCATAGGGAAGCAATCATAGGTGTCGTACTTGTCATCATAAATTTTATCTGGTGGTTTGGATTTGCGTATGGACTAGGGTCCGGTAATCCGAAGGAATATACATATATTTTAGGATTGCCAGCTTGGTTTTTTCTAAGCTGTGTAGTCGGCTTTCTTGTTATGGTGGTCCTTGTTACTCTTACAGTCAAATTTTTATTTGAGGAAGTATCTTTTGATGTGAATGACGAAGAGGAGGAGCAATCATGAAGTGGGAGGTCATTGTTCCTTTATTGATCTTTTTAGGTATTATTTTTTATATAGGATTCTGGGCAAATGGAAAATTAAAATCCTCTGATTCCTTTCTGCAGGAATATTTTCTTGGCGGGAGACAATTAGGCGGTTTTGTGCTTGCAATGACTATGATGGCAACATACGGCAGTGCTTCAAGCTTTATCGGCGGGCCGGGTGTTGCCTATACACGTGGGCTCGGATGGGTTTTACTATCTATGGCTCAACTGGCAACCGGGTATTTTGTATTAATGGTTTTAGGGAAAAAATTTGCGATTATGGCTCGTAAGTATAACGCAATCACAATCATTGATTTTCTAAAAGGCAGATATAAAAGTAATACGGTTGTCATTGTATCGGCCATTAGTATCATTATATTCCTATTTGCATCGATGACGGCCCAATGGGTTGGTGGAGCGCGATTGATTGAATCCTTAACAGGGCTTCCGTATAAGTCAGCACTTTTCATATTCGCCGTTTCAGTTTTAATTTATGTAATTATTGGCGGATTTAGAGCAGTCGCTTTAACAGATACCGTCCAGGGAGTAGTCATGTTAGCTGGGACCGTCATCCTTTTAATCGCCACCATTATTGCTGGCGGAGGATTTTCGAATATTATGTCAGACTTAATGGCTGAAAACCCCAACTTAATTACTCCTTTTGGTGCAGAACGAGATTTAACGCCTTTGTATGTCTCATCCTTTTGGATTTTAGTTGGTGTAGGCGTCGTGGGTTTACCGCAAATCAGCATGCGAGCGATGTCCTATAAAAATTCAAAGGGGATGCACACAGCGATTATCACCGGAACAATTGTAGTAGGTGCTGTGATGCTCGGAATGCATTTAATTGGAGTTTTAGCGCGTCCTTTGATACCTGGGATAGAAATAGGTGATATGGTCATGCCTGCATTAACTATGGAGGTCTTGCCACCATTTATTGCGGGTATTGTCTTAGCCGCTCCCATGGCTGCTATCATGTCCACAGTTGATTCTCTTTTAATATTAGTAAGCGCAACTATAGTAAAGGATGTATATATCAATTACATAAAAAAGGATGCTACCGAGAAGCAGATTAAAAGAATCAGCTTTTGGATTACAGCAGCAATTGGAATCGCTGTTGTATTATTTGCGTTGAGTCCACCGGATTTAATTGTATGGTTAAACTTGTTTGCATTTGGAGGCTTAGAATCAGTGTTTATATGGCCAGTTATTATGGGATTATATTGGCCAGGAGGGAATAAATACGGTGCGGTTTCATCTATGATTGTAGGGATGGGCAGCTTTATGATTATAGATCGTTTTTATCCAAATCCTTTCGGGATGCATACGGTCGTACTGCCGATTGTTTTATCGTTTTTTACCTATGTTTTAATGAGTAAACTGACGAATGCAAAACAACAGTTATCTATTCAATAACAAGTAAGATAATCGCACAGTCAAGGGCGGTCTCAATATTTAGATCAATCAAGCAAAGAATGCATAGCTTTATCAGCATTCTTTGCTTTTTCTTTTATCCACGATCAGCTAATTCAAATAACATTGGAAAAGAAAAAGGGGTAGTCGTCCTTGAAAGAAGATAAAACAATAATTCATAGCTGACAGTGCATATTTACTCTTTACTTTCTAATACTAAATGAGAGAAGGAGGGATCGTATGCCGAAAAGAAAGCATGATGCAGCTCAAAAAAGTAAACAGGGGTTTGATTCTAGTAAAACGGATGCTGAATTCTCAAAGGAATTAGGAAGCGCCAGCGCAAATCAAGCTTATAAGAATAAATCTAAAAAGGCAAAGAAAATATAAAATAAAGGAAAATAGGGCGATATGCTTCAATCTTTTGCAATGAGTCCTATTTTAATTTGGAGGTATATATATGTCACATTCAAAAAAAGAAGAAGAAAGACACTGGAAGCAAAGAAAAAATTCACAGCATCCTCATGACGAAGTAAAAAGTTATAAGAAGCTTGGTGAAGAAATAGCAAAAATAACAAAAAAATATGATGAATAATGACATAAAACACATGGACCATCCATGTGTTTTCTTGAGCATTAAATGAATTTTATACTAGTCACTTTTCTGATATAGTAAAAGTATAAACTACAATGGGGTGATATACATGTTAAAGAAAATGGCTTCTGATGCATTGGGTTTGTCTGACGTAGGTGTTATTATTCCGCCGGAAGATTATGACAAAACGGATGCAGACGACTATGTTATGCACGAGGATAATGAGAAGATTTATTTCATTATCAAAACGAAGGCAGACGAATATTGCTTTACAAATCTAGCATTAATTCATGTAGATGGCGAAAATGCTGTCTCATCTAAACGTTTATTAAAACGATACCCATATTCTCAGTATAAGATTTCAAATGTCATGCTTGAAACTGCAGGGCGATTAGATTTGGATACAGAAATAAAGTTTGATGTAGGAAATGTTCATTTTGATATTGACGTCAAGAAAAATCAAATTGAACAATTAAAGGATTTGTATAAAGCATTACTGCGAATTGAGGAAATCACGTATGAAAACTCCATTCAAATGAATTATGCCAAAGAAGGACTCGATCGAGCGGTTCAAACACTCCAACACTCAAGATCTGAGGAAGCATCATTAACAGGCACATATAAAGGGATAACTGAATTTACATTTGAATGGTTAAAATCCTCCTATAATGAATATCATATGAAAGATTTTGGTGCAGTTTTTGAAAAATACATTAATAATTAATTTTGCCTGGATAGAGTGCCAATTTATGAATAAATAACTAAAAAGGGAGTTCTAAAGTCTATTTATTTTAGAGCTCCTTCCTCTTTTACTAATTCTTCTGATACCCTCAATAACTTACTCCAATAGTAGGCTCATAAATAAATGTAAGTTAACATACTAGGGATGATGAATCCTTGAGCCAATGCACTCGCATCTGCTGTCTTCCCATTTTCGCCTCATAAATAGTTTAGTCCACTTACTTATCGAACTTATCGACTTTCGCTTCGATTTGCGGAAGTATACACTGACGTATTTTAATTTCTTCTGCAACCCAGAGGAAAATTCCAATTCCAAATTAACTAATTTCCTCATAAATACACCATAGAATACATAATCGGGTCTATTGGAAATAGAGGTGGTTGTCCTCTTATTTTTCATAAAATCTGAAACTCTTGGGACAATTCAATAATAAGCGAAATAAAATCTTGTTGAGAGCCATATAATCGTATGAACGGCAGGGGGATGAATACTAATTTTATAAGAATGAAGTAAATTGGTACTATGTCGGCAACTATCAGGAGAAACGACGGTGTGGAAGAATACTACTATAACACATAAAGGGGGAGGAAGAGGATGGCTAAGAAATATAAAGTGATGGTTATCATAGCAGCTGCAGTATTGATATTAGGGATAGCGGCCTTTGCAGGTTATAAATATTACTCAGACGCGGAAAACAAAATAGCTAGGGTTGCCAAGAATAAAGTGGAAGATGCTTCATCAAAGGATGAAACTTTTGAATTTATTGGGCATAGCAAAGTTGAGTACAACAAGGATGAAGATTATTATGTCGTGAGCGGATTCATGGAAGTCAATGATGAATATGAGGCTGGACGCAGAGTGATGTATATAGCAATAGTGGAAGAGAACATGGGGGAATATCAAGCTACAGAAGTGGAACGAACAGATGATGAAGTAAAATATGAATTCGTGGATTATTTCTCCGATTATGAGGAAGAGGATGATGAGGAAGATGATTATTGAACCAGTCTGGTACTAGGCTGGTTTTTTATTTATAAAAAGGGAGGAATATAAAACTGTTGATTTAGGCTCATAATTTTAAGCAAAGTAAATTTTTCTTTTTATATCAGTATACATACCTAAATTATGGAACTATAGATTAATATAAGAGTATAAACGTTTATCAAAAAGGGGGAAATGCATTGGAGTTCGATGCGATCGTTATTGGGGCTGGTTTGGCCGGTTTGGTGGCTACAGCAGAAATTGCAGATGCAGGGAAAAAGGTATTATTGCTAGATCAAGAACCTGAAGCTTCATTAGGCGGACAAGCTTGGTGGTCATTCGGTGGTTTATTTTTAGTGGATTCCCCTGAACAACGTCGTATGGGTATTAAAGATTCTAAGGAATTGGCTTGGCAGGATTGGATGGGTACTGCAGGGTTTGATCGAGATGAGGAGGATTATTGGGGAAAAAAATGGGCAGAAGCGTATATTGACTTTGCTGCTGGAGAAAAACGTGCTTGGCTTCATAAACAAGGAGTTCGTTTTTTTCCTGTAGTTGGTTGGGCTGAAAGAGGAGGTTATTTGGCTGAAGGACATGGTAACTCAGTACCAAGATTTCATATTGTTTGGGGAACAGGTCCAGGTATTGTATCGCCTTTTGAAAAAAGGGTAAGAGAGCATATTAAAAATGGATTAGTTGATTATCGTCCTCGTCACCGTGTAGATGAACTGATGAGCAGTAATGGGATAATTCAGGGGGTGAAGGGTTCCATATTGGCAGCCAGTTCGGCTTTAAGAGGTGAGAAAAGTAACAGGGACGTTATTACTCATTTTGAGTTTTCTGGTAAAGCAGTTCTTGTTTCGAGCGGGGGTATCGGAGCCAACCATGATTTAATTCGCACAAATTGGCCAGAAAGACTGGGGCCGCCTCCAAAGAACATGATTTCAGGGGTCCCGGCACATGTGGATGGCAGAATGCTGGGGATATCAGAAGAGGCAGGTGGGCGTATTGTAAATCGAGATCGTATGTGGCATTACACAGAGGGAATCAAAAACTGGAACTCGGTATGGGAAAACCATGGAATTAGAATTTTGCCAGGTCCGTCCTCTATTTGGCTGAATGCAACAGGCCAGCGCTTCCCGGCCCCCAACTTTCCTGGGTATGATACACTTGGCACCCTGGAGGCTATCCAAAAAACAGGATTTGATTACTCATGGTTTATTTTGACACAAAAAATGATTGAGAAAGAATTTGCGCTATCCGGTTCTGAGCAAAATCCGGATTTAACGAATAAAAGTATCCGCAAGGTCTTAAGCAGAGTACTCCCTGGTCCTCCTGGTCCGGTACAGGCATTTATGGATCATGGCGAGGATTTTGTCATTGCAGATAACTTAGTGGAACTGGTTAAAGGAATGAATGAATTAACAAAAGATAATCTATTAAATTACGAAGAAATTGAAAGACAAATAAAAGCGAGAGATCGTGAAATGGATCATACATTCACAAAGGATTTGCAAATTACGGCATTAAGGGGAGCGAGAAATTACATAGGTGACAAATTAATCCGAGTCGCCAAACCGCATAAAATACTTGATCCTCAAAATGGACCATTGATTGCTGTTCGTTTAAACATTGTAAGTCGCAAAACTCTAGGCGGGCTACAAACAGATTTATCAGCACGAGTCCTCAATTCTAAGGGTGAGGCAATACCTGGCTTTTATGCAGCTGGTGAGGTTTCTGGATTTGGAGGGGGAGGAGTTCACGGATATCGTTCGCTAGAGGGGACATTTCTTGGAGGCTGTTTATTTACAGGCAGGGTAGCAGGCAGGGCAATCGCTTCCTATTTAAAAGAGAAAAAGGATTAAACCGAGGAAGGTTTAATCCTTTTTTTGCTTTTGACAGATTAAATGTATGTGTCTTTTAATCCGCAGTATGCATCAACTGGGCTGTCACCCTTGAATGGTGATTTACCCATCATTTTTTCTACTAGTACTTCAATTGTTTCTTTATTACCGTCATACGTGTTGATGTATGTTTTCACTTGTGGAACATCCGCTAAGTGGAATGGGTAGTTTACAGAAACAAAGATTGTTGGTACTTCGTGTACATAGAACGGAATATCAGGTGTTCCTTTTAACGCATTCCATGTCATACGTTGAACAACTTCACCCATTTTGATATTAGCGATATTAATGATTAAATCATATTTATCTGTTAATTCTTTAATAGGGCGTTTTGCTGCATATGCGTTCATGATGCTCTTCATTTGTTCTTCTGGTGGCAGGTCCGCGATTTTATCCATTGGAGATTCGTGAATTTCCACTTCAAAGCCTTGCGCTTCAAGCTCTGCTTTCAGAAGATCAATTGGCTTAGGTTTGTTACCGCTAATTAATTTACTGAATGCACCTTCAGCAGTTTTAACATTAACTAGTAATACTCGTTTGTATTTTTCAGGAGTAACAGGCCAAATATCTTGTTTGTCTTTTACCAATGTGATTGCACGATCAGTAACTTCTTTAAATAGCTTAACGTTTTCAGGAAGACCGATTTGTTTAAGCGCTTCTTCTTTCGGCATCATGATTTCCGTTTTTGCTTTTTTGTGAAGACCTAAAGATGCTTTAAGACCAAGGATACGAGTAAGAGCTGCTTCTAAACGCTCTTCTGTAATAATACCGTTTTTGTATCCGTCCATCATGTAGCCGAAATCTTCATCTGGATCGTTGAAGAATAAGAATAAGTCACAACCAGCAGCAATAGCAGTAGGAAGCATTTCGCTGCGTTTCATTGCAGAAGTCATCGCAACCATGTGGCTCGCATCTGTAACAACAACGCCATTGAATTCTAATTTACCACGTAATAAATCTGTGATTAGCTCTTTAGAAAGAGTTGCTGGCAGCAAATCTTCATCTGTAAGGCTAGGGTTGAAGTGCTTGGAATAAGCAGGCATATGGATGTGACCAGCCATGATAGAAGGTAGGCCAGCATCGATTAAGCCTTTGTAAACTTTTCCGAAAGTTTCATCCCACTCATCACAAGATAGGCTGTTAGGCGCGAAGGATAAATGCTGGTCACGCTCATCTACGCCGTCACCAGGGAAGTGTTTAGCAGCAGGTGCAATTCCGCTTTCCTGGATACCTTTCATGTAAGCCAAGCTCATTTCTAAAACTTGATCAGGGTCAGAACCAAAAGTACGGCTAGAGATGATTGGGTTACGCCAGTTCATGTGAATATCTACGATTGGCGCAAAGCTCCAGTTACATCCGATTGCAGACGCTTCTACACCAGAAACTCGGCCCATTTCATATGCCCATTTCGCATCTTTTGTTGCACCGATTTTAACTTCAAGACCAACTTCAGTACCGTCTGTACAAGCTCCATTACCGCCTGCTTCTGTGTTTGCAGCAATTAGCAATGGAATTTTGCTGTTTTCTTGAAGAATTTTATTTTGATCGTAAACTTCTTCAGCTTTACCAGGATTGTAACGTACAGCACCGATATGGTAGTTGTTTAGCATACCTGTTAAATATTCTTCAGTACGGCTAGCTCCCATATTAACGAATAATTGGCCAATCTTTTCTTCGATTGTCATAGAATTAATTGTGTCTGTTACCCATTTAATATCTTCATCAGATAAATGGTATGGTTTTGCTTTTAAATCCACTTTAGTCATCCTATGTAATACTCCCTTACTAAATATTTGAGAAAAATTTCTATCATCATGTAGTATGTACGTTTTTTCCTTTATTTATGTTTAGGCTTTCATAATTAAAGACGAAGGCATCAACCTTCAAATAAATTAGCCATACATTTAAACTACAAAAAAGTAATTTAACTCAACCACTAGTATTCTAGCATACTAGTTTAAGGATTTCTATAGAAAGTTCAATATTTCACAAACTTATTCAGGATTTAAATAATAAAGATTAATATTTAGAAAAGCCATACAATTGTCAAGATACCTATAGGTACAGTGTTTGATAACGGGAATAATGATAATAGAAGAAAAAGGGGGGATAGACGATGATTCTAAGATTTTCAATACTAATCTTACTCGATATCATTTTTGCAATTACCCTTATTGATCAGCAGCTCATATTGGCAGCACTGATTGCTCTTGCCTTTGTTTATTATACAATAGAGCTTGCAGCTGAAATGGAGTTTGACAATGTGGAATTTGAGTAAGTTCACTTATGATTACCTAAGCGATTAAATGAATTCACAAAGATGTGTATTACACATAATTCATATAAATATCTAAACAGTAGAACGAAAGGGCAGGTATGCTCTTTCGTTCTTACTTGTTAGACTGTTAGGAAATTAACCGACTCGGTTTAATTACCTTATAAAAGAAAAACTCAAAGTATAAATTCAGGATTTTATATTTATTCTACATTCTCTACTCGGTGAGCTAAACGGCTGGAAGCGGCAGCAGCAATCGCCCCAACAATATCATCCAGGAAGGTATGGCATTCACCGGAGGATTTATCATTCAATTTTGCCAGTATGCCTGGTTTCTTTTTATCAATATATCCATAATTGGTAAAACCAATAGAACCATATACATTCACGATGCTAAATGCTAAAATCTCATCAACCCCATATAATCCTTCATCAGTCCGGATTATGGATTGTAAAGGTTCTTCAAGCATCCCTTTTTCGGAAAGCATATCTAGTTGTATGCCAGTTAAAATGGCATTTTGGACTTCGCGTTTTGAGAGTACGCGCTCCACATTTTTAATACACTCATCCAATAGCAGATTTTCATGATAATGATGCTGAAGGTATAAAACTAATTCACCAATATCTGTAACTGTCACCCCTCGATCATGCAACCATTTTCTTGCTGTTTGTTCAGTCATATCTACAGGTTTCCCTTTCATACGAAGACACCAACTCCCATGCATATAGTAAGAATAAATCTTGATGTTAACCACATATAACAGTTATCTTGCCCATATACTTATCATAGTAAGCAAGGAATTAGAGGTGATGAACAATATTGTGATGAACAAACAATTATTACACGAACAATATGGAATTACAGTTGATCAAGAAATAAGCAGTGGGGCAATAAACATATATAACGGTGGAGGCAGAGTATTCATGAGCTTTGCCATAAACATGGAAGAGCAAGAGCTCCAGGAACGAAGCAGTTTGGCGTACCATATGCATAACAAAGGGGAGAAGGGAGTATGGCTTCCCCTGTTAAACAATGAACAAAAGCTATTAACAAAACTGGAAAGTAACGATTATGTGGTTTGTATAAATGAAATGGAAATTCCTCAATCATATGAAGTGGGCAGAGAGCTGGCAATATTTCATTATCGTGGCAGGTCTATTCCGCAACGAATCGTTTTTTGCAGCAGAATCGGAAAATGGAAGGAAATGTGGGAGCAGCGGGTCGATCAGCTTGAACGAGTTTGGAGAGATAAATTGGCAGCAAAGCCACAAAACGATTTTGAAAAACTGTTTATTGACAGCTATCCTTATTACGCAGGCCTTTCGGAAAACGCAATCCAATATTTAGTTGATACTGAAATAGATGAAAACCCGGAGATGGTTGATGCTGGGACCGTTTGTTATGATCGCTTTACTTCAGAAACCTGGGGACCCGGCTCAAATGGCAAATTATTTAGTGAATGGGTTTTTGACCATAGTGCGAGGGATATTGCGGAGTGGATACGCGCTTATTATTTTAAACAGCCAAATACATACCATCAGGGTGTCGAGTCATTTTTGCGCCAATATCAATCAATCACCCCTTTATCAACATTTTCTGCACGGATGTTATTCTCAAGGTTGCTCTTACCGGTTCATTATTTTGAAATTATTGAGCAGTATTATGTAACAAAATCAGAAGGAGAAAAGACTCGTTTGGAGGAAAGATTAGAAAATTTCGTGAAGCACTCTACTATGTATGAAAGAATGCTAAGTGAAATATATGAACTGGCTGGTATACTAAAGGGGAATATCAAAATGGTTGTTCCTGAATGGATCATGAACGGGAGAACTATTTAGTCTATTTTAAGACATTCTTTGAGTGTCTTTTTTGTTTTAAATAAAAATACTCCCGACTGTATGTCCGGGAGAGAAATTTATCATAGGATATCTTTAACAGCCAAATGTAAGCTAGAGTAGCTTTTAGCTGTAAATTTAATTCCGAGGTTTACCATTGTTTGTGCAATTTCTATTCGGATACCGGATAAGCGCGTCTCGATACCGATGAGTCGCAATGCATCAATAACTTTAAATATCTGATGAGCCACCATTGTGTCCGTAATCGGAACTCCTGATAGATCAATAATAATATAACTTAGATCATATTCACTTCCAGCCTGTAATGCTTTTTCCATCAAGTGGCTTGCACGTTGAGTGTCTAATACTCCAATGATTGGAATAATCCCGATATTGGATGTAATCCTAACAACAGGAATAGACAGTTCAAAAGCAGTCCTCTCCGCTAATACGATTCTATTGGAGTATTGTGAAGAATAAGAAATACTAAGCCAGTGTATCGCTTTATCAACAACTGAATCGAATTTAGAAATGATTTCATAGAAAACGTCCAGACTTACTGAATATTTTTTAGCTTGGTCCTTGATGATACCGCCAATTTTATCACGATAAAATCTAACTTCTTCTATTGCATCAGCAAGTGATAAATTTAAGTTTATGAGTAAATCAACGGTTTCCTTTCCCCATTCTTTTAAAACTGCAAAGGTTTCGTTTTGCTCTTGGGCAATTGAAAATCCATATATCTCTATAAGGGTTTTTCGCCAAGTTTTAACCATACTATTGATTTCCTCAGAATATGTATTCGTAGCGTCTTTAAATCGTAAATCTGCAAGAGTATCTTCTGAAGAGATTATGTGAGTTGAAACACCTTCTAAAAACACATGTATGCTACTATCAATGCTATGCATATCAACAGCTCCTAATTACTGCGATTTATGACCCATTGTTTTTTTGCAAAGAAAAAAACCCTTTAGAAGGATTAATTTTGAAAATATTTAAGCGCATATCCAATAAGCTAATAACCCTTATACAAAGAATGTATATTATTTTCTCTAACATAACAGTTGGAGAATAAACTGTAAAGAAATACCTATTTACAAAATGCTTCACATTTAACCAAATTATCTTAAGATTTGCGTAGTTAGAGATAGGGTAACCCGGTATATGGGTGGTAAATAATTGAAATATGTAGGCAAATATTTTAATTGGAATTGCAGAAGCATACGAGAGGAAAGAGGGACACGCTAAATAACTTAACTTTGGACAGCATTATATTGAATGTTAAAAGTAACAAAATGGAATTGAGTATATATTAAATAGATGGTTCAATCTTATAATAATAGAGAAAATGGACTATGCATGCATTAACCGAAAAAAATCCTGTTCAGAGTAAGAAGAGGTGTTTGAATGATTATCTTACGTAATTTATATTTTAAACTAACACATATGTCTTGGTTATTATTGACCACATCAACCATATTTTTAATCGTATTCTGTACAATTATGCTCAGGTTGATTGAACCAGATACGTTTACTACCTATATGGACTCGTTATGGTTCACAATGACGACCATGTTGACGGTTGGATATGGAGACATGTCACCGACTACTATAGAAGGAAGAATATTTACAATCCTATTTTTGTATGTGGTTGGTATTGGTTTATTCGCCACTTTTATCGGAAAAGTTATGGAAAGTTTTACGGTTTACAGAAGACGTAAAGAGGGTGGAGAGCTTATGTATGAAGGAAAGAATCATATTGTTATCATAGATTGGTCACATAAGGCGCAAAACGCAGTTAAGGAAATTTTAGACAAGAATAAAAAGGCGGAAATAGTGGTTATAGATATGCTTGAAAAGCTATCTTATGTAAATGGAAATATCCATTATATAAGAGGAGAGGCCTCGAATGTTGAGGTATTAAAGAAAGCCAATATCCAAAATGCAAAATCTATCTTGATTTTCTCTGATGATCGGATTCAGAATCAAACCTTAACTGACGGAAAGTCATTAATGATTGCATGTGCGGTTGAAAGAATCGCCTCTCATGTCCATACAGTTGTCGAAATTGAAAGAGAAGAGCATGTTGAAAATTTCTCACATATAAATATTGATAAATTTATATTATCCAATGGAACGATTGCCAAGATGGTAGTAGATGCCATGTAAGTGAGATAACAGGCAAGGCATAATGCAGGGATTCATACTCCAGAAACTAGAGCTAGATGTCCGTAAGTCTAACTCCAATAACAAAGAAGCTCAGAGTATGATTCTGAGCTTCTTTTATCATTCACCAAGCTTATTTTGTATTTGTAAATCCACCATCTATACGAATAACTTCTCCGTTAATATATTGTGCTTCAGAAGTTAATAAGAATGTAACCAGTTCTGCTACTTCTTCAGGTGTTCCCAATCGTTTTTGCGGAATTCCTTTTGTAGCATTTTCTTTCATAGCTGGATTAGCTTCATAGAAAGCTTTTACCATTGGTGTTTCAGTAGGTCCCGGAGCAATCGCATTTACACGCAATCCATCTTTCGCATATTCTGCAACCAAGCTTTTTGTTAAACCTACAATTCCATGTTTTGTGGCAGAATAGGCGACAACGGAATCTTGACCAATCACACCCGCACTTGAAGCTGTATTCACGATTGAAACTCCACCGTTTTTCAGCATAACCTCAGCAACATAATAAACGCCCTATAAAGCTCCCATTAGGTTAATGCCAACAATTTGATTGATTTCTTCGACCTTAGAATCCAAGAAAAATGAACCGCTTCCTGAAATCCCGGCATTATTAAAAAAGTAATCAATTGTCCCAAAGCGTTCAACCGTTTAAGCCACATAATTCTTCACATCTTCTGCTTTAGAAACATCAGCTTTAATGAATATACAATCTGTCCCTATTTCTTTCACGAGTTTGATTGTTTCATTTCCGCCTTTTTTGTTAATATCAACCGCTACAATGTTAACCCCATCTTTTGCTAGACGAAGTGCAGCTGCTTGTCCTAATCCGCTGCCTGCACCTGTAATAATCGAAACTTTATTCATGTGAAAAACCTTCCGATTTATGTATTAACCTCTTCTTGTTGAAGATAAACAGTAAAAATGTGTAAACTACATATATTGATAGAATATCAGGAATTGATCTAAAGGTTTTATAAGAAATATTAGGAGGGAACAGGCATTGATACAAAAGTACCTATGGATTTTAACAATGATTATATGTATTCAACGAATTATCGTTTGATTAATGTCCAATAACACAGGAAAGCTTATATATTTAAAATAGATATGTAAAGGTTCAAAAAGAAACGTCAATAAGTTAAATCCAGAACGACCAATGAGCTGCTTTTTTATAGTGAGAATTTTTTAAGAGGATGCCTATCTATTCAATGAATGCAATAAAAACTAGCATTGAAAAATCAATGCTAGTTTTTGAAATGTAAAATGAGGATAGGTTTCGTATTTGAACTGCTTTATTTAAAAGATTCAGCTACTTCCACCATTTCTTCTTTTGTTAGCTTCGCGGCATCTTTGCCGGATTCAGCAACTTGATACTCAAAAATATAATGATAATCGCCATCTTTCCAATGAACTGATGATGCTAAATCATCCTCTATATAAAACACCTCCTGATTATTAATCTTTAACTCCTCATACCCTTGTGGTTTACCATCATATGTTACTTCTTTTGTATGGATCATAAGAATGAATTTTTCTTCATTTGTCCCTGTAAACTGCACATCATGAACAGAAGATTCGGTATGAGTCTGTGGACTTATCTCATAATCTTTGATTTCAACAGGAAATGCAGTTGGTAATTTTGAATCAATCTTTTGTTCCTCTTTTAGTTGTTTTTGAATTTTTGACGGATCATAGGATAAACCAGCAGATGCTTCATTATCGTTGCAGCCAATAAGTAAAAGGCAGATTCCTACTATTACACTTTGAATTTTTTTCATGATTATCCCCACCACCATAAAATATTTTATTGCGATATAAAGACATATATACGACAAGGAATACAAATGTCCTTTTAAAGGGATATTTTAATGAAAACAACGGTGATTGTTTTATTTGGTAAAAGCAATGTTAAATCAGAAATGCTACGAATTCTAACATAGCTGTTACGGATTGTTGGTGGAGGGCATTATAGAAATAATTCATAATAAATATGGAGGTAGGAAAAGTATGATAAATATGAATCTAAAAAACCTGCGCCTGCATCATAAATTGACACAGGAAGAGGTAGCTTATGAAATCAATGTTTCAAGACAGGTAATCGCAAAGTGGGAAAAGGGCGAATCAACTCCTGACCTTGGACATTGGCAAGCATTAGCCAAATTGTATAAAGTGACGCTGGATGATTTGGTAAATTTTGATGGAGAAGATACGAATTTGATTGTACCACCAAAGGGTAAGTACTTTTTTGGTGTAGCCAAAATAGGTGAGCGTGGTCAAATTGTTATACCCAAAAAGGCGCGTGATGTATTTTATATAAAACCTGGGGACTCTCTTATTATCTTGGGTGATGAAGAGAGAGGGCTTGCTATTGTACCCGAGAATATGATGAATGAATTTTTAAATCTGGTAAAGTCTCCGCTTCATAAGGAGGATGAATGATGAGTTATGCAATCTCTATTGATCAATTAACTAAAAAGTATGATGATAAAATTGTAGTTAATCAAGTATCATTTTCAATTAAGCAGGGAGAATTGTTTGGTTTATTAGGTGTGAATGGGGCAGGAAAAACAACGTTGATTAAAATGTTATGCTGCTTAACAAAGCCTACAAGCGGCCATGCGTCTATATTTGGACATGATATTGTAAAAAATCAAGAGCTAGTGAAGAAGATCATAGCGGTATCGCCACAAGAAACTGCCATTTCTCCAAATTTAACAGTTCGAGAAAATTTAGAATTAATGGCGGCTATTCATGGTTATTCTAAATCTGAAGTATATGAAAAAACAGCTAATATGATGAATCATTTCTCTTTAGAACCATATGAAAAGCAAAAAAAGTAAAACCTTATCCGGTGGCTGGCAACGTAAGCTTAGTATTGCGCTTGCACTTATTTCTGATCCAGACATTTTATTTTTAGATGAACCGACATTAGGTTTAGACATATTAGGACGCCGAGAATTATGGTCTATAATTGAAAAATTAAAAGATAGAACAACCATTGTGTTAACAACACATTATTTAGAGGAAGCTGAAGCATTATGTGACCGAATCTGTGTCATGAAAGATGGCCAAGTAAAAGCAATCGGAACAGTCGAAGAACTCACAGGCATGACAAAGACCGATAGATTCGAGGATGCCTTCGTAGAAATTGTTACGAAGGAGGATAAACGATGAAAGCAATCATTTTTGCCAATCGAGTGATGAAGGAAATTGTCAGAGATCCTATTTCATTATTCCTTGGTCTTGCTTTTCCGCTCATTTTACTTGCACTTTTATCAGCGATTAATAGCAGTATCCCTGTGGATTTATTTAATATATCTTCATTAGCACCAGGCATTGCTGTATTCGGCCTTTCCTTTATGGCATTGTTTGCAGCACAAGTATTATCGAAAGATCGTGCAAGCTCTTTTTTGACTAGATTATTTACAACTCCGATGACATCTCGAGACTTTATTTTGGGTTATTCACTGCCATTGTTAGTTATGTCCGTTATACAAATATCCGTTTGCTTTATAGCTGCATTATGTATGGGACTAGATTTTACAGCAACGATTTTTATGGTTATTCTGATATTGGTTCCCATGGAATCAATCTTTATTGGAATTGGGTTAATTAGCGGAGCTCTATTTAGTGAAAAAGCAGCGGTAGGAATATGTGGTGCGCTCCTTACAAATGTATCAGCATGGCTATCGGGCATATGGTTTAATTTAGAGCTAGTAGGTGGATTATTTAAGGATATCGCTTATCTACTGCCGTTTGTTCATGCTGTTGAAGCTGGAAAAGCTGCATTAAGCGGAGTTTATAGAAATATGTTTCCGCATCTATGGTGGGTACTTGGGTATGCTGTTATTATTCTATTTATTTCAATATTTGTTTTTAAAAAGAGAACTCAGGAAGTCTAATTATTAACTTAAAATTATAGATGATTAATCATCTGAAATTGGTGCATGGTCATTAAGCCATGCTTATTTTAGTGAAGTCAGAATTTACCAATCCATCAGATAAGAGGATCATTATTCTTCTAGAATTTAAAGCAGCTTTTTCGCATTATTAATGAAGGATTTTACCATATATCAATAGAATTAAATTGGAAAGGAGGATATCTATGAACACATACGGCAGATTATCTTTATTAACAGTAGGCATCTGTATAGTCTTATCCTATTTTATAACGGATAATATGGCATATCCTAGATTGTTCTTGTTAATGGCTACCATCTTATCTATAGCAGGAATCGTCTTTGCTATTTTATCTAAAAAAATGGTAAGCATGATTTTTGGTATCCTCCTAAATGCCCTTATCTGGGTTGGCTTTTTCATATTAATATTAGTTGTAGGTATAAACTAAAGGACCCTCCTTATTGATAGTGTATCAAATTAATAATTTTTAATAGCAGACCGCTCTATCTATTTATAAAATGATTCTATAGGTAGATATCCTTTTTTTTTACGTCTTTCCAATCGGAGCGGCGTTTTATTTTTGCTTTCATAATCACATTTTCAACTAATTTTCTAATGAATGATGGTGCTTATACATAACGAAAGGACTGGAATTAAATACATATAAAAAGGCATTATTATTTTGATATAATGAAATCCTCTGTTAATTTAATTGAATAGGCGAAAGGAACACTTAAGATATAAAATGATTAGTTTTAAAAAGAATTTGATAAATAATCAGCGAGTGTTTAAGCAAGTTGCATACTTTTCAATCATATCGCTGGTGTTTATTACCACTATTTTATTTGGTTATAACAGGATGTCGACTCTCTTTAGGAAAGAGGCATCTGAATTATTCCCAACTCATATTTGGCTAGAACATGCTCTATATGAAGATCAGCTTGATACCGAAGAATTAACTGACTTTTTGCAAACTATTCCAAAAGATAACGAGTATATCTATGTTTATAATCAAGATACTCAGTCAAAGGCATTATATTATAAGGACACAACAGTACTTGCCGATAACGTTGAAGGCTTCGATGGTCTTTTATTATTATTGTTAAACAAACTGTTAATGCATGTCGATTTAGGGGATGTCTATAATGTGTTTATTAAACAAAATTTGGATCTGAAATTACTTAATGAAAGTAATTCTATTTTAATCAACATCGGCCATGAGGTTAATACAGATGCTTTTAAGGGTGAGATCGTTACTTACCGTAATGTTAGTAAAGCTCTCTTGCAGGAGTTCAAAATAGTGACTATTCAATGCTTGCTATTCATCAGTCTATCAGTGCTTTTAATTTTCATTAACTATAAAATTATGAGAAATCTTTACTATACCCCTCTAATAAAAATGAGAGAACATTTTATGAAAATGTCACGATTTCATTTAGAGAGTTTCGTATACAAAAAGCCTGTTATACCAGAAATAGAAAAGACGATTGACGCAGTCAATACGACGATGTTGGAACTGCAGGATGGGATTAAAGAGACCAAATCCTTCCTTGATGAAATGGTTCATGAAATTAAAAATCCAGCCCATAATATTAAGAATGAACTTGAATTGATAGAGGATATGCTACCTGAAGCAGATGAGGAAATGAAACAGAAACTTCAATCCGTTATAAATGAAACGGAAAATATCACTTCCTTATTATCTAGCATAAAAATCATTTATGATATGTATTATTTAGGGGGTTCCCCTCCAGATAGTTGGCTGAATCCAATCGAGAAAATCAAACCTATTTTTGAGGAATATAAGAAAAAATACCCTAATCGAGAATTTCATTTCAAGTATAGTATTAACCCCAATATTCATATATGGATTGACCAAGGTTCAATCGAATTGATGATCAGAAACTTGCTTGATAATGCCATAAAATATTCAAAAGAAGACTCCTCCATCTTTATTGGTATCCGTGAGTATAATCAGACCAAAAAGATCGTTATTGAAGTCATAAATTCTGGTTCGAGTATAGATTATAATAATCTTGGAAAGATTTTTGGAAAGTATTATCGTACAAATTCGGCTAAAGCGCAAACGAGTGGAGCAGGTATTGGACTTTGGCTGATTAATAGTATTGCAGACATCTATAATGCCAACGTACATGTGCAAAGTTCAACAAATACCACAGGATTTGCGATTGCTTTTCAGTATTATAAAATTGTAGAACAAGAAAGACTTGAGGATGAAGCGATCTCTTCGTAGGAGGTCGCTTTTTTTGTTTCTAAATCTTTTATTTTTAAATGGGATGATCAGTAAGTCTATTTATAATTAGATTGCTGTAAAACTCAGGAGTTTTATTCGATATATTAATTACAGAGTGTTATTTTCCGCTTGAAGTATAGTAAAATAGACTTATAAAAAGGAAATGAGGGATTATCATGTTTGATAAACTGCTGTCATCCATAGGTATTGGTGCTGCCAAAGTTGATACGAGGCTTGCGAAAAAAAGTTATATTGTCGGTGAGTCAATCGAAGGTGAGGTTTTTATCAAGGGAGGAAAAAACGAGCAGGATATTGATAACATCTATTTAACATTAATGACTGACTATGTGGTGGAAGTTGATGATAAAAAGGTAAGACGTTCTGTTGCCTTGGACAAAATCTTATTGACTGAGCGCTTCACAATCGCTCCAAATGAAGAAAAAGTGGTGCCCTTTCAGTTGAATGTTCCTTATGAATCACCAGTTACAATGGGAAGTACCCGTGTTTGGATTCAAACCGGCTTGGATATTAAAATGGCAATCGACCCTCAAGATAAAGACTTTTTGGAAATAAAGCCACATCAGCTTGTAAGAGAATTCATTGATGCTGCAGGAAGATTAGGATTCCGCTTACGTCAGGTAGATTGTGAAAAAACTCCTTCGTATTTTAGAAACGGCTTACCGTTTGTTCAGGAATTTGAATTCAAAGCTACATCCGGTGAATTTGCGAGAAAGCTAGATGAACTAGAAGCTGTATTCCAGCTGACAGAAAACGAAGCAAGAGTTTTGCTTCAAATAGACCGAAGAGCAAGAGGTTTCTCAAGCTTCTTAGCTGAATCATTAAATATGGATGAATCGTTTGTTAAATTCACTTTTGATAAGTCGGACATTGGCACGCTAGACCGTACATTGGGAGATTTAATTAGAAAATATTGCTGATCTATGGTTTCGACCAGTCAGATTCAATAAAATTTTACATGTTTTTTACATTGTGATGAAAGAAACTGCTCACTGGCAGTTTCTTTTTTTATATAGAAATCTATTTTTTTATAAAAATAGTTAGCTGAGAAATTAGATATAAGTAAATGAAACTAATGATCTCTTAGTTATGAATATATCCATATAGGTAAACTAAGCAATAAGAATGAGGTGAATATGCAGAAACTTGTCATTTTTTCATGAAATAATTGTTGTTACATTAAGATAGACCTAAGGTTAATAATGGAAGTAAGTACTTATGCCGGATAGAAAAATAAGAAAGATGGATGTATTCTCGAGTGAGAGGAATCTATCTAGATACATCCCCAAAGATCCATCTCCGTAGCCTTCATCAACCTTTCTTTCGTTTTGTTCACTCGCTTTGTGATAAAAAAAGAGGAGGAACGATATGAAAAAAATCACCTCAATTGCATTCAGCACGATGATTACTGTGTCTGCATTTAACACATCCGATGGTCTAATGATGACAAGTGCTAAGGGACATTCCGACAATGCCTCATATTGGGACGAACCAGGTCGAATGCTACCGATACTCCTACCTTCAAATGCCAGAATGGCAGGTATGAAGCAGTCTGCACTTGATGACATAGATGTGACAATCGGCCAATACATCGAAAGCGGCTTAATTCCAGGGGCGGTCACCTTTGTGGCACGAAGCGGTCATATTGTTCAAAAAGCTGCATATGGGTTTGCGGCTCTCTATCAGGATGATGGCTTCACGGAAATTGAAACACCTCTTAAAATGAAAGCGGATACAATATTTGATATTGCTTCTATAAGTAAGCTTTTTACAACTACTGCGGTCATGATGCTTTATGAGCAAGGAATTTTCCAACTCGATGACCCTGTTGCGTTGCATCTGTCACAATTCGCTGCAAACGGCAAAGAAGACATAACAATCAGACAACTTTTAACCCATACTTCAGGTTTTGCAGCTGGGATGCCTCTTTATATGCAAGAGGGCACTCGAGAAAGCCGCATCCAGTCCGTACTGCAACATGGTTTGATTAACGAGCCTGGGACCACCTATTTATACAGTGATTTGAACATGATAACGCTTGGGGCGCTAGTCGAGAAATGGAGTGGTCTCCGGCAGGACGAGTTTGTTAAGAAAGCCATCACAGAGCCGCTTGGTATGAAGGATACGATGTATAATCCTCCGGCAAAATTAAAGAAACGGATAGCTGCAACCGAATATCAGCCAAAGATAGGGAGAGGGCTTGTCTGGGGCGAGGTTCATGATGAAAATGCGTGGTCGCTTGAAGGTGTGGCTGGTCATGCAGGCGTCTTCTCCACAGCCAAGGATTTAGGGATTCTCGCCCATGCATATTTAAATGATGGTAAATACGGTAAGATACGCATTCTAAAGAAGAAAACGATTGACTTAATTATGAAGAACTATAACACTGCGTTTCCAGGAAATGACCATGGATTAGGCTTTGAGCTTAATCAGGGCTGGTACATGGATTCACTTTCTGACACATTCACCGCCGGCCATACGGGCTACACCGGTACAGCTCTTGTGATGAGTCCATCTAATCAGACTGTTGCTATTGTACTTACAAACCGGGTACATCCATCCCGAAATACACCGTCCATTAATCCAATCAGACGAACATTCGCTAGAGATGTGGGAGACAGCATACCTATAAATGTGAAAAAGGGACAAATGGCTTGGTTCGCGGGCTATGGAGATCAATTAGATAACATACTTTCAGCTCAAGTGAATCTAAAAAGAGATGCTTATTTGAGTTTCGATACCTGGTTCCGGATTGAAGAGGAGAGTGATTATGGATATTTGGAAACGTCGACTGACGGAAAAGCATTTACAAGTATTCAAAGCTTCACAGGAAAAAGCAATGGATGGGAGAAGGAGAATGTCCTCATTCCTGCCGGCACGAAATTTATTCGTTTTTCCTATAAAACGGATGAAAGCGTGAACGGGCGCGGCTGGTATGTTCAAGACGCAAGCATAAAAACAAATGGAAAGAAGGAACGACTGAGATTCGAGAGCAATGGATTTGAACGTAGAACAGATTAAATGGGGAGGTGCTAATATTGAAAAATAGGAAATGGTTCTTGATTATACTTGTGATGAGTGTATTCCTGACGGCCGGATTCAGCAGCCAAACTAAGAAACCAGCTAATCCAAATGATGGTGTGCGAGATATTGTAATCTATCAAAATCTGCATGAGGTTGATAAAACGATTAGCGGCAACAGTGTCAAAATGAAGGCAGTGAACGTCTACCATGATGGTCATTTTACAAAGACAAATAAGGTAAAATGGTCGGTTGCAAATAAACGTATCGCGAAAATCAGTTCTAATGGAACCTTGACGATTACAGGGAAATCAGGAGTGGCAGTCATTCTTGCAACATCGGGAAAAAAGATAGACACAGCCTTTTTGGTGGTGGATAAAAAGGGAAATGCAACATTCCGCTCCATCAAGGATAAACGATATCGGCTTGCTGATTATGCCGTTAGCAAGATGAAGATAGAAGAGAAAATCGGACAAATGCTCATGCCTGATTACCGGAACTGGGATGGTAAGAATGTGACAGAAATGCTGCCGGAGATAGAACAGCAAATTAAGGATTATGACTTAGGTGGAGTTATTCTATTCCGCGAAAATGTCGTAACGACTGAGCAAACCGCCCATCTCGTGGATGCGTATCAGCTTGCCTCCGAGAAATATGGGATGCTCATCTCAATTGATCAAGAGGGTGGAATTGTAACCAGGCTGCAATCTGGAACTGATATGCCCGGCAATATGGCCTTAGGAGCTACACGGTCTGTGACAATCACGAAAGATGTTGCGCGTGCCATTGGCAAGGAGCTCGGTTCGCTTGGCATTAATACAAACTTTGCCCCATCGCTTGATGTCAACAATAATAGTAACAATCCTGTCATTGGTGTCCGTTCCTTCAGTGAAGACCCAAAACTAACCGCTGAACTAGGAACTGCTTATATTGATGGCATGCAGGAAACAGGCACGATTGCAACGGCCAAGCATTTTCCAGGTCATGGCGATACGGCAGTTGATTCCCATGTTGGACTTCCAGAAGTTCCATATGAGATGGAGAGATTAAAGGAAGTGGAACTATACCCGTTTCAGCAAGCGATGAATGCTGGTGTTGATGCCATCATGACCGCGCATATTACCTTTCCGAAGGTAGATGACACGAAAGTGATTTCCAAAAAGACCGGTGAGGAAGTCTCTATACCAGCAACTCTCTCCCACCGCTTTCTGACAGAATTGGTTAGGGAGGAAATGGACTATGATGGATTGATCGTTACAGACGCCATGAACATGGGTGCTATCACCGAGCATTATGGAACTGTCGATGCGGCCATCATGTCTGTTAAGGCAGGTACGGACATTGTACTTATGCCCGTTGGACTAGAGGATGTTCGTAATGGGCTCCTTGATGCAGTAAGAAATCGCGATATTAAAGAAAAGCGAATTGATGCATCCGTAAAACGGATACTGTCACTGAAAATCAAAAGGGGCATCTTTAAGGAGGAATCACCGGAGCCACTTGACGAAAGAATCGAAAAAGCGCTTGAGACCGTTGGTTCACCAGAGCATAAGGCGATTGAGAAAACAGCTGCAGAGAAATCTATTACCCTCGTCAAAAATAAAAATCAGCTCCTGCCTTTAAATGACTTGCAGGAATCCGGAAAGATTGTCGTTATCGGTATGACCTACAACCAAGAATTATATTACGCTATTAAAGAAAAGCATGCCAACACTGAGGAAATTACCCTTCCTTCTAGCTATCAACTGACCGATGCACAGAAGGAGCAGCTTCGTCAGGCGGATTATATTATTATTGGTAGCCATACTTCAAGTGTAGCAATGAGGTTACCTGCCCATCCTCAAATGCAGAGAATTAATGATATTATCGACAACTATGATGCACCTTCTATAGCTGTTGCGATTCGTAATCCATATGACATTATGTCCTATCCCCAGGTTGATGCTTATATCACTCAATATGGGTTTCGTACCGCAAGCTTTAAAGCAACCGCAGCAGCCATTTTCGGTGAAATAAATCCATCTGGTAAACTCCCTGTCACGATCCCGAACGGGCAAGGGGAAACTTTATATCCATTTGGCCATGGTTTATCCTACTAATTGATAACTAAGGAGGCTTTATATGCAGAAGAGAGGTTTCGCTGTCCTATTCACACTGATTCTGATTTTATCAACGATTTCTTTCGCCCAAGCAGGTCAAAAGGACAAGCATAAAAAGAAGGATTTAGAACTAGGCGTCGACGTTATTATAAGTGATAAAAAAGAATTGCTGGAAGGTGAAAGGGTAGGTCTCATCACAAATCCGACCGGTGTAGATCAAGAGCTTAACAGCATCGTTGACCGTTTCTATGAGGATGAGGACATCAATCTCACCGCTTTATATGGCCCGGAACATGGAGTTAGAGGAGACGCGCAGGCCGGCAGCTATGTTGATTTCTACATTGATGAAACTACTGGTCTTCCTGTATACAGCCTTTACGGCAAAACCCGTAAACCAACACCGGAAATGTTAAAAGATATTGATGTACTTGTATTTGATATTCAGGATGTAGGCGCACGCTTCTATACGTATATTTACACAATGGCATTAGCGATGGAAGCAGCAAAGGAACAAGGAATCCCATTCATCGTACTTGATCGCCCGAATCCCCTAGGAGGACTGAAGGTGGAAGGACCGATTCTTGAAGCACCCGAATATGCTTCGTTTATCGGGCAATACGAAATCCCACTCAGACATGGGATGACTGTTGGAGAACTCGCGAAACTATTTAACAAGGAATTTGGCATTGGGGCGGATTTAACCGTTGTAAAAATGAAAAATTGGAAGCGTCATATGAATTATGAAGATACAGGACTAGAATGGGTCCTTCCATCCCCAAACATGCCGACACTCGACACAGCTTATGTATACCCGGGTACAGGATTAATTGAAGGCACGAATTTATCCGAAGGGCGCGGAACAACGAAACCTTTTGAATTGCTCGGAGCCCCATTCATAAATGGAACAGAGCTAGCAAAGGAGCTAAACAAGCTAAACTTAAAAGGTGTTCAATTCCGAGCAGCTTCGTTCACGCCGACATTCTCGAAGCATAGTGGAATCCTATCCCATGGTGTTCAGGTTCATATAACAGACTATAATGATTTCGTGCCTCTTGAGGCAGGTCTTCATATCGTTAAGACCATTCATGACATGTATCCGGATGATTTCGAATTCCGTACAGAGGACAGCAAAGGAATTTCCTATTTCGACTTGCTTATCGGCAACGGCTGGATTCGCGATGATATCGAAGCAGGTAAATCCGTAAAACAAATCAAGCAGAAATGGGAAAAGGATTTGAAAGACTTCATGAAACTAAGATCTAAATATTTGCTGTATAGATAAAGGAGGGAAGCTTGAAGGCTGAGATGTAGGAGCTTTTGAGCTTCTTTATAAAAGAAGATTAAAGACTATAGAAGAAAACAAGAGGTATCCAAAAAGGATACCTCTTTCATTTATGAAACAATAAAAATCAATAAATAATCCAATTAAGTTTATACTAATAAATGATGTGTATTGTATAAAGAGGATATATTTATATCCATAACGTGTGAAGGTGAAAGATAAAAGTTTCTAAATGAAAAAATCCTGATTTGTAAAGGAGTAATTTTAAATGGGTGCAAAATCTAATCCCAATAGACTAATAAATGAGAAATCACCGTACCTTTTACAGCATGCTTATAATCCTGTTGATTGGTATCCATGGGGACCGGAGGCATTTGAAAAAGCGAAACAGGAGAATAAGCCTGTGTTTGTGAGTATTGGGTACTCTACCTGTCATTGGTGTCATGTGATGGAGAGGGAAAGCTTTGAAGATGAAGAAGTGGCGTCGGTTATAAATGAGCGGTTTGTTTCCATAAAGGTAGATCGGGAAGAACGTCCTGATTTGGATTCGATTTATATGTCCGTGTGCCAGGTGATGACGGGACAAGGCGGTTGGCCGCTCAATGTGTTTTTAACTCCTGATCAGGTCCCCTTTTATGCAGGAACCTATTTTCCTAAGCATAGCCGTTATGGTCGTCCTGGAATAATAGATGTGATTACTCAGCTACACGATACGTATATTAACGAGCCACATAAAATCGAAATGACAGGTGAGCGGATTAAAGATGCAATTATGCCACCGAAACAGGAGACATCGAGTGAGAAATTAACGATGACTGCGATCAATGCAGCCGTTCAACAATTTAAGCGGGTATTTGATGAACAGTACGGCGGGTTTGGCTCGGCTCCGAAATTTCCTACACCACATAATTTAATGTTCCTGCTGCGTTACTTCCATATGACGAAGGATCAGGAAGCATTGAATATGGTGCTAAAGACATTAGAAGGGCTATCAAGAGGTGGAATCTATGATCATATCGGATACGGGTTTTCTCGCTATTCCACTGATGAATTATACTTAGTCCCACATTTTGAAAAGATGCTATATGATAATGCCATGCTGTTAATGGCGTATACAGAAGCCTATCAGGTTACCGGAGAAAATAGCCATCAAGTGATATCTGAACAAATCATTGAATATGTTTTACGGGACATGCGACATCCTGATGGCGGATTTTACTCAGCGGAGGATGCAGATTCAGAGGGTGTGGAAGGGAAATTCTATATATGGGACTATTTTGAAATCTTTGATCACCTCGATGAAGACGTAGCAGAATTATATTGTGCTGTTTATGATATAACCCCTGAAGGAAACTTTGAAGGTGAAAATATTCCGAATCTAATTCGTGAACCAATTGACTCATTTGCTGCTCATAATGATTTAGACGCAGCAGAAGTTCGTAAACAATTGGAGGAAGCAAGGAAAGTCTTATTTAATGTTCGCGAGGAGCGGGTTCATCCGCATAAGGATGACAAAATATTGACTGCCTGGAACGGATTAATGATTGCCGCTCTAGCCAAAGCTGGTAGAGTTTACAATCATCAGGAAGCACTGGTTGCAGCAAAAAGTGCTATCCAATTTATTGAACAGAATTTAATCGTGGATGGAAGAGTCATGGTCCGATACAGAGATGGTGAGGTTAAGCAGGAAGGATTTATTGATGACTATGCGTATCTTCTTTGGGCTTACATTGAACTCTATGAAACGACATTTGATTTATCCTATCTCAAAAAAGCAAAAACACTTACGCATCAAATGATCGAATTATTTTGGGATGGGGAAAATGGTGGATTCTATTTTTATGGAGAGGATAATGAGGAATTGCTGATCCGTCCAAAAGATGTATATGATGGAGCATTGCCATCCGGGAATAGTGTCGCAACCTTACAAATGCTAAGGCTGGCTCGTTTAACTGGTGAGTTTTCATTGGAGGATAAGGTACAGAACGTTTTTGACGCATTTGGCGATGATGTGATTCACTATCCAATGGGTCATACTTATATGTTAATGGCTTATATGACAACCCAAATGAAAATGAAGGAAGTCGTTGTATTGGGAAGTACGGATTCAGAGAATAACGTTATCACACATTTGCACAAGGAGTTTCATCCAAACTTAACTTATCTGGCAAACGAGGATTCCTCTTTATTTACTGGTGTTGCTGATTTTGCGGCAGGTTATTCCAAGGTCAATGATCAGGAAACCTATTATGTATGTGAAAATTTTGTTTGCTACAGACCACTGACCAGTGAAAATGAAGCAATCGAGCTTATAAATGGCGACAAAGAGTCATAAATTTAATAAATAACAGCTGCGTTGGCTATATAAAATATAGGATAAAATAGTACATCATGATTGGTGTGCTATTTTATTTTGGGTCTTTCCACTACTAATTATCTCATCTATGATTCATTTATATTATAATGAATGTAAATATTCTATAAATTAAATAAATGAAATTGAGGGATTCTATGAAAACAATTCAGTGGGGTATTATTGGACTTGGTAACATAGCAGAACGTTTTGCGAAAACGGTGAAAGCAATGGATGGCGTTACTTTAAAAGCAGTCGCCTCCAGGACGAAGGATCACGCGCTCGAATTTGGCCGAAAATACGAGGTTGAAGAAAAATTTTGTTATGGTACATATGATGAGCTAATACAGGATGAACAAATTGATGCTATTTATATCGCTGTTCCACACCCATTTCATAAAGAAAATGCGATTCGTTGTTTAAACCATGGAAAAGCCGTGCTTTGTGAAAAGCCTGTTACAATGAATAAAGAAGAAGTTCAAGAAGTCATCCATGCTGCTAAAGAGAATAAGGTCTTCTTTATGGAAGCGATGAAATCACGCTTTATGCCAATTAATAAAGAAATAAGAAACCTCGTCAAGGAAGGTGTCATTGGAGAGCCTACTTTCATGAGAGCGGAACTCGGTTTTAAAGGGGAATTTGATCCGAAGGGGCGCATATTTAACCGAGAACTTGGCGGAGGAGCATTATTAGATATCGGGATTTATCCTATCTCATATTGCGCTTATTTACTTGGAAATAAACCAAAATCGATTCAAAGCTCATTACAATATGGAGTAACAGATGTAGATGAAAATGGGACTATACAATTAAGCTATGACAATGGATCGTTTGCTCAAATTTACTGTACGATAAGGGCAAATACACGAAAAGATGCAAGTCTATTAGGCACAGACGGCAGTATTTATATACCGTATTTTTCAAATGCCCAGTCCGCAACAATCACCACCCCAAATAAAGAATGGACGATTGAAGAACCTTTCGAATTAACTGGATTTGAATATCAAATCCGTGAAGTAGGCCGATGCCTTCAAGAAGGTGTGCTTGAGAGTCCACAAATGACTTGGCATGATTCTATTGAAGTCATGGATATCGTTGATCAAATATTTGCTAATAATGTTTTAAAAGGATGAGAGGAGAGCCAATTAGGCTCTCTTTTTTTAGAAGATTTATTGGTTACGAGGTGTATGAAAATGAGTAATTTAAGACAAGAAAATGGGTAGAAGGGTCACGATTAAGCCAACCACTAATAAAATTGTCCCAAAAATACGAGATAACAATTCTTCGTCACCTGAAACACCGTTCCACAAAACAAGATTCACTAAGAAGAGGGCTTTATTCCTTAATACTAAAAAACCAATAAACATAATAAAAATACCAATGATTAAGACTGCTAAAGTCTCCACATTCATTCACCTCCGAAATATTCTTCACACTCTTCTTTGTTTATTTTAACATAAATATCCAGTTTACTTTATGAGAATTAAGGATTGAGAACGGGTGTTTATTTGCCAGATTCCCCTAAAAAGACAAAGATAATAAAAAAATTTCAATAAAATAAAAACGAGAACCTACCATATATGCAAAAAAAACACTTGACATAATCAGGGTGTTGATTCTCACTTTATTGTTTATTGATTTCCAGTGTGGGTATATTTTAACTGTGAAGCAAATATTATCCGAACAAAAATTGCTAGGAGGAATATAACATGAATAAAACAGTTTATGGAGTTTACACACAAAGTGCAGAAGTCGTACAGGCTATTAATAGTTTGAAAGCAAAAGGGTATGATAGTTCTGATATTACTGTAGTCGCAGATAATGCAGATAAATTAGATTTGATGGGAAATTACACGATAGATAAAGATGTTAAAACAGTATCAAATGATGAAGATTCCTTTATGGATAAAGTAGCAAAATTCTTTACATTGGATACTAATAATCCAGTTGAAGAGAAAATGAGAACGGACTATGGTTTTACTTCTGAAGAAAGTGCACGCTATGCAGAAGAAGTGAACAACGGAAAAGTTTTAGTTCTTGTTGATCAAGATGCACAGCTTGGAGATACAATTGGCATGGATCGTACTGAAGATGTGAATTCAGGAGCAAATGCTTCTGCCGCTCTTAATACAACTGATCGTTTGGCAAATGATGATACACTAACTGACGAAGAAAGAAGAATTAAACTTCGCGAAGAACGATTAAACGTTGATAAAAATGAAGTGAAAACTGGAGAAGTAATTGTTAATAAAAAAGTAACGGAAACACAAAAAGAAGTTGAAGTACCAGTGGACCATGAAGAAGTTTATATTGAGCGACGTAAAGTAACAGATCGTGATACGACAGATCAATTGGGTGCTATCACTGACAATGAAGAAATTCGTATCCCTGTAACAGAGGAAAAAATAGAAGTGACCAAAAAGCCAGTTGTAACTGATGAGATTGTGATCGGTAAAGAAAAAGTTACAGATACCAAAACCGTTCAAGATACCGTTAAAAAAGAAGATGTTCAGGTTGACAAGGATGGTAATCCATTTGTAAATGATCATAATACAACTACTCGTATGGAGGGTACCTCTGTACAGGATTCTTCGTTAACAGACGAAGATACAGACCGTTTAACTGCAAAGCCATATCAAAAAAATAAGATTGATACTGATAATCTTTAAGAGTAATATAAAAAAAGCTGTCTCATTGAGACAGCTTTTTTTTAGCTTAAAGACTTTTTAACTTTGCATTGAGTTTATTTACGTATTCCATCAATGCTTGATACTCCTCGATTTCTAATCCACATTCCTCAATTTTCGACTTAATGGAATCAATGATATTATTTTTTTGCTTATATGCTTTTTCTTGCAGAGAGATCAGCATCATGCGTTCGTCCGTCTTAGACCGTTCTTTTATCAGCCATCCGCTATGCTGCATCCTTGAAATAATGGGATTTAACGTCCCAGTTCCCATATTCAGCTTTTGTCCAAGCTCTTTCATTGGAACTTGATCTTGCTCCCATAAGCTCAATAATACTAAGTATTGAGGATATGTTAAGCCAAATGGCTTTAAAACATTAGAATATAGCCTCGTAAATTCATTGGTAGTTTCGTGTAAAGCGAAGCATAACTGTTTATTTAATGTAACTTCCTTCTCCATAACCTATCACTTTTCCAATTCTTCCATGATATCTTTCGTAATTTTTTCGGGAGCGGTGGTTGGAGCATAACGCTCGATAACCTGACCTTTTTTATCAATTAAAAATTTAGTGAAGTTCCATTTAATTTTTTTGCTAAGGAGACCTTTCTGTTCAGTCGTTAAATACTGAAAAAGCGGGTCAGCATGATCACCATTTACATCAATCTTCGCAAAAATTGGGAATGTAACTCCATAGTTTATTTGGCAAAACTCGGTGGTTTCATTAATATCATCATATTCCTGACTATTAAATTGGTCGCATGGGAATCCTAATACCTCAAAGCCTTGGCTGTTAAATTTTTCGTATAACTCCTGAAGTCCTTTAAATTGAGGCGCCAGCCCACATTTACTGGCTGTATTAACGATAAGGAGAGGCTTGCCTTCATATTCTTTCAAAGACTGCAATTTGCCGTTTGTCTTTTTTACTTCAAAATCGTAAACACTTTTCATCGTATTCCTCCTTTTATATCGTGTACGATATAATTATACAATATATGGTAGGGTGAAACGAATTTTAAAGCTACACGTATAAGGTAATAGAAGGAAATAGACAGTGAAAAGTATAGCTGGTAAACTATTATAAACTTAATAGAGGTGAATTATTTTGGGAAAACGATTGGCGTGTATGCATGCACATCATTCAAATATTCATTATATTGACGGGGCATTCTCACCCTATGAGGTAGACCTTGTACACTTTGTGGATCCAGGTTTAATGAGTCGTTTAACTCATGATTTATCTTTTCAAAAAGAACAAGCTGGTATGAAAATTGCAGAACAAATAAACTGGATGGAGAGCTGTCAGGTAGATGGGATTCTTCTGACATGTACAAATTATATTGCTCTGTTACAGGAAGAACATGTAACATCCAAACTACCAATATTTAAAATAGACGAGCCTTTTTTCGAAGCAATCTGCGGGGTTACTGAACCACAGACTATATTCTTTTCGAATCCAGGAACTGTAAAGGGAACGATGGACCGACTTCATCAATATGCTGCTATAAAGGGAAAGACATTACCTATTAATGTTCATGTTATAGAAGGTACATTCGATTTAATGATGAAGGGGATGACTGAACAATATAACGAAAAAATAGCGGAATATATTACGTTATATCGTCAAAAATCTCAAGATATCCTATCAGTTGGTCAACTATCTATGTATGATGGTGCTAAACAAACAGGTCTTGAGATTATTAATCCGTTGGATACGCTGGTAAAACCGATCGTCCGTGGACTAGGTTTAAATAAAAGCTAAAATAAAAATGGAGGTAATCCTATGCTGAAAAAATTATCGAAGAAATCAAAATTTGCTATCGCTGCTGCCGGATTATATTTAGTATTACCTACAGACGTGATACCTGACTTTATTATCGGTTTCGGCCAAGTGGATGATTTAGCCGTAGCGGGCTATGTTTTTAAGACAATCTATGAAGATCTTAAAAAATCAAAAAAAGCTATTAATCAGTAACTAAGTTGAGAATATCTGATAAGGAAAGTCCC
Source organism: Bacillus sp. FJAT-27986 (assembly GCF_001685035.1). Taxonomy (NCBI): domain Bacteria; kingdom Bacillati; phylum Bacillota; class Bacilli; order Caryophanales; family Bacillaceae; genus Bacillus; species Bacillus sp. FJAT-27986. Next base: position 311,287 of record NZ_MAYV01000012.1, on the reverse strand, counting down.
GCAATTCAGTGTTCGTACGAATCAGATGAGGTTTATGAAAACTTACTGATAAGCTAATTAGCATTGAGAACTGGTTGTTTTCAGATGCGTACTGTAAAAGTGGTTACTCCTTCTAGTATTATGTATAATTGTTAAATTTAGCAGGTAGACATAGCTGTTTGCTTCTTTCATAATGATGGGCGAAGGCTATGAATACTTGATATTATACATAATATAGAGAAAGAAGGACTTATTTTGAGAGCACAAAGAAAATCATTTGGAATCGCGTTACTACTATGGTTTCTTCTCGGAAGCATTGGAGCTCATAGAATGTATATACATGAACGTATCCATTATATCTTTTGGTATTGGTTAGCGGTTATGTGTACATTTTCTATCATTCTATGGATTGATCTGTTTAGATTGAAAGGTATGATTGATAGACAGTATTACTACGACCGCGGTAAATATGGGGTTTAAATTTATGTAGTATTTAATGCTAGAGGGGGTTAAGAACCCCCTCTTTGTAGTTTTATTACACTCAATTTATTTTACTTAATAGTCTAAATGGATTATTAAAAGATATATGGCCCTTACCTATATCTGGCTATGTGATTATATATTTCACTAAGGTTTTTAAAACCTGCTTCCTGGGCTTTTGATAGATAATAGCCCCATAAGCGGGCCGTCATGAAGGCATCTCCCAATGCGTGATGTCTATTTTTGATTTCTATCCCGCATCCAGCACATAAGTCTTCTAAGGCATTTGAGCTGCTGACGGGATTAAATAGTTGTGTTAAGAAAGAAGTATCAAGGATTCTATGCTGGAATTTTGTTCGAGTCACGTCCCAAGTGAACTTGTGCATAAAGCTTTGCTCATGCTGAGAATGATGGGCAACCAGACTTTTAGTCGAGACAAATTTAAAGAAATTCATCAGGACATCTGAACTCTCCGGAGCGGCTTGAAGTTCTTTACCTGTAATATTCGTTAGAGAAGTAATTTCAGGAGATAAAGGGATGTCCGTCTTAATCAGTGAATAGAAGCTTTCTTCAGTTAATATCTCACATCCATGCATTTTCACAGCACCTATAGAGATCATCTGATCACCTTTGTCAGGGAAAAATCCTGTTGTTTCGATGTCAAACACAACCACATCAAGCTGATCAAGAGGACAATTTAGATCGTCCTTTTTACGCGCTTCCTTTTCTAGCTGTCGCATAAAAGAGATATTTTGCGGAGTTGCTTGCCCCTGTACACCGGCGAGTACGTTCGAACTGATCTTACCGCTCATTCCTCTGAAAAATTCGATAAAATCATTCATTCCCATTCTGATCACCCTTTGCCGCAAGCATTTTCACATATTCAGTCAGTTGAATCCCATCCTTGATTATGTCCTTAACATTTTTCTTTTCTACTTTCGATAGCTTATTCACAGCCAAGTAATGTCCGGATTCATAGTCTGTATGAATTCCATAGACCAGCCGATATGTTTGTAGTTTGGCAAACTGATTAGCATATTTTTCTCGATTTTGTTTTGGTAGAACAGAATCCGGTACACCTTTAAGCCTATCGATAGTGGTGGTTGCATTTAATTTTTCATTGATTGCGAGAATTCTTCCGGCATTCACATATGGGTATATAGCAGATTCCTTTATATTTAAACAGCCAGAATATGGGCCGTGAGTTTCTAAAAGTAACTGTCCGAATACACCAATCGTTTTTTTTATATGCATTGTATTATCCAGGATACGGGTTAATAAATGTTTTTCATCAATTAGTTGATAAGAATACTGTTTTAATTGCCGTATAAACCTTTCCTCGCCCAGAAATGCTCGACTATCCATAAAAGTAAGCAAATAACGGATAGATTCCCATGAAGCATCATCTATCCAATCATTTAATTGTTGCATCCACTGATTGTATGATCTGCACCAGAAAGGATTACTTGCCATCACTTTACCTTCACAAAGGCTATATCCAACTTGCATTAACCCCTCGGATATTTCTTTCCCCAGCGATAAGAAATAATTTCGCACTTCTGGATGATTGTGTTCAAAAATGATCCCATGGTCCTGATCGCTCCAGATACCTTGTTCTTTTCGACCGGAACTTCCCATAACAAAAAAGCAAAAAGGGGAGGGAGGAGACCCAAATATTTGGGTTGTCTTATTAAAAGCTATCGTGATGGTCTGCCTTATAATCTCGTCATGAAGCAAATTCAGTTCATCAGGGCTTAAGGTTATTGAATTAAATTGCTGTTTTCGATAAGCCCATATTTTTGAATAGTCCTGATTTTCGGTTTCCATTCAGACGCTCCTTAATGGAAATGATCCCCTGAACTAAGCACAGTTCAGGGGATACCATTTACATGATAGATTTATCAGTTGTTTCATTTTTAAGTAATTCAGGGTAACCATATGCGCCATGTTCACTCATATCCAATCCCATTATTTCTTCTTCCTCCGTAACACGAAGGCCGCGCATCACTTTTTTCATACCTAATAAAAGAATATAGGATACCAGAAAAGCAAATGCTCCGCATACAACGACACCCAAAGCTTGAACACCTAATTGGCTAAAGCCGCCGCCGTAAAATAAACCAGCTTTTCCGACAGTGGCCAGCTCTTTTGTAGCAAAAAAGCCAGTGGATAAGGTGCCCCATATCCCAGCAGCTCCATGAACGGAAAGAGCATAGATTGGATCATCAATTTTTCGAGCTTCAAAGAAACGGATGCTATAAAATACTAGAATTCCAGCAACAAATCCAATAACTACGGATGCCCAAGCTTCAACGAATGCACAGGATGCCGTAATGGCAACCAGACCGGCTAATGCTCCATTTAACATCATGGACACATCTGCTTTCCCCATGACAATCCAAGAAATAATCATGGCAGCTATCGTTCCAGCAGCCGCGGCAAGATTCGTATTAACTGCAACAAATCCAAAGAATCCTGCATCCACTGCTACCGTACTGCCGGCATTGAAACCGAACCATCCAACCCAAAGCAATAAAACACTTAATGCTGTGTATACTTGGTTATGTCCATATAAGTTATTAGCTGAGCCATCTTTATTAAATTTACCGATACGCGGTTTCAAATGGATCGTAGCTGCCAAAGCTGCCATGGCACCAGTTAAGTGAACAACAGTGGAACCGGCAAAATCTTGTTTACCATGATCAGCTAACCAGCCACCGCCCCAAATCCAGTGAGCGATAGGAGGGTAAACAAGGGCAGAGAATAAAACGGCGAAGAGTACATATACACCCATTTTCGCTCGTTCTGCAAATCCCCCAAAAGCAATAGTTATCGATATTCCGGCAAAGGCTGTTTGGAATAAAAAGAATACGGCTCCAGATAAACCAACACCATCGAGATCATACCCAGAGTAAAAGAAGTCAGATAAACCAATGAATTTACTTAAACCAGCTCCATCCCCAAATATGAATCCAAAGCCTATTGCCCAAAAGACAATAGAAGAAATTCCGAATGTAAGAATCGTTTTACCTGCGATATGTCCAGCATTTTTCATTCGAGTGGATCCAGTCTCTAGCAGGATAAAGCCACCAATCATCAAGATGACTAACACTGCTCCCACCATCACCCAAAGGCTATTCATTAAAAAAATCGTATCCATAATTCCACACCTTCCTAAGTAAGTTTTCCTTTACTGTCTGTATTGTCGCATCATCAGGGATTGGAATTCTACAACCATGTAAGGAAACCTAACGTGGTTTTTATGGAAAGGAGTGGAAGTGTATGTGCAGAAGGAGATAAACCGGTCTAGTTGTATTTTTGAACACCAAATTGAGCATTTAATTGCCCTTGAATCATTTTTTTGTGCGTTTTAGCTGCATCTTCTTTTTTCTTTTCTCTAAGCATTTCTTGCCTGATCTCATAGGTCTGTATGCCGTCTTCAATTTTTTCAGCTATATCCATTAATAATTCTATATCTGTAAAAGAATATTTCCGACTTCCGCCATTGTTTCTAGCAGGAAAAATGAGTTTACGTTCTTCGTAATAACGGATTTGCCTTTCCGATAACCCAGTTAATTCTTTGACAACACCGATTGTTATGACTTTTTTATCTTTATATGAAGTCTCCTGGCTCACCTGCAATCCCCCTAAATATAGTAAAATGTACCTTGATATTATCTCACATAGATAGAATTAAAAATACTGAAAATTCAAAAATCAACATCAAAAAATTCTTGATAATCTATGCAGTTGTAAAAAATATATGTCAGAACATCTCCCAAACACCTTGAGATTAACTGTAAACAAGTAATAATCAACTATATAGCAATTCATATAGCCTTATTTAGGGGGGGAGGGAGCTATGTCATCATATAAGGATAAGAAGGTTATATCTATAGGCATTGTCAGCGAACTAACAGGGATCTCCCAACGGAAAATTCGTTATTACGAGGAACGCGGATTGATTTTTCCCGAAAGATCAATTAAAGGAATTCGCAAATACTCATTTCAAGATGTAGAGACCTTAATGAAGATTGCAGAAAAAATGGAAGAAGGTGTACAAACAGCAGAAATTAGAAACGATATGCAACGCAGAAAAATTCGGGATGAAATGATTAAGGGTCAATTAAATGCTCATTTTCGTTTTAGGAACTCAGATAAATAAATGGTATTCCATATAAACAAAATTCGGGAGTATTTGTCATCATTTTTAAATCAAAGACTACTAGGTATTTGTATATGAAGTGAGAGACTACTCTTAGAACAAACCTTTTTATGCGTGTTTTGTTAATCGCAAACATAAGAATATATTCAGCTATACGAAGTATATAACCGCTGAACTTTGGACACTCTGTTAATATTAGAATATGAATTAACAGAAGAGAGAAATGAAGCGAGTATATCAAATTTCTTTAGGCGACCCAATTGGCAACAGTATGATTATAAACGGCAAATGGTACAAAGACGCAAGGGACGCATTGATAGCGCGGATCTCGTTAATTGCTGCTTATGAATAAGTATATGGTGTGAAAATTGCTTGTGATGATTCAGGAGAACTTCATAGAAGGGTAGATAATGAAAACTCTATATGTATCAACGAAGGTCGAGTTACCGGAGCAAGCATCCCTGTAATGAACGAAGCATATGTTCAGGTAGAGTGGCAAGATGTAACAGATGATTTTCCTACATCTGAACCAAAGTTGCCTGAAAAACCAATAACTTAAGAAGAAAAGTTCATTATTGAAAATCTTAATGACTTTTTCATTCAAATAGATAACGGTGAAATCATCATCAACAGCCACAACTGAAACAAGACAGTAATTAAGTTGACTATTGCTCAATATCCAAGTTAAGTCTCATTTTAAAAACCTTCATCACTAAGATGATGGTTTTTTTGTTTTTACACTCCTGATAAACTATAACACTTTTGCAAGGCAGCTCGGTGTTCTTCTATATGTCTTTGCAACTACTCTATATATTTATGAAACCACTTTCTCTGAATTTGAAACCTCCGCATAATAAGTTATTTGAATAGTTTGTTAATATCGAATTTATTAAAAATAACTTTTCTAGTATAATTTAAGTAAGCGGCAGAGTTAGGAGGATGGCGATGTATGAGCTTTTTTTAAAGATAATAGATAAGCTTGATAGCAAACAACTAGAAGACATATTCAGAATTAACAAATTGCGCGTTAAGGGCTTTCGTATTAACGGCCCATCAAGCCCTACCAAGACAAAGACAATGAAAAGGATACTTACTGAAGTATCTGAAGAAAAATTGATAACTTTATTAAAAAAAGCCGCTGAGACATATACAAAAGAAAAAAATAGAGATTATTCTTGGGCTTTAACATCTACCATTGATGAAAAAATGCTAACAGAAAAGATCGAGAATACTAGTATCGGAGAAGTTGCTTTCGCGTTGATTTTCGGGGATAAGGTTAGCTTATTAGAAAAGTATCTAGGGGATTCACAAAATGACAACATAGCATTCAAAAAAACAGAAGAGAAGACTAACGAAGAAGAATCACTAGTCAAAAATCTTCGATCCATTATCACCAAACTAGAAGAAGAGAATAAAAGATTACAAGATATAGCGATGAAGAGAAGAAAAGCTGTTTTAACACAAGAACACGAAAACAAAGGTTTAAAAAAAGATTTAAAATTAGCCAAAAAAGAAAACCAAAGATTAGAGAATGTACTTACGAAATTAAGAGAGGAATTGAGGCAGTTCGAGATAGAAAACGAAGAAATAGGCAAACTGAAGCTCTTGTTTTACGGAGATGACTCTTATAGAAAATGTATAGATTCTAAAGTAACGACTTTAGATTTTTTGAATTATGAATATGCGAGTGGAGGCATCGATGAGATAGAGGACTATAAAAATTATCATAAGTTAGTCGTGCTTTCTTTTACCCTAAACAAAAAAGAAGAAGCGAAATTAATTGCTTCAAAAATCTTTAAATACTTTGGAGAAATAGGCAATGCACTGTTTATTGACTCTCTAGAGAATTTTGACCAGTACATTGGAAGAATGGAGGGTTATTATGAACGAAACCAAATGGTTTGAAACAAAATTCCTTGGCAAACTACAGGACACGGACCATCTCTTATTAACGAAAGAGAATTCAATCATACGCTTTCCAATCAAAGTGATTTCTAATCCACCAGAAAATATAACAGATGATATAACTAAGCGAGTAACCAGCTTTTCAGGGGAGTTAGAAAACTTAGGATTTACCGACGATAAGGACTTAACACCTGAAGAAAGATATAAGGAATTGACCGATTTTTTAAATGTACATTATCTAATGTTCAAAATTAAGGCTAAGTATAAAGAAAATGACCAAACCTTTTATAACGCATACGACTTAGAGGTTGTTAGAAGGGAATCAAACAACGATCATACGTATTTTCCAATCCCTTTTATTCGAACTAATTCAGGTAAAAAAACAGTAGATGTTATCCAAAAGTTAACGAACAACGAATACGTCCAATCGTACTTTTCACTATCTAAAGAATCCGAGGACTACCCTTCGTTTGTTTTGATAGGTGAGTACAAATCTAGCCTTGCTAAGGAACCATTTTCGGATCCAAAACTTGATAGGTTATATGCGTTCGGTCCTATTGAAGGGATTGAGTATTCGGAGGAATATCAATTTAAATTTATTACGAATAAAGAGAATACATATTATAGAGAAATCAGTTTAAAGGAACTAGGAGAGTATTACTTATCTAAAGGCAAAGTAATGTTTGTTACAGGCGAAAAGGATAATGAGATTAGAGAATCCTTGATATCAAAAGGACGCAAAGTAAGTCCTCAAAAAGCCAAATCAAAAATCGAGGATATTAATGAACTAGAATTTTTGAAAGTGTTCGAAGAGGTTGCATTGTCAAAAAACCTACTTTATACACCTTTAGATTTGTATAACTTCCATACGGCTATGAAGAACAAAAGCCTTGTGATCTTAGCTGGGTTGAGCGGAACAGGGAAATCACGTATCGTACAGTGCTATCACGAAGCTCTTAATAAATTTGCCAGCAAGGGCAGCGATTATTCAAACGTCAATAAAAGTAAGTTGCTATTCGTTCCTGTAAGACCATTTTGGCAGGACGATACGGATTTATTAGGATACCTAGACAGCTCTCAAGGCATATATAGACCTGGGGAGTCAGGGTTAGTTGATTTCATCATCGAGGCAAACAACAACCCTGATGAATGTTACATCGTTTGTTTAGATGAAATGAACTTAGCAAAGGTGGAGCATTATTTTTCCCAGTTCCTATCCGTATTAGAGAGAGAGCCTGATGATAGACACATTAATTTATATAGCAGTAACTTAAACGGGCGTGTTTATAACCAAAACGTATATCCGTCTGAAATTAAACTTAGTGAAAATCTTTTGTTTGCGGGTACGGTTAACATCGACGAATCTTCATTCCAATTTTCAGATAAGGTGCTTGATAGAGCCAATACGATTTCACTTGGACTATGCCCATACAAAGATGTACGGGAAAAACTTGCAACTGCCCTTAACGAAAAGAAAGAGTCACCTAAAGGGGAAGTTGAGACTGAGGAACCTTTAAGAACCTTCATTAAGCTAAAAAGTATGCAGAAAAACCATAAATACAGTGTATTGACTGCAGAAGAGATTGATATCTTGTGGGAAATCAACCGCCTAATGCAGGAAGCAACAGACCAAATTGGCGTAGGATATAGGATTGTTAACCAAATTGAAGAGTATATAGCGAATATTCCTAACTCTCCGCAATTTCCTAGAAGCAAAGCATTCGATTTACAACTAACACAAAGGATTTTGCCGAAATTAAGGGGTTCCCAAAAGCAACTCGGAGCGCTGATTGGTAAAATTCATAACGAAAAATACGAAGAAGGGCATCTTTATAAATTGTTAAACAACAACCGAAGTATTTCTGATTTTGATTCAGCAAAAAGAAAACTAGTCAATTTAGCTAAGGAGCTAGATGAGTATGGGCATACCATTTAACTTGCTCTTTTTTTCGAATAAGAACACTGTAGGAGACTTGGTTGTTAGTTTTTCAACTGATTTAGAAGAAGCTTTAAAAAATCTTGAAGAGTATAGTTACTCCTGCACCGAACTGTGCGATTTAAGGGTTAAATTTGAATGCAACCAACCGGACGCTAAGTTATGGATTGAAATAATGGATATGTTGCCCGAAAAGTCATTTAGAGATTCTGAAACCGTGTTTTTTCATCCTTCGCAAGAAATCAGAGGTCTCTACTTAAATTTTGAATCTGATTTCAATACGGATAACCTTAATTTCAGCTGTCTTTTACCTGGTGTGTACAGAATGGTAGTCACTGTTCACGATGAAGAGTATTATGCTTTCTTGAAAGTGACCCCTTCAAGGATCCACGTAGAACAACTAAATTTAATGAGGGGAGAAATCGAAGGAACCTTAGTGGACCTCGCTAAGGAAACAGCAGTTAGAAGAAATTTTGCTGGGTTTGAAAATGATTCAACCAATGAATCTATAACCCGCAAATACGACTTCTTAATTTCAAACTCAGTGGCTTTGATTAACAACATCAATTTAATATTACGAGAGCCTAGATTTAAAATAACCAAAAAATATATGTATAAATCGTTAGGACAGCCAACGCGGAGCGACCTGAAAACGACCCAATTAAAGCAGAGCAGACACACTTCCACCCACAAGGTTCCTAGCTACGATTATATAATTGACTACAATCTTTCGATAAACAGCAATTTAAAGAAGATGTTAGAAGAATTTTTAGACAGCATTTTCTTGGTAGAAAAATATGTGAAGAAGAAAATTGTGTCTTTAAAAAATGACTTGGCGTTGCAAAAAAGATATAAATCTCCAACAGATATAATCGATAAAAAATTAGTGATTGAAAAGGAACGATTGGAACAATTTAAGAAGCTAAAAGCCAATGTTATTTTGGCTTTGGAGGAAAATTGGTTTGAAAATGTCGATGCACATATGAATAATCAAGAGAAATTAACGCGATTTCCCTATTATCGAACCATATATTCTTTGTATTTGCAATTAAACAAAGGGAGTACGTTTACGATCAACCCTTTCAAACACTACATTTACTATTGGAAAGAAACATCAAAGTTATATGAAATTTGGGGATTTATTAAACTGTTATTAATGCTTAAGAACAACAAATATTTAAATTTCAATGAAATCTCGGGTTGGATATTTGATCATAATGACGATTCGATTTATCCATTCTTAGACCCAAACACGAAAATAACTCTCAGAAATTCTGAGGGCCTCGTATTGAATGTTTGGTACGATTCGTTTATTTCTAAACCACCCGAAAAAGCCGATACATTCGATAACCCACTAATCACTGTGGAAAAGAGCAACAGACCGGACTTTAGGATGGATATTTATGACCAAGGAGTGTTTAAAGGGAGCGTCTTAGCGGATTTCAAATATAGATCTTATGACAAACTGGGCACTCTAGGCGTTTACACTCGTAATCGCGATAATAACCAAGGCTATAAGGTGTATTCTCAACTCGTCAATTATTCAAATGTGAGGTCGTTTTACTACAACACCACCCGTAAAACGAAGTATGCGAATCCAGCCATTAAGAGAGTGTTTGGCATATTTCCACAGAAAGAGAACAAATCTAATTTTTTTGAATCTGATGACGCAACCACAATCATCAGATGTTCTCTTTCACCAGGAGTAGAATTCAAGGATATCGAAAATGAATTTTTGGACATTATTGAAGAAGCTACAGGACGCGAATTGGAGAGAGGAAAGGGAATATAATCACGAAGTATACTATTAAAAAACCACATCTCAGATGGTGTGGTTTTATTCTTTTACTTTTATAAATTAACGCATTTTTGTAAAGCTGCTCGGTGTTCTTCCATATGTCTTTGCAACTTCTCCAATTCCCCTTGGTGCTGCCCCAATTCAACCTCGTGATAGAGTTTTTCTATTCTTGATACATCTTTGGGTAAATTTTAAATCGTTGATGACTTAATGACCCCTACATTGTTTTGGATATCGGGAAACGCACACCCTCACAAACAAAAGCGTGCTCTGTTTCTTCCAGGACTTTATGTATTGTTGTTTTTAATGAACAAATGGTGATTGTTACTTTAACAATTTCTTTGACCCCGTTTAATTGTTCTCTCTTGTATTGAATTAATGTGTGTACGGTTCCCCTCATAGAAATTCCACTTCATTCCTTTAATTTTCATCAGTATACTGCCTCTTCTGGAACTTCCTGATGATTAATCAAAAAACGATACTTAATAAATCGTTTGTAGATTAATTAAAGTAAGAAAGACAAACCTAGCTTCTATTGTGATATAACTAAAATACTGCGAAATTTACTCATAGCTTAAACATTTATCACATGTAAAACCTTTATTTGAACGAATTGAACTAGTTAAAATCGAGGAAGAATTGGAGCGGCTGCAACAGCAAATTTTATCATAAACAAAAAGGGCATAGCGGATTTTCTATGCCCTTATCATATGAATACATCTATGATCTATAACGGATTGTCTTAGTAATAATTATGTTTTATCCTATCTGCTTTTTTTGTTTCGCAGTAATGAACATAATCTCCAATAAAGCAAGGGAGATACCGCGTCTATCCTCAACTGTATAATGCATGGATATATCATGCTGTAATGGGCTATTTTGCACAGTACGTAGAAACTCCTGGCCTCTTGATCCAAAATTATTCTGTAACTCTTCATAGAGCTGATCACGCAATAAATCCAGTTGGATAATCATTTCAGCCAGTTGCCTTTCATTCTCTATTCTCATACTGTATCATCCTTCCACCTTATTAACATAGTTTATTATAAGTGTAGAGGATTCATATAGATCTGTCTTTAATCTTGTTAACCTTTCTAACGCACATTTTTCTTAATATCTGACCGTTATACTTCTTTCACTGAAATAGCCTTGGAGTAAGTGATTAGCTTGCAGCTTTCAAAATCCTTTTCCTTAAGGAAGCCAAGCTTAATAGCAGCATTCATCTTTTCTTCATCTGGGATTTTCACTGTTTTAATTAATTCATTCATATTTAGTTCTTCTAATTTATATACAGTTGGTACAGTACTGTATTTTTCATATTTGCGTATCTGCCTTTGAAGCTTTATACCATTGTCGATTAATTCACCTTTATTATTTGCACCTACATGATGATCAAAATACGTATGAAAAACCTCTTTCAGTTTTTCCATTTCCATTTCAATCTCTTTTTTCTTCTTGTTGAGCTCATTAAATCTCGTAATCATATCAGCAGTGATAAGAGTATTATTCATATGATCCCTCCAAATTAACCTGTTTACTATAGGTTATTTTGGTAGAGAAGAGAATATGTCCTTTGAATAAGAGAGAACTAAAATAAAAAGCTACATCGAAGATAGATCCGAATACTGCAAATTTTTAACTTATTTAATTATAAGTGATTATGTAAAGAGAAGCGGGAGATTAAAGGACATGCTATAAACAAGCATACATAAAGGGTTACCTGGTAAACCTATATGTACATAATATATAGGAGGTACATATATGAATAAGAAAAATAGTAAAGCAGAAATAGTAGGAAAAGAAAAGGAAGAAGTGAATTCAATAGACCCCACGTTACAGGATTCCTCATTTGATATTGAATTAGAATATGAAGTACCACCAGAACAGCCTTATGAAAAGAATCGGATTAATACAGAGCATTTGTGAATGGCCGTCTTTTATTGTTAAGAGACATAGAAAGAGATCACCGGGTTCGGTGAACGGGTAGAAAAAAATAAATAACGGATTAATTAGGGAAACTTCATCTATCATTAATGTTTTATTGAATTTACACATCAACATCAAAAATACGCATACAACTTAACAACACCCCATAGATTTTTGCGGTGTTGTTAAAACACGTGCCGATACCTTTCTGCATAAAGCAGTTCCTCTTACACTGATTTGATGCTTGATCAAACCTGGCAGAAAACAGGAAACACCCATATTAAAATGGTAAATAAATACATTTAAAGATATAATCAGATATAGGAAGTTTGCCAAAAGGGGGAGGTTTATGTGAAAAAACGACTGAGTGATGAATTTGCAACTGTTTTATTTACTTTACTTCTATTAATGTTAGTGGGTTGTACCGAAGAAAAGGAAGCGAAAACACAAGATGAAAATATTCAGACCGTTGAAGCTGTATTACAGAATAGTCTTACAGGTCCAAGTGATGAATTAAAACAAATAGTGGATCAAGAAAGCGAAGAGAAACTTGCAGCTTTACGGCAATATGAAGAAAAGCTATTTAAAGATTATTTTGCAAATGAAACATCATATACGGAATTCGTTAATCGCTACGGTTCAACAGTCATGATAGAACCAATAAAAAATGATTACCAATTGCAAATTAAAAACATTGACTACGAAAAGGTAGATGAAAAAGATAGCGTGTATGATTTCTCAGTAGAAATACAGCTCCAAAAAGAAGGTTCTGAAAGTTCAAAAGATCAAATCGTGACTGGGCAAGCCAATTTAAATGATGAACATAAAATTGAAGTGATGTTAATCCGTTTAGATGGTTTATATAAATCTATGATGAATTGACCACATGTTATTTGTATTTATAATTTAAGAAAATATAGTTTTATAACACTAGATTAATCTGTCTTTTAAAGTTGTGAATCATACTTTATGGGCAGTTTTTTTATTGTGAAATAGAGAAGATGAATGGGGATTGACACTGCAGATTCCATAAAAACATGAATCTTTTTTTATCAGCATTGTTATAAACGATACAATTTAATGAAGCGACGAATCCGTACCTGGAATAAGTCTTAACAAAATTATTTTTATCGATTGCTACTAATTTATAGAGTTAATAAATAAATGAGAAGTAAAGTTGCCATAATAACATTATGTAAACTAAAGTAGAAAGCCAGAAGTAAATTTGGTAGCAAGACTATAAAAACCAATCAATTAATTTAACCCTAAATCTACGTACAAGTTAAACATTTATAAGCTTCATAATTCATTTACAAAAGTAAAAATAAAATTCTATAGAGAATCTGTTCAAGATCAAATTAATAAAAACAACCAGGGATTATACAGATTAACTTAATGAAAAAATAAAACTATATAATTAAATTAAATAAATAACCGAAATCCATAGTTGAAAATTTTTCTGTTTTGTCTCAATTGCTAAAGTAATCTTGATTAATGAGACGCTTGTTTAATTAGTTTTCACAACTTCCTATAATATATATTATGTAAACTAGAAAAAATACACAATGATTAGAGGTTTCCCCTAGGTATGTGACTAATGACATATAGATATATTCCTTAATGACATATACAAATCACCCTTTCTTCTTATTGTCCGTGTGGAGAAAACGATTTATAAGATAAACAAGATCCAAAGTAGGATCTGTTTCAGCTAGGAATAAAAAATGTGTAAATCTCTTTTTTTATTAACTGAGAATAATTCATTTAATGAATTTCCTGATGTATAGCTTGTTAAATATTCTCCCTGGAAAACCGGATTTTCCATGATTAATTTCCATTTTTGCCAGTATACCTGTTAAGCATTTAAGCTTTTTAGGTATTAGATGTACGAAATATTTCTTTGAAATTCTCCGTATACTGTTCAGCTAATTGTCTATCTACTGATACGGTCAAATGTTCTTTATTCTGATTAGCTGTAGGTGTCCAATTAATTGAATGTTTAGCCATTCGTATACTTTGAATAATTTCCTTACGAATATTTGAGAACGTTGCCATGTGTGATTGAATTTCTAAGTCTTCTGGATTTGATATTTGCTTAGGGCGTATTATAATGTCGTCTAACTCATATGCATTATCTTCGGAATAACAGTCAACAACTAATTTCCCAAAGCTTTGCTGTAGATTACGAGCTTCTTTTAGTAATGGGATTTTGACACGAATAATTACATCCTCCCAACGGTGATTATGTTTATTAGCAAAAACCCCAGGACACGATAGTTCTATACCTTGTATTACCCAGCAACCTACTTTCATATTTTGGTTACTAACTTAATCCACTTATATCTTCAGCATTTTTTAAGTGTAAATAAGATATAAGGATCTACTTTTTGAGCTGATCAAGTGCTTGGTAAGCTGCCTGATACTTTCCTCCATCCGCAACTTCTGAATGGTACAAGGCCTTGATGGCATTGTTTTTTTCAAGACCATGCTCAGCCTTTAACTCTTTAAAGCGTGTATGCAGTTCTTTATTTCCCTTAATTAGTTGTTGCATTTGCGATTTTGAATACTTCAAAATATTTATCTCCTTTTTAAATCTCTGAGTTTAGCCTAATTTTTAACAGAAATAACCTGTTTAAAAAGATTCCTAAATTGCTCCCGGTCTTCAGCTGTAAAAGGCTTTGGTCCTTTTGTTCGCTGTCCACCTTTTCTAGCCATTGCACTTAAATAACGTGTTTGTAATAATTGGTCAATATTTTCATTTGTATATCTAAAACCTTTATGGTGGAGGACGATAATTCCTTTTGCTAAACCTAGTGATGCAAGACCATAATCTTGCGTAACGATAATATCTCCTTTTTCCACTAACTTCACAATTCGAAAATCTGCAGCATCTGCTCCAGAATCAACATAAATGGTTTTCACTCCTGATGGCTGTTCTGCATTAGAAAAATGAGAAAAGCTTGTAACAAGGATAACCTGTATTTCAAAATCGCTTGCTTCAGAAATAATAATATCTTTCACTGGACAAGCATCTGCATCCACATAAATTTTCATCTTTCCCCTCCCATTTAGAAGTTCGACTTACTATTTAACTTAATCTTTTTCAACTATAAAAGGGACTGATGACTTTTGTTTAAAAATAACAAAGAGTTCTTCCTTTTGCTGTTTTTTTATATCCTTATATTATACTTTATAGAATTGTGTTCAAATTGCCAACAAAAGATACCTTAGAACTAAATACTTGATTAGAATGTCACTGTTTAGCTACTAATATATCCCAGATTTAAACAATAATTTTATTATAGTAAGAAACACAAAAACCATAACTCTTTGCTGCCAAAGAATCATGGTTTCAGTCTAACAATTTATTATTTACCTCAATTTCCACTGAGGAAGAGCTCGTTCCTCGTTGATATCCTGCCAAAACATTTGGACGTCCATGCCAATCTTTACTTCGTCAGGATTACAGTTTAAAACATTACCTGTTATTTTAATTTCAGGCAGTCCTTCTAGTTCGACCTGAGCAATAACAGTCGGCAGATCGTCCTGGAAACCAGGCAGAAATGGTCGATAGGAAATGATATAGGAATAAATAGTTCCGTAGACTTCGTTACCGAATGAGTCCCAACTCAGTTTAGGACTGCCGCATTTTGAGCAGGCTGGACCAGGAGGATGTTGATATTTATGACAGGAATCACATTTCTGGATGGAAAGTTCATGTTTATCTGCCGAATCCCAGTAAGGCTTGTTATCCTGGTTTTTTAGTGGAATGGGTTTTTGATAGGCCATTTTATATCCCTCCTAATTTCTAAGAATCATAGCACCGGCTATATCTGGACCCGCCCAACCTGTACAGATTCCGATTTCACAATTCTCAACTTGACGATCAGTTCCTTTGTACTCGTGACGAATTTGCCTAACGATCTCAAGTACATTATTCATTCCATGAGTATAGCCTTCTGAAAGCATTCCCCCTGCTGTATTGGTAGGAAGGCTTCCTCCTATCCTCAAGTTTCCTGCAGCAACGAAATCCCCCACTTCTCCACGTGGAGCAAACCCAAAGGCTTCGAGCTGACGAAGCACAACCCAGCTAAAGCAGTCATATATGGAGGCTACTTGAATATCTGATGGCTGTACACCAGCTGATTTATATAATTGTGGAGCGACATAATCTGATGCTACCTGAGTCAAATCGGACCAATAGTGGGCATGTGGATGACATTCTCTTGCTGAAATTCCCATAATATAAACTGGTTTGGACTTACAATCTTTAGCCCTTTCAGCTGACGTAACAATGATCGCATTCGCTTCATCCAATTCAACACAGCAATCGTGTTTAGTAAATGGATAGCTAATGTATGGCGTTTCCATATATTCCTCCATTGTTAATGGATGTCCGTTTAGGAATGCTTTAGGGTTTCGTTGGGCATGTTCATAAAAATCTACACAAACATGGCCCAGATGTTCACGTGTAATCCCTGTTTCATACATATGCCTTGTAGCAAACATTCCAAACCACTGAGATGGACTTGCGGAACCATACGGAATAATGAAGCTTCCTCCATCAATTGCTTCCTGGATCATGTCAGGATCATATCCTCGTCCGACCTTTTTTCCGGAAGAACCATTCATAGATCTCCAAATTAATACGGTTTTTACTAAGCCTGCTTCTATTAATCCAACTGCATCTGCAATTAACATTTCAGTCGAGCTTCCGCCACCCATGACGTCATTAACATAACTGGGGCGTATCCCCAAATAAGTTGCCAGCTGGTGTGAAGAGCAGGAATCACCAGTACTATAGCTCATAACTCCATCAATTTCTTTAGCTTCAAGCCCAGCATCCTGCAATGCATTCCGTGCAGCTACTAAAGCCATATGGAGTGGTGTGGTTCCTGATTTTCTTGACCGTTCACTCTCTCCAATTCCTACAATGGCATAGCGATTGCTTATATCCCCCACATTAATGCCTCCTTTTCCTGTACAAGTTAACGAAATTTTAAAGTGGCTTTACCAGAACCAACAACTGATCCGGATTCCTTTTCAGCTATTAAATTCAAATCTGCCATTCTCAGGCCATCTTCCTCATAGATTTTTTCTACAGTTGAGGAACATGTTATTAAGTCACCTGGAATTGTCATCGCCCCAAATCGCATCTTAAACTGTTTAATTTCAGCTGTGGTGCCTGCAAGCTCCATAATGTATTGGCCTAAAAAGCCCATAATTAGCATTCCGTGAGCAATCACACCATTCATGCCAATCTTTTGCGCAAACTCATCGTCAGTATGTAGCGGGTTGAAATCGCCGGATGCACCTGCATATTTGACTAATTGAACCTTTGTAATGGGCGGTTTTTTTAAGACAGGAAGCGCTTGTCCCGCTCTTAAATCTTGATATTGTATCTCCATCCAATTGACCCCCTATCTTTTCATAAAGCAGCTCGATAAATGATATTCATACGGTTAATTGCTACCATTTCTCCGCTTTCGTCCTTGAATTCTGTATCAAGAACAAGAAATTGCATCTTACCGCTATTTCCGTCTTTTTCGTATAAATCCGCTACCTTACTTTTACAAATGAGTCGATCTCCAAGCCGAATTGAACGATAATAGATAAACTCCTGCTCTCCGTGAAGCATCCGCTTTTCGTCTAGTTTTAGAGGAAGATGATTTCCTTCACTGCCTAAGGCAATTAAAAAGGTTGGAGGAGCAATAATGCCCTCATAAAATGTGTTTTTAGCGTATTCTTCGTCAGTATATAAAGGATTAGAATCTCCTATAGCATCCGCAAATTGACGAATATGTCGCTTTTCTACCTCAACTGAAAAAGTGCTTCCTTCTAAACCAATTATACTTTTATCAAGCTCCATAGCTTTGCCTCCCATTAATAGGCTTTATTTGTAAAAATGACGGTTGTTTATGCAAATTTTAAGATAATATACATGTAGCATCAATGTGGGTTTCAACATAAATATCCACAAAGTCTTGTAATGTTCTACACTACAATAGTAGATAGCGTTACATGGTCAAACCACATTGTACTGTAGTTGAATGATAAAAGTTTATATTTATCTAACAAATGAATAACTACTCTATAGAATGATTCAATCTATAAAGTAGTCTTAAAAATCTCCTGAAATAATAAAATGATTTATTTTATATTGGGCTATTTATTGTCTTTAATTCCTTGTCACGCAAGATTCGTTTAAGAATTTTACCTGCTGGTGATACAGGAAATTCTTCAACAATCTCCAATTCTCGTATTTTTGCATAGTGAACGACTTCCTGATTAACAAAATCGATGAGTTCTTCAACTGTTGCTGTTGCTCCTGGTTTGAGAATAACAAATGCCTTTGGAATTTCTCCCACACCTGCTGAAGGTTTGCCGATTACGGTGGCGTTGCTTACTGCAGGGTGCTTGAATAATGCATCCTCAAGTCTGCTTGGATAGACGTTATAACCTTTATAAATCAACATATCTTTTTTACGGTCAACGATGGTGATGAATCCATCTTCGTCCAGCATTCCGATATCTCCTGTATGGAGCCAGCCATTTCTAAGCGCTTCCTCTGTTTCAGCAGGCTTATTATAGTACCCTTTCATAATTTGTGGGCCTTTTGCACAAATTTCACCTGTAGATCCAACAGGTAATGGATCTTCGCTGCTGCCATCTGCAAGGATGATTTTCACTTCCGTATCAAACAGTGGATGTCCAACTGTTCCAATTTTTTGCAATCCAGACCAGAACATAACGGTATTGGTGATCGTTGCAGTAGCTTCTGTTTGTCCATAGCCTTCTCCAATCTTGGCATTTGGAAATGTTTTTGCTAATAGTTTCATTTCCTCTTGTACTAATGGGGCGGAACCGGATCCGGCATTCTTTACAGATGAAAAATCATAATTATGTATGTCTGGATGACCGAATAAGCCATTCCACATGGATGGAGAACCGCTCACATGTGTCACTTGATATTTTTCGATATATTCAAGAAATGTAATCGGTTTAAAACGATCAATGAGAACGACAGTGTACCCTACTAACATTGGATATGCCATACAAGAATAAACACCGGATATATGAAACAAAGGTGAAGGACTGAGTGAAATGGCTTCCTCTGTCAAACACGGGTATTTAGCTAGGTATTTGTCGATATCTTTCTCGACTCTTACTACTTCAAGTCCATTATTGTCTGTAATTCTTGGCAATAATCCAGCCGTCCAGGCTGTCGTCTGCAGAAAACTGCTAATCAAATTAGAATGTGTAATCATAACACCTTTAGGTCTACCTGTTGTTCCACCCGTATACGCAATATGGACAAGATCATTTTTTGGATCAATACCTGGATCAAATTCCTCATCTACACCTGAAGTAATCAAATCCGCTAAGCTATACCAATCCGCTCCGTAATCCTTTACATCTACTGGATTACTATATGAAAACATTTCCTGGTCTCCGGTCACAATTACCTTCTTTAAATTTAAGTTTGCTTGCAGACTTTGTATATCATCCACTGTTGATTCATGAGTAATAATAATTTCAGTATCCGAATCCTGAAGCTGAAAGCAGACATCATCTTTTGGAAAATAAGGATTAATTGGTGAATATATAGCACCGGATAAAACAATTCCATAATAAACAACAATATATTGAGGGCACGTTGGTAAATGAACTGAAATGACTGTACCTTTTTCTACGCCAAGCTTCTTCAATGAATAAGCAAACCGAAGGGAATCACGGTAAACCTGTTCATAGCTAATATGCGTATCACGATAAATAAAAGCGGTTCGGTTCCCAAAACGGCTGGCACTTCCTTTTAAAATCGCTCCTACCGGCAAATTGGGATAGTCAATAGTCCTTGGCATATCTGGATCAAAAATTCGTTCATCTGACCAATTAAACATTTTTATCAACTCCAATTGGTATTAGAATAGGTAAGCATAACTTAATAGATGTCTTCTTAGCGGGATATATTTTATCCAATTTCTATTACACATGCTTTTTCCCTGGTGTATTCTATAAACGAATCTGTTCCAAAACCACTGTCTTTAAATCCTCCAAAGGGTAAATCAATGCCAACCTGAGAATACGTATTCACCCATACATTTCCTGCATCTATCTTGCTTATTAATCGTTTTGCACGGGCAAGATCAGTCGTCCAGATTCCTGCTGCCAAACCAAAATCCGTATCATTAGCAATGGCTATAGCTTCTTCTTCGGTTTCAAATGGTATGACCACTGCTACGGGCCCAAAGATTTCTTCCTGGCATACACGATGACGGTGGTTATCCACCTTTATTAATGTTGGCTCTACCCAATATCCGTTTTCTAACTCATGATTTCCATGTAATAAGACATTACCACCAGATTTCCCACCTGCAATAATATCTCCTTCTTTTTCTCCAAGCTCTATATAGGAAATCACTTTCTTATATTGTGATAGATTACCGATTGGGCCCATCGTTGTCTGCATATTTAATGTATTTCCAAGCTTCACGGATTCCATTGCCTGCTTGAATCCTTTTATTACTTCTTCAAAGATGGACTTCTGAATTAATATCCTGGATCCAGCCACACATATTTGTCCTGCATTGCCGGTAAAAATGGAATAAGGCAATAATCTTTCCATTACTTTATCCAGGTTTGCATCCTCAAAAATAATATTTGGAGATTTACCGCCCAATTCAAAGATGAATGGCTTTGGATTATTCGCAGTTGCCCTGGTAATTGCGCTTGCAGTAGCTTTAGAGCCAGTAAGACTGACTTTATTTATTTCCTTATTGCTTACTAAAGCATCACCGATTTCGGTTCCATATCCAGATAAGACATTTATGACACCTGGAGGTAAGATGGATGCCAAAATTTCTCCGTAGCGTAAGGAAGAAACAGACGCATGTTCAGAGGGTTTAATGATAACTGTATTGCCTGCTGCCAAAGCATAGGCGGCTTTTATTGTGAATGTAAATAGAGGGGCATTCCATGGTGTTATCCCTACAACCACTCCTAGAGGTTCACGATACGTATAACCAAACGTTGTAGGCCCCTTTGGGATGGTATCGCCTCTGCTTGCATAATTACAAAGCCCGGCTGCATCATACCAAATTTGTTTTAATGAAGTGATAAGCGTATAGCTTGTGTTGCTTATGACCCATCCATTGTCCTTTGTTTCCAGAGTTGCTAATTCTTCAGCATGATCAGTCAGTCGATCGCCAATTTGCCTTAATAATTCAGCACGTTGTAATGGTGGAAGGGCAGCCCAATCGGGAAATGCATTGCGGGCAGCTTGGATCGTATATTCTACGTCTTCTGTCGTGCTTTTCGGTATCCTAGCCCAAGCAATACCTGTAGAGGGATTCATACTTTCAATAAATTCACCGGTTGAAGATGCAACAGCGTTACCGTTAATAATATTTTTATATTCTTTTAGTTCATTGATTACAGGCATACTTACTCATCCCTTCCTGTTTTTATAAAGATGGTTTAGGCTGAAAATCTACCAATTAAGAGCTGTAGCTGCCTTTTCTCTATATAATCTCGAATTCCCTAGATATGTTTGATAATATTGAGCTCTTTTTAAATACAGATGACAGTCAATTTCCTCTGTTACTCCTATGCCTCCATGAATCTGAATCCCATGTCCAGCTAAACGAAGATACGCTTCTGTAATAAATGCCCGGGCACTATTAACTGCCACTGCTGCATCTTCTGCTTTTTCATCCAGAGCCCAAACAGCATAGTAACTTAACGATCTTGCCGTCTCCAAATCCAGTTTCATATCTGCAATTCGATGCTTGATCGCTTGAAAACGTCCGATTGGCTGGCCAAATTGAACGCGGATTTTTGCATATTCGGCACACATTTCTACGATTTTATCCATGCCTCCAACCATAATTGAAGTAAGGGCGGCGTTCAGATATAAAAGTCCTTCCTCAATGGCGTCCTCGCCTCTATGTAATTCGCCTAGAATCCGAGAGTTGGAAACGATTACATTTTTGAAGTTGACTTCTGTCAGATGACGAGTTTCATCCATCGCTTGAAGAACCCGATAATCTACACCATCATCATTTCTATCTACAAGGACAAAAGAAATACCTTTTCCATCCGTTTCTGATTCAGAACGAACTAGCACTAGATATGTATCTGCCAGATTGCCTTCAGGAACTAATGTCTTAGACCCGTTAAGAATCATTGAATCTCCGTCAAATTTTGCTGTCATTTGAATATTATTCAGGTTAAAACACTTTCCTGGCTCTAACCATGCAAGTGAAATGGTTCTTGAACCGTCTGCAATTCCTGGTAAGTATTTTTCTTTTTGTTCGGTTGTACCAAACTTTTCAATCATCGGTGCTGCAAATGCGACGGTTTCTAAATATAATCCTGGTAATAATGCACGTCCTAATTCTTCGAGTACTGGAACTTGATCGACTGTAGTTAATTCAGCGCCTCCATATTCTTCTTTCACGGTGATTCCCATACAGCCCAATTGTGCTAGACCCTTCCATGTCTTGGTGAGTAGCTTCGTATTATTTTTCGCCATCTCCCGAGCAATCTTTGTTTGCCCTGCGCCATCTAAATATTTTCGGACCGATCCCCGAAACATTTCCTGTTCTTCATTTAAAGAAAAATCCATTTTTATTGCACCTCCGTTTCATTAACGTAAATCCTTAGGCAATCCCAATAATCTTTCACCAATCGTATTTCTCTGTACTTCGCTTGTACCTCCGCCAATCGTAACTCCAAAGGAAGACAAGTATTCTAATTGCCAAAAAGGATTGGCCAGTGCATCTTCTTTCCATAAAACACCTTGATGCCCCTGAATGGATACAGCAAACTCAAACAAATCCTTTGTTAATTCGCTGCTCATTAATTTATCCATCGAGCTTTCTGCACCAGGATAGCCTCTTTTCATAGAGGTAGTAATATTGCGATAATATGTTAAAAGTACACCTCGACAACGAGTATAGAGCTCAACCATTTTTTGTCGTGTAAACGGATCTTTTATGAGCGGCTGGCCATTTTCCTTCAGTTCATTCGTTAGCAACACTAAATCAGAAAATTGCTTCTCCAGAGTGAATATTTGTGCGCCAATTCCAGTTCGTTCATGGAGCATTAAATTAATCATTACCTTCCAGCCTTCATCAATTTCGCCAACAATTTCTTCATCATAGGCAACAGCGTCATTGAAATAGACCTCATTAAAATCATGCTTTCCATTCATTTGAATAATGGGACGTACTTCAACACCTGGTTGTTTCATATCTACTAGAAATACCGTGATTCCTTTATGCTTCTTTTCTAAATTGGAGGTTCTCGCAAGTAGAAAACAACGGTCTGCCAAATGCCCATAACTCGTCCAAACTTTTTGTCCATTGATAATCCATTTGTCGCCCTGTTTTACAGCACTCGTTTTCAATGCAGATAAATCAGACCCGGCATTTGGTTCAGAATAACCCTGACACCATACTTCTTCAGCATTAAGTATTTTGGGGATAAATTTCTCTCTTTGCTCTTCCGTTCCAATATCCATTAATGTCGGCCCAACCATATGGATTCCAATATAATTAATAAGATGTGGAGCTCCTGCTCTAACCATTTCCTGATGATAGATGATCTCTTCAATAACCGAGGCACTTTGACCGCCATATTTTTCTGGCCAAGCGATGGCAACCCATCCGCCATCATTCATTTTCTTCTGCCAGTCCCTCAAAAATTGAGCTTGTTCTTCTTCGTTTTCTGGCAAATCTCGTTTACCTTCGATCCAACCCTCAGGTAGATTTTCCTCTAACCATATCCTTAATGTTCGACGGTATTCTTCCTCTTTTTTTGTAAAAGAAAAATCCATTTCATTATCCTCCTTCGGCAATCATCAAGCTCCTCACAAACATAACAACTATAATTTGTATTTTAGTAATACAGATTTTTGAATACAATGTAGGTTTTTACATAATTTCTTTGTAATGAATTGAAGATTATATACTAGTTTTTGCTGGAGAAGGAGGTAATGTGGAAGAAAGTTATATAAACAAAGAGAAGGCATTGCCTTCTCGTAAATGAATATATGAGGTTTTTATTTTAAACATCAATAATAATGGTGGAAAATATGTCGTAATTTGAGGCTAAGAAGCTTGGTTCAGTGATTTCTTAAGATAACAGGCTAGTTGAAGGCGTAAAATGTCCTCTGCGTCTTCAAATGATATACTGAGACAATCTTCAATCTTCTTTAATCTTTGGTAAAGTGTATTGATATGGATAAACAATTTAGTAGCCGTTTGTGATGCAGATCGATTCAATTCAAAGTAAGTAATCAATGTTTCTTCGAATTTGCTGGCTGCATGATGAGGTGTCTGTAAGGGTTCAAATACCTCCTGCAGAAAACGGTTAATTTCTTCTTTGTCTTGATTGATAAACAACCTGTTCAGTCCAATTTTCGAGTACTCTATTATATCAGGAACTTCCTTTGAAACAAGATATGAGAGAGCCATCTCC
Organism: Bacillus sp. FJAT-27986; assembly: GCF_001685035.1. Classification (NCBI taxonomy): domain Bacteria; kingdom Bacillati; phylum Bacillota; class Bacilli; order Caryophanales; family Bacillaceae; genus Bacillus; species Bacillus sp. FJAT-27986. The sequence continues at coordinate 286,615 of NZ_MAYV01000012.1, read as the reverse complement.
GCCTCATTATGAGATTTACCAATCAGGGATAAATCGCTATATGTTGAACTGATTCCTCCGCAGAGTAATCTGCCCTTTTCCTCCTCATTCCACATCACAATGGTTTGTTCTAAAATCTGCAGAATATAAGGGTATGATTTGGAATCGGGAAGGCAGAAGAGAACGATTGCTTTATTATGGTCACCGAAAATGGTTTGAATATAAAAGGATAATTCTTTTTTTAACTGAGCCACTAAACGGTGTATATAGGTGTCTAGCACTTCCTCGTCCTGATTTCCTATATACTGAAGGATTACTGAAAAAAACTCCTCCTGCTCCTTAATTCCTAATTCAGTTGCCTTAGATAATAAAGTAGTGGAATCTTTGCTCTGCAGCAATTCATAATATAACTCTCGACGATTTTTGTAATAAAACTCGACTAAATTCTTTTTCTTAACCAGTTCAAGTGCAAGGACAGAATATCCCTGTTCTAATGCGATATGGTCTAGCTGACTTAAGGGTTCCTTTATCTCGATAATAAGACAGCCAAGAATTAAATTTTCTGTACGGATTGGATATAGACAATGGGACTCTTGCTCAGATGTAATAATTTTGTATGGCAAACCATCTTCCATGTTTGTAATCGTACGATAAAGTTTTTGGTACGTATAAGAATAGGGCAGTTTTTTTCTTTCAGGTATGCAGCTATTTTCGATTAGGTCTACAAATATTAATTTTTTCCCTATTATTCTGTTTAGCTCACGAATTACCTTTTTTGCCCCCTTATTCTGCAGGGATAGATTTGTTAGTGTGGAATGGATATCGTCTCTTTTGAGCAGAAGTTGATTTTGATTTTTGATATCGGTGAATAACTTTGCATTTTTAAGTGCTACACCAATTTGAGAAGAAAAGCCTTGCATCAAGTGTAAATCTTGTTCTGTTAGACTCTTACTTGATTTAACCTGGCCAAGGATCATAGCACACTCAATTTCGCCATCAACAGCTATTGGAGCTGAAATTAACGATTTGACATGACGGGGAAAGTCATAGGTAGAATCCCAATATTGATTATTTTCTGGAGAAACAGTAGCCATCTTTAATAAAAGCTTAGAAGTATCCTTCACGAGCTCCGGAGTTCCATTCATGAACATTTGTCCAATAGATCCTTCTCCTATTCTATATTTCATTTTCCAAAGTCCGTCCATAACATGGCCAACTGAAGTCTTACAAACTATACGATCTAATTGCCGGTCATATAACCACAAAGTACCTAAGTCAGCGGTTGGAATAACTTCCATCGTATTTTTTAATATTGCAGAAAATATTTCTTCAATATCTAACAAAGAAGTAGTCTGACAGATACTCTCTATGATTTTATCGATCTTATATCGGTTTGCATGTAAAGCATACTCACTGTATATCGGATAAAGAAAATAATACATTAAATCCATTTCTTTATCGTCAAACTTAGTTGATTCAGATAAGCAGACGGATACTATGTATTGATTAGGATATTTGAAATAAAGATATGTTTTACGTTCCTTAACTTCCTGAGTAGATATAAAATCCATTAAGTCTATATGCACTGGCTCGAAAACACCTAAATGTTCCCCGCCCTCAATTAAAATAGAATCTGAAGTTTCAGGACTTGATAACCAAATTTGATACGGGCAATGAACACCTTTTTCCTTCAAAAATGCCTGCAAAACATTTTGGTTACTCATATTTCCTCCTCTGGATATAAATTATTTTTAAAAGATATTCACGTATTCTGTCATAGGTATGAATATATTGTCTGTCTACATTATAATATTAAATTTCCTAAAATGATTAATCAATCTTATTTATATCTGAAAATTCAGCAAAATTCTACAAATACTTATCGATAAAGCTATTTCTCATATGATAATGGCAAGTAACGTTAATTATGAAAAAGGTGATAAGTATACTATGTATATTTAATTACTATTCAGTCAGCTTTACAGGTTCTTTTACTCGAATAACAGCAAAAAATCTCACAGTACTTTGACTGAGAGATTTTTTTGAATTGCTGAGCAACCATTAATCACCTAATTTAAATAGGCGTCTTCCTATGCCTTCACAGCATTATCTCGCAAAGTATGTTTGAGTACTTTCCCGCTCGCATTTCGTGGTAATTCTTCTACAAAGATAATTGTCTCGGGAGCTTTATATTTCGCGAGATTTTGTTGACAGTAGGTTTGAATATGCTCCGCTGATAGATGTCGTCCCTCTTTTAGCACAATAAATGCCTTAGGAACTTCTCCATAAACAGGATGAGGAATACCCACTACAGCAGCTTCTAATATTTCATCCAATTGATACAAAACCTCTTCAATTTCAACTGGATAGACATTTTCCCCTCCACGAATGAGCATATCTTTTTTTCGATCAACAATATATAATAATCCGTTCTCATCTAACCGACCCAAGTCTCCGCTATACAACCATCCGTCTCTGAGTGTCATGCGAGTTGCTTCTTCATTTTTTAAATACCCTTTCATTACTTGTGGACCTTTAACAATGATTTCTCCTACAGCAAAAGGAGGAACGTCCTCTCCATCTTCACTCACGACGCGAACCTTTGTATAGGGCAAAGGCTCTCCAACTGAACCGATTTTTTCTAGTGCATAATGATCTTTTAGGGTTGTTGCCCCTGGAGAGTTTTCTGTTTGCCCATATAGATTCTGAACCTTTACATTTGGGTAATAGGTCTTTAATCTTTTTACAAGTTCATATGGCATAGGGGCCGCTCCGTATGTAAATAACCGTAGATGTGATAAATCAGTCTCTGTCATATTAGGTGCATTTAATAACGTACTATAAATGGCGGGAACTCCAAAAAATATCGTGACTTTTTCCATCTCCATGGCTTTCAAAGTTTGTCCGAGTATAAAAGCTTCTTCAATGATGACTGTACCGCCGTTTACGATTGTTGGGATAGAAAAGCAATGACTGGCTGCACAGTGAAATAAAGGTGTAACGATTAGTGTACGATCCTCAGAAGTTGTTTCTAGTGACTGTGCCCAGATTTCAGCAATAGCTCGTACATTTTCTGCTGATAAACATACACCCTTTGGTTTACCTGTAGTTCCAGATGTATAGAAAATAACTGCAGTATCTTCTTTGTCTATGTGCTCTTGCCGGAAAGGGATAGAATGATCCTCTAAAACTGACTCTATAGTGTTTTTTTCACCAGTTTCAAGAATATCCTTAAACTGTTCCACAGTAGAACTTATTTTCTCTAGTATTGGATTTAAACGAGCATCATAGATAAGGGCCTTAGCTTCTGAATGCCGCATAATATACTCCACTTCTGGAGCTGCAAGTTTTGTGTTGATCGGCAATACTGAAAATCCACCTAATTGACAAGCGTAATAAGCAATTAAAAAGGTATCCGAATTAAATAAGTAAAGAGCTATGATATCTTCTTTTTGATATCCTTTTTGCTGAAAGAATCCTGCTAGGTTTTGTGCTTTTTGATAAAAATCTGAGTAGATTGTTTCTTTCCCCTTAAATGAAGTAATCACGCTGCTGGGTTTTGTTTGTGCATGTTCACGTAATTGCTCAAAAATAAACACTCTAACATCCCCTTTGCTTATTAACTAGTATAAGTATAACGGGCTTGGAATCATTATTTTGTCGATTTATAGTCGTTTAATTAAAAGTTGATAGGTTTCCCTTTTTTACGTATATAGAATTCTATATGGTTTTCACGAATCATCTTACTAAGTTAAACCTATTATTCCACCGTAATACTTTCCATTCTTCCGGATGGATAGTCTAATATTTTTCAAACAATCTATAAGAAATAAAATAAAGATGCTGCATTGATGTACTCACCTATTAAACTTTGTTCAATTTTATTCTTCTGCTATGTCAACCTTGTAAGCCGTTACAAAAATTATTCCTATTCTCTTTCCTTTACTTGTCAGTAAAAAATAGCTAAAATTGTTTTTAATACCTGATACTAAAAGTTGCATATGACAACAGGTATCATATACTTGATTCGTATTTTAGGAGGATTTTTTTATGAAAAGAGAAGAATTAATAGCTCCTCATGTCTATAATTTAACAACTGAAATTGAGCGTTATACCAATGATCCAGAGAAATTGGCTCTAAAGTGGGAGAATCAGGATGGTCTGACAAGATCAATTACATATAAACAATTAGTCGATGAAGCTAATAAAATAGGAAATGTATTTGCTGAAGCGGGATTACAAATGGGTGATAAAATACTGGTGATTGTTCCCCGTATAATCGAGGCTTATGCCATCTATATGGCAGCATTAAAATCCGGTATCGTACTTATTCCATGCTCAGAAATGCTCCGTGCAAAAGATTTGGCTTTTAGAATTCAGCATGCTGAAGCCCGAGCGGTAGTCTGTTATGAAAAATTCACAGCTGAAATTGATGCGGTGCCTGACTCTGATAAGCTGATTAAATTCAGTGTCGGCGATGCTAAAGATCAATGGATTTCACTAGAGGAAAAAGTGAAAACAGCTTCCTCTCAATTTAAAGCTGCCAACACCACCAGGGATGATATTGCTTTGTTATCCTATACTTCCGGCACAACAGGCAATCCAAAGGCAGTTGTACATACTCACGCCTGGGGCTTTGCTCATTTAAAAACAGCTGCAAAGAATTGGATGTCTATCAATGAAAATGACCTAGTGTGGGCAACAGCCGCTCCTGGGTGGCAAAAATGGGTGTGGAGTCCCTTCCTATCCGTACTTGGAACAGGAGCAACGGGCTTCGTGTATAATGGAAAATTCAATGCTGATACCTTTTTAGCTTTGCTAGATAAATATCGAATTAATGTTTTCTGCTGTACACCTACTGAATATCGGTTAATTGTAAAAAGTGAAAATCTACATAAGTACAAATTACCTTATCTCCATAGCGCAATTTCCGCTGGTGAAGCACTAAATACAGAGGTAATAAATGCTTTTTACAATCAGTTTAATGTAACGATTCGCAATGGTTATGGACAAACCGAGAGTACATTATTAATCGGCCAATTAAAGGATATCCCAAATAAGCCTGGTTCCATGGGTAAAGCTACACCGGGAAATATAGTAGAAATTGTCGATGAAAATGGGCAGCTGTGCCAAGCAGGTGAAGTTGGTAATATAGGTGTTCATCTTAGTACACCTGCTCTGTTTAAAGAATATTATAAAGATCCGGAACGTACACTTTCGCAAAGAAAAGGTGAATACTTTATTACAGGTGACCGAGCTTTAAAAGATGAAGAAGGTTTCTTTTGGTTTGAGGGTAGAAGCGACGATATTATTATTAGCTCTGGATATACAATCGGGCCGTTCGAGGTGGAAGATGCTTTAATTAAGCATCCTGCCGTGAAGGAATGTGCAGTCGTAGGAAGTCCTGATGCGATTAGAGGAAATATTGTTAAAGCCTTTATCGTCCTAACAGACTCTTATAAACACCATTCAGAAAAAGAACTGATTGCAGATCTTCAGAGTTTTGTAAAAACGTTAACCGCTCCATATAAATATCCGAGGAGCATTGAATTTACCGAGGCACTACCAAAAACGACTTCAGGAAAGATTCGTCATGTACAATTAAGAGAAATGGAACTAAGTAAAGACTAAATATCAAACGACCCGACTTCTAAGTAAGTTGGGTTTTTTGTCTCTATATAAATAAAAACCGTCACTAATACCGCGACGGTGTAAAATTTTATTTTGTTTGTGTGACCTTAACGCCTTTTGATACAACTTTTGTTGGATTGATTAAGGTATCAAGTGCTGGGCAATGTGCTTCTATATAACGGATAAATTCCTCGATTTTTTCTTGAGGCGCATTAGACTCCATATGGACGAAATAACGAATTTCCTCTAAACCAACTTTTGCACCTGGTTTTCCCTTGTAACCGCCCGTATCTAAATCACCTTCAAGCTCGATCACTAAACGATCGTATTGAATTCCCATTTTATCCGCATAACTTTGAGCCATAATGGTTTGACAAGCACCGAGTGATGAAAGAAGGAGTTCTAATGGGTTCATGCCAAGATCTGTTCCTCCTGCTCTTTCCGGTTCATCAATTGTCACCTTATGTCCCCTTGCTTCGACCTCGACCTGTACATTATTAATTAAAGTTGCTTTTGATTTCAGTGTCGTTTTTGCCATCATCAAGCTCCTTTTACACGTAGTATATGAAAATGAATAGCTCTCTCACGTTACTGATCCGTTAAAACGATATGTTTGTAGATTGTGATTTTCTTTTATTTCTTTTTGTGGTGATCCGATTCTTTTCGTATCGTCCCGATTTTCTTATCACTGCGTGTATCCCTGCCATTACGATTTCGAATGGTCCCGGGTGTGAGCTCATATTCTTTTTCAAAATTGCCTAATCTGCAATCGTCACTTGTCTGTTTTGTCAATATAGATCACCCCTATATCATTTATATCTGACTATATAGGTTAATACCACGAAATATACGATTCTATTCATAGGATCGAATAGACTGCAAAACAAGGTGCGAACATATGTTCTTTTTATTAAAAATAGCATTTTGTAAAAATTACAGTCATAATCTCTAATTTTTCGAACTTTTATAAAGAAAATAGCCAATGTTCGTGTTTTTCGCCAACTCGTTGGTGTCCGGTCGGTGGAGCAACCGCACTTAGCTTCTCTAAATACGAATGAAACCATTTCATAAACATTTAACGTTTGTATTTATGTGTGGTATCATTCAAAAATTATTATCGAGATTCATCCTTGTTAAGGAGATATTAAGCTTTTGAGTGAATTATCTCAAGATTCCCTTTTGCTTTGCTTCCTCTAACCATTGTGGAAATTCGTTTAATAATTGATCGAACAATTCTTCATCGGACACATCTTCCAAATTATATAGATGAAAGAAATTTGCATTAACCACAAGTCGGCCTTCCATTGTATCCAGCTTTCTTAACACATCAAAATTAGAATCACCTATACCTACAAACTGCCAGAAAATCGGCATTTTTGAAGAATTTGCAATAATCTTTTTAATACCTGATTTACATCCGCCATCATTAATAAATACTAAAAAGACTGGCTCATCTGCTGGTTCTTCTTTCATATATTTATGTATAACATCTTTCATAACTTGTGGTTCGTCATTTCTTCCAAACTTATGTATGGACTGATTATTTACTATCTTATCATTGACATAATTGACAAAATCCTTTTCTGTAACAACAGGCAGCCTGGAAAATTCATTGTCATAGACCCATACATCCAATGAACCGTTATCATTAAATTGGCTTGCTACAGCCAGGATTCTCTCTACTGTTCCTGGACAACCCCGTCACGGTATAAAGCTCGCATAGAACCTGATATGTCTAACACAACTCCTACTCTGGCTACAACGCCTTGTAATTTCTTCTTCTCAAAACAACTTTAGCAATATTCTTTTTTAATAAGATCGGCTGCATCCGTAACTCTCCCTTGTTATTTTTTAAATTGCTATCTGTGGTACAATCTTTTATTTTGAACCACTTACCCAGTTCATACCCCAATTAAAAGCACGATCCATATCCTGATGACCCTTAAAGTACTCTACTAGTCTTTCCACCTTGAATGTTTCGTTGTTAACATTTTCTATCATTGCTATTGCACACATATTTTTCCCGTTCAGATGTTCATCTAGTTTTACTTCTACATCGGAACCTCCAGGATACTTAAGAGTTACGACACCGTCTGCCTGAGACCAATTAGCTACTCCTTGATATATAAATGCATATACTAAAATTCGCTTGATTTCGGTGACTTTATCTCCGTTAATCCGAAGATTTTCTCCGCCTATGGCACTTCCCGTACGGTCATCAGCATCCAATTTTATAAAAGGTCTTGCGTTATAATTGCCAAAAGCATTGCCAAGAGCTTGGACACAGCCTTTTTCTCCATTTTTCATTTCAAATAAACAACCAAGATCAAGGTCGACATTATTAGACTTACCGAATAAAGCAGACATGAATCCACCGGATTTAGGAGCACTTTTTTGATTCCAATTTAGGTTTACGAGCAGTTCTCCGAGTGATTGATTCGTACTTTTTGTTAGATTGATATTTTGTCCTTTTTTCTTTAATTCAATTTTATTTAAGTTAACCATTATATTACACCTTCCTTATTTGTATTTTATTTACATAAATTAATTATTTTTTAATTTACAAATTTTAGATAGAAAAAGAATCATATTAAGTCGATATTTCAAATGAATCGATAAAAAAGCTAATATTCACTCGAATTACCTGCCAATTGGTGATATAGAATAAAAAAAACCCTATCTTCACTATAGATAGGGTTAATCGGTTAGGATTGGGATAGGACACGTTTCGCATCCTCTCTAATCGTTTCCAAACGTTTTTTATCTTCAATCCGTTGCATGGACTGTTCTTCTTTAACCTTTTTATATTCATCTATTCCTTTAACAATCGTATCCCACATATTTTCAATGGTATCCATTTTAATACTAGAGCTACCGGAACGCTGAGCAATCTCAATGCTTTGATTCATAATATCGCTAGTGACATCCTTTAACATTTGATTCGTGCGATCTTCAAATGCATTCAATGAATCTGAATGTACTTTTTGACGTTTTGCACTGACCGTATTAATAATGCCCATTTTAAAAATCGGAATGGTTGTCACAAAGGCGCTATTTATTTTTGCAACTAAATCATTATTACCGCGTTGCATTGTTTTAATTTGTGGAGCGGCAATAACAGCTACCATACGGGCTTTTTCTAAATCATCAATTTTTCTTTCTAATAATTCTTTGACTGTACGAAGATTTTCCAGCTCCATCCGAGCCATTTGATTGCCTGAATTAACTCGTTGTTCGCACTCGGGGATTAACGTCTGATTTACTTCCTCTAATTTCATTTCAGCAGCTACTACATATTTTTCTAATTCGAAATAATATTCAATATCTTCTTCATATAAGCCTTCGAGGTTTTGATTTGTCCGCTTTAATTCATCCTCAATCATCGCAAATTCTCTATGAATTTTATCAAGCTCTCCACCTAATGTTTGATATTTTTTAAAGAGAGCTTCCGTGGTCGCCTTCGCTTTTTTAAATAGTTTTGCGATGAAATTAGGTTCTTTCATGATTTCGTTTTTATCAAATCGTTTCATTAATTTCTCTAATTGAATTAATAATTCACCGGATTCATCAATTTTTGAAAGTGCCATGGTGTTTAATATTCTGTCTGAAAACTGAGAAAGTCGTTCTGCGGGTGCTCTCCCAAGTGATAATAATTCATTTTGATTTCGAAGATCCATATTTTCTACAATTTGAAGAACCTGTGCTTCATTGCGCAGCTGCATTCTAACTTCATTAGCAGACTGTTCTGTCAGATCTGTATTTTGTTTTATCTGTAATTCATTTACCATTAGTAATTTCCCCAATCATTGGAATATTTGTTGATTCAGCCTTATAGATATCAGTCAAAATATTCTTTTAATAATCTTTTTAATGAATGATTTTTCTTCTTGCTGAAAGTCTGGAATTTCTTGTTCAAAAACAATATCTTCTAGCCAATGGGTATCGTAATGAGATGGGTCTACAAAATTTTCTATATCGGTTTGTCCTGCTGGATGGTATAACACAATATCTACGCCAAATTCATTTAAAAACAGCAGCAGTGCTGCATCCTCACGGGTAAATGTACTGTTAGTTCCCATATTGTATAGAACGATTCTGGGCACATCTTGAGAATAATCGAATTGTTGTAATTGTTTCAGAAAATCTTCAGGAATCAAACTCGCTTGTTTAAATAAAAACAATTGCAAATCATATTCTGTTTCATGATTCAGCTTTAGTAATTTAGGATGTTCACAGTACTCTTTAATCGTCCAGGCGATGGCCCTTTGCAGCTCAATCGGCAAATTTCCATATCTCCACCAATTTCCTGCGAGCATTTTTTCGGGTGACAGTGCGCCATCTTTATCTAAGGAATGCTGAAAGTGAAAATGATAATTGGCTTTTGTCTTTGTCGTGAAAGGAAATTCGCGAATGTTTTTCGAGAGTGAAGAATCCTTGAGACCCTTCATTTTAGACCAATAATCCGCTCGATCTCGTGAAACTCCATTGATTTTTGTGAATATGACAGGAATGATTACTCGATCCTTATCAATTTTAAATTGAGGCCTAATCATTGCTTTTTCTTTTGCATATATAAATACATCATCATAGGTCATTCTTAATGTTGTAGATGAAGGCTTGAAATTTCTAAATTGCCAAGGTTTATAAATACCAGACTCATGATCATTTAACATGATTTCAAGCTGTTTGTTGGCTCGATACGCTACAGTTGTTTGCCGCTCTCTTTCTTTCGTAGGGAATGGTTCTAGCTTCCCTTTATTCGTATACACATAGGGTAGTGAAAATTCATTTTCTCGATCAAGATCGCTAAAAAAGTCTGTGCCGGCAGGATGCAAAATTAAAACATCACAACCAAATTCCATGAGCAGTAATAAAAAATATTGCTGACTTAAGGATAGATCTCCATACCAAACGACTTTCGGAAAATCTGAACCTATTTGGAGGTCTTTAGACCATTTTTCCCAATGATTTTTAAGCCACTTAATCATATCGATGATAAATCTGCGGAATTCAGGTGAGAGCAACCCGCTCTTCTGTTTATCTTTAAAATGTTCAACCACTTTAATGATTGATATTTGTACATGCCTGTTAATGGTAGAATCCGTATGCTTAGGTATTAAGTTTTTACCATAAAAAATGGCTATCAATCGTTTAATTGATAATCCTTTATTTTCTGTCCGATGTAAGTTTAAAACATCCTGTATAGTTTGGAAGACCTGATTATCGATTGTTTTATCCAATTCTTCACTTAACACATGTATAAAAGGTTTTTGGTGCATGTCGTATAAGGAGTTATAGTATTCATCTTCGTCGAGCGGAATACCTAATACTCGGAGACTGATTCTTTGAAAACGAAAAGTTGATTCATCTAAATGATAGGATGGTCTTGTACGAATAGAAGAAAGAAATAACTCTAACCATTCTGCTGTAGATTTGTTTAATAAAGGTTCTATTTTTATGTAATTCAATATTTAAACTCCTTTCTCTAAGATGATTCGTACATTAATATTATATATCTATTTTTTTACAGTTGCGCTAAGAGATTTGGGAAATCTGCTCTTTTTTTACAAAAAATATAACTTTGGGAGAATATTATACGCCCGTAATTAGTCAGTTTTTCTATAAACTAAAAAATCTATGATATTTTCGGTCAATTACATAGATGTTTTTTAGGAATCGCTATTCAGTTAGAAATAAAATTGCTAAAACAATTGAAAGAATGAGCAGTAACCCAGTGGGATAGTACTTTATACTCTTACTCCCACCGAGTTACAGCTTTCTTACAGGCTCAGAAGATTTTTAATTAAATCCTCTGTGGAAGCTGCTCCTTTACCTTTTAACCAGTTTATTTTTGGATCGTTCGGTTTGACATCGTAAAGCTCTCCATGCTTTAGACTATATCCTTTATCGGCAATCGCGATCATATCATAATCCATAAGGGAATCCCCGGCAGCAGTGTGAATATCATAGTCCAGCCGCTTTTTTAAATGCTCCACTGCAAAAACTTTATTTAAATTACTTGGCAGTATATAGAGTTTTCTTCCGTGCAAAAATGTTCTCCATCCGATTTTGTTTAATTCATCTTCAAAGGACAGCAGTTCTTGATGTGGTAAGGTATCTTTATTTACATGGTACATATAGAACAAGGAATCGATATAAAACTCACGCTCAACCCAGGAATCATGACGGATCTTTGCGAACGTATTTAGCATGTCATGATGTGGAAGTGAAGTAACAGAGAGATGGTTTTTAATAAAATCGTCCCACTCTGAGTCAGACTTTCCATCTACTAAAATCGTTCCGCCATTGCTCACAATCGCATATTTAGGTTTTATTTTCTGTTGAAATACTTCAATTCTCTCATATTGATATAGTGCTCTTGTCGTTACTGGTACAAATAGATGTTGTTGATTAAATTGTTGTAAAAGGTCAATAGAAGTTTGAGACATATAGGTAATAACCTGATCATCTTTAAATTCGACTGGTGTTATTTGATTATCGATGGGGTACTTGTCCATCATATTTTTTGAATAAATTAAAGTTCTGTCTAAATCGGATGTAAATAAAATAATAGTAATCCCTTCCTTATACCTCTTTTATAATTCCGCAGCATGTATAGGACATATCCCTGAATTCCTCAACCGGTACATTTCGCTCTTTAGCCAAAAACAAAATATGTGATAAATCATTTGAATGATTAGGATTGATTAGGATTTTCCAGGGTATTCTTCGCAATAAAACACGTGTTGTTTCTCCAACACCTGGTTTGATAAAATGTGTATTGCTAATATTGTAGATGTTTTGAATTCTTTCAATAGAATCCATCCCGAGCCACGTAGGTGTTTTATCTTCTTGACGTAATTGTTCCAAGGATTGTTTCACTTGCTCTTCTACTTTCCCAAAATCCTCGCTAATCGTATCCACATAAAAATTCGATAAATCTGCATCCGCTAATTCTTTATAAAACTTTGCACCATGCAAGTCATCCTTGCTCATGAATTCATAGTTTAATACAGTACGACTTACTAATCCTGATACCGTAGAGTTTAAACAAGCGGATGGGATTAAAAAGTCATCTCTTGTTCCATATATATCTACACAATGCCCTGGATCGGCTAACACGGCCAATGAAGGATCAATATAATTCGAGTGAGTTGAATTATATTTCTCGCATGCTTCAGCTAATTCAAACGTAATAGCTCCTTTTCCTGTCCAGCCGTCTATTACCTGAATGTTCGCATGAGAATGCTGCTCAAAAATATAATCAATAGCTGCCTCATCAATGCCTCTGCCGCGAATGATAGATATAGAATAGTGAGGAACATTGATTTGATATTTATAGGCGTAATAACGTTTAATCAACACTCCAATTGGTGTTCCAGCTCTTGCTAAGCTGACTAAAACTAAGTTATCCATTCCTTTACGTTCAATAATCTGTTCGGCCACTGTTCCAATAGCCACAGCTAGACGCTCTGAATATTTTTTTAATGTATCATGAAATAAATTTATATATTCTTTTGGAGGATGATATTCGACAGGGAGCATTTCCGAATAGTGTATACCAGATTGGATCAAACTTTCTCTTTCTTCCGTTTTGGTTTCAAAAACGTAATCACTAATATCTCTTAATAAAAATATGGCATCATCTTCGTTGTAGCTTCCCATTTGATCCGGTATTAGTTTTCGTTTAAGCATAAAATCCCTCCTGGTTGTATAGTGGAGCAGTATATAACTATAAAAGTATTAAACTATATATGATATCTAACAGTTCTAGCCAATTAGAAAGAAAATGGTTGATATGAATTCCTTACTGATTCATTTCCGTTAGAGTGATGACAGTAATGAAATTAATTCCGGTTTGTTTTAATGCGGATAGTATGGAATTTACTGATTCATGAGATGAGTTTCTTTCAATAAATATAAATATCTCGTCATAGCGATTGATTTCAATATTATATAAGTAATTTACGATCCCTTTATTTTCAGGACTATCAAATGCAAATTTATTATGAATTAGGTAATCACTCTTTTCTAAAGAGTATATTGGACTTCGAGTAGTAGATTGAAAGTAAACCTCACTCCCCATGGACGAAGCAATCATCATAGGTATATACATAAATTCCCCGGTACCTATAGCCAAGGTCCTCTTACCTTTGCGATGCTGTTTCAAAATACCGCCTATCTCTTCAAAAATAGGAGAAAAACTTCTTTCTTCTTCTATATCCAGACCAAATCTCCCTGTAGCCTGTGAATAAGGGGAAGCATTTAGAGACTCATCAGTATTGATAGAAGTAAATTGATTAAAGTGATGGTCTTTAAAATAATGATGGATAGGTATATATGAAACGTGTTGCTCAGAAGTTTGATTAGGAGCAGCAAGTTGATCCTCTAGCTTTAAATCAGGTTGACCATTAATCGAGATTGTTCCATCCATTAAAGACACTGGATGTATGGTAACCCCTAATTCTCTTTCTAATTGCTGATATTGTGAACGATGCTCAGCTGTGCGCCAATCCAAAATCGATATCAATGTAAATACCTTTTTTGATGGATAAACAGAATGGATTTTTCGGATAATATTGATTGCTGTTTTACCCGTTGTTATTTCATCATCCACTAATACAATTTCTTGGTCGTTATCAAAAAAAGCAGGATCGCTTGAATAGACATAATGGCTGCTGGCATGGGAATGTTCTTCTTCAAAATTAATGATTGAAGGGATTTCAGCTATTTTTTCTCTTGTTGTGTGTATGTATTTTGCATGTTTATCAAAGGAACTAAATACCGCATGGCCCAATGCTGTAGCCGTCTCAGCAAAACCAATAATGGTTAGTGGCTTTGGCAGTTTGATCGGATCTTCTTCAACTAAAAGCAAGGATTCCTCAATGTTTCCACCAGTTTTTATAGCCTCAGCGATTGCCTCTGCACGCATATCTTTCTTGCCGTAGACGACTTCTAAATATCGCAGGGATAATAAATGACCAACCAGTAGAGGTATTTTAGGATTAACAGCCAGATGTTTGCCTAAAACCGTACTTACGAATAAAAAATTACGTTTCTTATTAATGCGAGTCGCCATTTTAAATAAATGATGTGTTTCGAAATCATATGGATTATCATAGACTTCGATCCTAACTGTTAAATCATCCAGTATTTGGTGCGTTACTTCTCTTATATTCACTCTCGTTGCTGTCATTTCATTTCACCTCTAGAATTTGTTCATCATGTCCTTGATTTAAGAGTAAACTAGTAAAATCTTGATCAACATTATATACACCGAATACCTTGGCTCGGAGTAAGACTTTTTTCGCCCAATAATAATGAGGTTTCATTTCATTCATTTTATTTTCATACAAGCTTTTTAAAACCCCTGCATTCCCTTCGCGGTTCGCTATGATGCTTATAGCATCTATATATTCTTCATGTGTAATGGTGTATAAAGAATGCACTACTTTAATATGAGTAGGGTGTATAATGGTTTTTCCGTTAATTCCATTCAATTTATCCAGGAGGACTTCGTTAATTAAACCATCTAAATATTCATTGATTAATTCAGTCTGTTTTACTAGACCAGAGCTGCCATATCTTCTTTGAAAAGGACTTACACGCAGTGTTGGTTTTAAGATACGGTTATCTTTTGAGAAGAACTCCCAAACTGGCCCGGAAACTACATATTCATCACCCTGTCTGGTAAAGAGATTGATAATATCCGTGATACAATCTCTTATCACCGACACATCATAAATAGTTGTGTCTACTTTTCTTCGTATACCAAATAAACCGGAAAAATCAGTAGCTCCTATCCGGATGTTTAATATATAGCTCTTATATGAGTCCAATAATTCTTTTATTTTTAATAGAGCATCCATTCGGGTTTCTTTATAAATAATTTCAGCTGACTCCAATATAGGCATACCATATAGTAAGCTATTATTTTTATTGATTTCATCCAGGATTGCTAAAAATTCTTTCCCATTTTCATAATTGAATTTTGGAAAAACAAACCCTGTCAGTATGTACAAATAATCGTTAATGAGCTTAGTTATTCGTCTCATTTGGATTGGGTCCCTTACTCTTATAAAAATAAGCGGCAGTTCATCCATGCTTATTTTGTTTTCCTCAAGATGCTCAGATAGTATAGATAGATGTTCCAGCAATTTGTTTTCAGCATCCACAACTATACAATCAGCAACTGAGTCTTCCAAATCAATCACTAATGAAGTAAGCTCTTGATACTTTTTGTTAATGATATCCTTTGCGATATTCGCTTTTATAGCAGGCATATAAAGAGTGGCACCAAGGGCATAAGCAAGTACCTCTTTATCTGTATATTTCGTAAAAGGCTCCGGTTCCATATAAAAAATCTCTTTCATTTTTATGGATGATTCATAGCTGAAATGTTGCATTCTTATGCTC
Organism: Bacillus sp. FJAT-27986; assembly: GCF_001685035.1. Lineage (NCBI taxonomy): Bacteria > Bacillati > Bacillota > Bacilli > Caryophanales > Bacillaceae > Bacillus > Bacillus sp. FJAT-27986. The sequence goes on along the minus strand of NZ_MAYV01000012.1, from coordinate 270,589 downwards.
CTTTCATATAAAAATAAAGACTACTGTTTACGAACACAGTAGCCGTCTTTAATTCAAGCCAGATCTTTTTATTTATCTTTAGATGCAGCCATTTCCGTGTTTTTATCAATATTTTTACCTTTATTGATATAATGAATGATAAAAGTTGCGAGAAAAGCGACAATGATAATCGCAAAAAATACATAATGAGATACATGGAAGCCAAAAACACTTGCAAACATTTTTGCTGAGATAATCCCAATAAGTATAAATGCAGTAGTTTCGAGTTCAGGTACGCGTTCAATTAATGTTAAAAATACACCGGCAACTGTACGCATCATTAGGATTCCTAACATACCGCCAACCAAAAGTACCCATACTTGATCAGATATTGCAAATGCAGCTAATATAGAATCCACTGAGAACGCAATATCCATTAATTCTACTGAAACAACCGTGCTCCAGAATATTCCGATTGTACGTGTAAGCCATGAATTTTTATTAAATTGTTTTACGCCGTCTTCGCCATCTCCGGCTTTTGACCGAAAATGCTGGATTACGATCCATGCTAAGTACGCAGCACCTAAAACTTTAATGAACCAAAATTTAACGAGGTATACGCCTATTCCAATAAATAAGAAACGGAAGAAGTAGGCACCGAACATCCCATACATAAGTGCTCTTTTTCGTTGTTTTTCAGGAAGATGCTTTACTAAAACAGCCAGAACAAGGGCATTATCAGCGGACAATAATCCTTCTATGATTACTAAGGACCCAATTAGTCCCCATGCTACAGGATCAGTTAATACTTCCGCCCACATGTCCAAGTCAAAAAATAAAGCATACGTACTTAAGATTTGTTCTAAAATTTCCAAAGTGTTAACCCTCCGTTGTATATCTTAAAAATAATAGGGGAAAGAAATAATTCCCCCTAACTAATCATTTATGCTTAAACGCTTAAGCCATATGCTTTAACCAATGAATGTAACCCGCCTTGATAACCGGAACCAACCGCATTGAATTTCCAATCAAGGTTATGTCTATAAACCTCACAAAATACGACAGCTGTTTCAATACTGAAATCTTCTCCAAGGTCATAACGTAAAACCTCAACGCCCGTATCTTCATTTACTAGACGTACAAAAGCGTTGGTAACTTGTCCAAAATTTTGACGGCGAACTTCCGCATCATGAATCGTTACTGTAATAGCAATTTTGTTCACATCATCGGGGATTTTAGAAAGATCGATTTTGATTTGTTCATCATCGCCTTCCCCTTCTCCCGTTCTGTTATCTCCGGTATGGGTAACGGAACCATCCGTACTTTGAAGATTATTATAAAAAATGAAATCGAAATCGTTACGGCATTTTCCGTGGGCATTTAAGATGAACGCAGAGGCATCCAAGTCAAAATCTTGACCTCCATCAAAGTTTTTTACATCCCATCCTAAACCGATAACAATTTTTTGCAATGTTGGATCGTTTTTAGTCAGGTCAATACGTTGACCTTTACTGAGTTGAATAGCCATGTGCAAAATCACACCTCTCAAATTCGTATATTACTATTTAATAAACGAATAGTATTATCCTATTTGTAATCCATAGTCATTGCAAAGAGCAGCTAAACCGCCTTGGTAACCGGAACCAATCGCACTAAATTTCCATTCTCCTTGATGGCGGTATAATTCGCCTACAACAACGGCAGTTTCAATGCTAAAATCTTCTCCCAAATCATATCTGATCAGTTCTTCATTCGTTTCTTCGTTCACAATTCGAATGAAAGCGTTTGAAACCATACCAAAGTTTTGACTTCTGGAATCAGCATCATGGATGGTTACAGCAAAAGCAACTTTTTGTATACTTTGTGGAATACTTTGGATTGAGATTTTAACCTGTTCATCATCGCCGTCACCTTCTCCAGTTAAGTTATCACCAGAGTGAGTTACGGAACCAGCACCACCTGTTGTATTATTATAGAAAACAAAATCTTCTCCGCCGGATACTTTTCCGCTTTCATTTAAAAGAAATACGGATGCATCAAGGTCAAAATCATGTCCGCCATCATATTTGTTTACGTCCCATCCTAAACCTACTATTACTTTTGTTAAACCAGGATTTGTTTTTGTAAGATCTACTTTTTGTCCTTTTGATAATGAAATTGCCATTTTATTTCCCTCCAGTATTTTAATTAATATTTATTATTGGTATTTGCTGCATATCTCCGATAGACTGCTATCTTTCGTTCCATCACCAATAGCAGCAAATTTCCATTCTGAATTGTGACGATAAATTTCACCTGTAATCAATGTTGTTAAGCCAGCATAATTATCCGACAAATTAAATCGAACTAATTCTTCGCCTGTATCGTGATTCACAACACGTATATAAGCATTCTCAATCATGCCAAAGTCTTGTTTTCTTTGAACACAGTTATAAATGTTTACGACAAAAACTAATTTGTTGTATGTATTTGGAACAGATTTCAAGTTGATTTTAATGGATTCATCATCACCATCGCCATCCCCAGTTAAGTTGTCTCCTGAATGAATAACAGAACTACAAGCACTTTTTTTATTCCCAAAATAAACAAGATCTTTATTACTCTGCAATTTATCTGCAGTCAGCATAATAACTGATGCATCACAGTCTACATCTGCACTTCTGCTAAAAAAGCCGCCTTTTTTCTTTACTGGATCCCAACCTAAACCAACCATAATCGTATTTAGATTTGCATTACCTTTTGTCAGGTCAATTCGTTGTCCTTTTTGTAAGCTTATAGCCATTAACGTTCTCTCCTTCTTTCGTTTTGGATTTTCTGTATAGTAGCCATGGGTGAAATAACGAATATTTACATAATTCAATAAATTTCGTTAGTTAATATTTACTAGTTTATGAAATTACTAACTAGTAAAGCGCTATATATTTACTATAATAACTAAAAATGCCTTACATTTACAACTTTTTATATTAATTCCCACGAGATACTTTATATTTGTCGAATTTTTAGACATTTCGCATTATTGTCTCTTCCAGTTATAACCTTTTATTCTTCTTTTCCCTGGATGCTTTTCATCACTTTAGACTCTTCATTTACAGGAAATAAAGATTACTAATTTAGTAAGTACTTAATATCGTCATACCGGTAGCAATATGTCGTCATTGAGGGGTCTAACTAGACAGGAATTACCCATTAACTGAAAAATAGGCATTAGAGAAATTAGAACAGGAAGAAAAGTAATAAAAGTACTAATGATTTAGGGGAAATATGTATAACAGATAGGGTGGATACAAAGAATATTTACTCTCCTCACTCTTTCTCATGCTATGAGTCTTTTAGCTGCAAAAAAAAAGAGATTATTCATCTGAATAACCTCCCTTTTACTTACATGGATTCCATTTGAGTAGCTTGCTTATCTATGTCCTTATTATATTTTTGCACCACCATAAAAACGAATACTAAGCCAACCAATTCCCCAAGAGAAGCAGCTATAGCACCCGCTCTTCCATTTAATGAAGGGAACAGGACAACAAATGTCACTAAAATAATTACAACCGTAATCAGATTATAAAGCTGTGGCTTTAACATCGCTCCTGTTTTCTTGTTTAGCATTAAAATGCCCCCTAAGTAATCCACCCAAGGAAAAACAAAGGTTTTTATAATAAAGAATTGCAGCACCTGCAATGTCTCTTTAGCCAATGTACCGGTTGTGCCAAAGATCGTATCCATAAACCAGAAGCCTGCAGGTGTATAGCATAATATAAGCAATAATGTTGTAGGAACTATACTAAAAATCACAATACACTGAAAGACCGCTTTTTTGTTTGTATCATAAAATTGAAGAACGACCTGATGGGTGTACATAAAAAAGCTGATGATCAAATTCGTTACACTGAAGGCAAGAGCAAAAGAAGCGATCCCGAGATTTACATTGTCAATGAAGCTTAAACAAGCATAAATGATAGGTGTTACAAGCGTTTGAAAAGATAAGTAAAAGACCAATGGCGTATAAAACTTTCCAATCTCTCTTTGGGTCAATGGCTGTTCATCATCTTCATCCAGGTTCTCTGTCTTTATTAAACGATGGCCTCTCCAGATACTGATTACACATTCGATTAACATACCGGTTAAGAAAATGATGGCTCCGGCTATACTTGACAGTAAATCCGCATAATGGATGAAATAAAATGCAATTGCAATCATACCAATCAAGCGAATAATCACACCATAGGTCACCCATTTTGTTTCAAGATGATTAATCATAATTCCCTGATATAACGTACGGATGCCTGATAGTAAAATCACAACAGCTAAAACCTTAAAGGTGTTCATTAAAGCTGACATATTCTCAGGTTCAGCATTAAATAAATAAGTGAATATCCATTCTCCAAGCGGTGAAAACGCGACTAACATACAAATAAGCATTAAAGAAACGATGATTTTTATGAAAAAAGAGCAAATAGCCTGGAAGGTCGACTTCCCTTTTGCTAAGGCTGAGCTTGTTTGTCTGAATACTAAAGCCGGTCTTTCCATAATACTAAACAGTGAAAAAGCAATTGCATAGTTGGATATAATGACCTCCGCTGCTTCAGCCCGACTAAGTGTCCCGTTAATAATAACGTGAGATACCGAAGTCAAACTAGCTGACAGAGCCAATGGGATAAAGAATAGCAATATTTTTCCTAATGTATATTCCTCTGATGTCTTTGGTTGTTTCATGTCGTAACCTCACTTCTTTTCAATCAAACATTTTTTCACAAAACTACAGACTGAAATATCTAATATGTTCACTTTCATACGGAAACTGAACAAATTATTGACAAAGTAAAAGCTATTCATGCTGCTTATTAGATTACTCCTCCCAAGCGGCAATCGTCTATCTTAACGCTTTATGCATGTGTATAAACCGAATTTTCAAAGAATAAAATAGAGCACCTTTAATTATTTTTTATTAGAAGGAGATATATTTATGTCCTTTCCCTGGTTTAAAAAGAAAAAAACAGAACTATCCGGAACATTAACTGAAATGAAAAAGATGCTTGATCAAAAAAAGAAAGTAATATACAAAATGACGCATGAAGATGAAATGATTTTAAGAATGATACGTGAAAAAACAAGCTTAGCCAATCAGAATAATATTACCAGGACTAAAGCCTATCTTTCTTTTTATCAAAACCATCCAGAGATCCATTGGTCATTTCTTGCCCATATGGTTTCCAGAAATGCCGGATGGAATATGACTGACTTAAAGGGTACTTGTTTATCAAGATTGCTGGAGAAAAAGGAAGCTGAAACATTCTTTTTGTTTTTAGAACGGGGCAATTGGTTGATTTTTAATGATGCCTATCCTCAATTACTCATGTATGAAGAATCACTTAAATACGGTCGGAATCTCGCCTACTTATTGCCTCATTTATTTGTTTCAGCGTATATGCAAACTGTTTGGACTTACTTTTGGCAATATAAAGATTCAGCTCTTCTAACGGTGGCACTTATCATAAATGAACAAAACCATTTAGAAGAAACACTCATAAAAGAACCCAATATCCATAATCAGGTCCTTGTAAAACCTGAATTTTCTCTACAAGATCATTTATCAATGAATCAAATTTTATTTCCTTATTTGAAAAATAATACGAAGATCAGTTTTGCGGGTAAAACGATCCATCACTTTGAACAGCTCGATAGCCGGATTCAAATTGGAAAGGATTTGTATACGTGTTTATTTAATGATAGAAGTTTGAAGAAAATTGAACAATGGGCATTAAATACGCCGCATACAGGCTCAAGAAAGGATTATTGGCCGCATCTTTTTAATGATATAAATGAAGAATTTCCAGGAAAAAAGTATAAAGTTCGTTTAAGAGAATGCAGGCTGCTATCTGGATCTCCTCACTTTTATAGCCCTTCACTCTCATATGTATGGAAAGATGTATCGCACTCGCCACCTCAATATACAGAATGGTATAAGGATTCAACGATTGTAAAGGAAATGGTTCTGAGTATGAATCAAACTATTGAAAATGTAGAAGTTGATTATTGTAAAACACTGGAGAAATTGGAGATGGCTTGTGTGGCAAAGAATGTATTCCCTCTTTTTTAAATATGGTTAATATCTAAGGTTTTCTAGCACTGTTATAGTGAATACTCTTTATAAAAGAAATATACCACTATGAATCACTTAATTCACAGTGGTATATTAAAATGATTTAATTTGATCTTTCTTTTATTAATGAAAACTCAGGATCAACAGAAACTTTTTGCATAGGCACTGCCAAAGATATTCCCTCTTTTTCTAACAGCTGCATGATACTTAAATTGATTTGATGTTTAATTTGGACATGTTCTTCCCAGGCAGTAGTATTGGTAAAGAAATAAACTAGTATTTTTATATAATGATCTTTAAATTGATCGAAGGCTACGACAATGGTGTCCTGATGAACACCTTGATGTGAGCGCAGCAAATGTTTAATTTCCTCTATTAGATTATCAAGTTGATCTGTCTCCCTTTGGTAGGCGACGTCCAAATGAAAATCGATTTTTCGTTTTCCCATTCGACTCCAGTTCGTGATTGCATCGCTGGCCAGCGTAGCATTAGGTACAGTCACTAACGCCTGGCTGAATGTACGAACCTTTGTACTTCTAAAGTTTATATCCTCCACAGTTCCTTCAACATTAGATGTTAAAATCCAATCACCGATAGAAAAAGGTTTTTCTGTGACGATTACAATTCCGCCAATTAAATTACCAACAGCGTCTTTAGCTGCTAAGGCAAAAGCTAAACCACCCAAACCAAGACCGGCTACCAATCCATTTACGTCATAATCAAATTCTTGACCGATAATACTAATGCTGATGGCTACGATAATCACTCTCATGGCTCTGGATATAAAGGGAATGAGGATCAAATCGATTTTTTGATTCATTTTCTCATTAATATTTAATAAAATACCTTGTGAAGGTGAGGACAAATTAAATAATCCCCAGGTAATCAAAAAGATAATCATCGAACGCAATAATTTTAAGAAAAAAGGATTATGTTGATTGATGAATGGAAAGTACTTTACCCCTATGTACAGACCAATGATAATAAACAGCCAACTGATCGGTTTTTCAAAGCTTTTAAAAACTTGAATAAATAAATCATTTGGCTTATCCTCTCTCAATTTTAATATCAACTGAAAGACATACTTCGTAACTAGCTTCCTAAAAAGGATGAATAGCAAAACAATCCCTAATGCAATCCCAGTGTTAACCCATTTCTCATAGTCTCCTTCATATAAAGTGACCATTAACTTGTAATCTAACAAACGATCAAATCCTTTCTGTCTTGATTGAAGTTCTACTACCAAGTCAGAATTTTTATCCATATTATGAAACGTCATGTAAGTAATACGCATTATTTTACCCTGATTTTCAATAAAATGAAAATAATGTGTCTTCAAACGAAGAGAGTTTCAACAAGTATGAAAGTTACATCAGCAATTTACGATATTTATATAAAAAATATAATTCTTTTCCAATTATGATAGGATATTACTTCATTTAATGTTAAAATGTTGAATAATTCTAAATATACAGATAAATTTACCTAATTGGAGATGATTGTCATGACTGAAATGCGTAGTAATATGATAAAAAAAGGAATAGATCGCGCTCCACATAGAAGCTTACTGAGAGCGGCTGGTGTAAGTGAAGAGGATTTTGGAAAACCATTCATCGCGGTTTGCAATTCCTATATTGACATCGTTCCTGGTCATGTACATCTGCAGGAATTCGGAAAGATTGTAAAGGAAGCAATCCGTGAAGCGGGTGGGGTTCCGTTTGAATTCAATACTATTGGTGTCGATGATGGGATTGCTATGGGCCATATCGGCATGCGTTATTCTTTGCCGAGTCGTGAAATTATTGCGGATTCTATTGAAACAGTCGTATCAGCGCATTGGTTTGATGGAATGGTTTGTATTCCAAACTGTGACAAAATCACACCTGGTATGATGATGGCTGCTCTTCGTGTCAATATCCCAACTATTTTCGTCAGTGGCGGACCAATGAAAGCTGGTAAAGATAAAGATGGCAACTCCCTCTCCCTCACTTCCGTTTTTGAAGGTGTCGGTGCCTATCAATCCGGACAAATTGATGAAGAGCGACTGCAGGAGCTTGAACAGGTCGCCTGTCCAACATGCGGTTCATGTTCCGGAATGTTCACCGCGAACTCAATGAATTGCTTAGCGGAAGGCTTAGGTTTAGCTTTACCTGGTAACGGGACAATCCTTGCCGTTGCAGAGGAAAGAAAGGATTTTGTCAGACAATCAGCCAAACAGCTGATGCAGCTCATTAAAACAGACATTAAACCGCGTGATATCGTGACCATCGATACGATTGATAATGCATTTGCTCTTGACATGGCCATGGGTGGTTCAACGAATACAGTCCTTCATACTCTCGCATTGGCTCATGAAGCTGGATTCGAATACCCGATGGAGCGTATTAATGAGATTGCCAGCCGAGTCCCCCACTTGGCAAAAATAGCGCCGGCATCTGATTATCATATTGAGGATGTACATAATGCCGGTGGTGTCAGTGCTATTATTAATGAATTGCTGAAAAAGCCGGGTGCTTTAAACGGAGAATGTATAACTGTCTCTGGCCAAACATTGAGAGAAAACGTGCTGGGCTGTGAGATTTTAGATTATGATGTAATTCGTCCTTTAAGCAATCCACATTCTGAACGTGGCGGCTTGGCTGTACTGTTTGGCAATCTTGCACCAAATGGTTCAATTATTAAAGTTGGAGCGGTCGATCCCGAAGTTGGCGGCTATCACAGAGGCCCTGCTATTTGTTTCGATTCTCAGGAGAATGCTTTATCAGGTATTATTACCGGCAAAGTAAAAGAAGGAGATGTAGTCGTCATTCGTTATGAAGGCCCAAAAGGCGGTCCTGGTATGCCGGAAATGCTCGCTCCTACCTCGCAAATTGTCGGAAGAGGATTGGGCGCAAAAGTAGGCTTAATTACAGACGGACGTTTTTCTGGTGCCTCAAGAGGAATCAGCATTGGCCACATATCACCTGAAGCTGCTGAAGGCGGTCCCATTGCCTTTGTTGAAAATGACGATATCATTGAACTTGATATGAATAAACGAACCATTCAACTGGAAATTTCAGACGAGGAATTTGAACTCCGCAGAGCGAATTGGAAAGGTTTTGAGCCAAAGGTAAAGACAGGCTATCTGGCACGATATTCGAAACTCGTCACTTCCGCCAGTACAGGTGGAGTTATGAAAATCTAATGACTAAGGGATGTAAACAACTGTTTACATCCCTTTTTACATGTTGTTTATTCCGGTGAATGCTGAAACTGTATTGGTTCATGCAAGTTCACTAGTGGTAATCATATAACCGAATTGGTCATCAAGGAAGTCTATTTTCCTACTAGCGGCAACTCGAAATAACACATATTTAAATCGATTAATTAAGAGGAAAATAATTTTATTTTCCAAATATATTGAATATATAATTCAACTAATTTAGAATCTGAATATAATCCAAAAAATGGAGGGGATTAAATGCAGGATCTTTATTCGTTTGAATCGATAGAATCGCTATCTATGCAAGTAGAATCTTCACCAGTTTGGGAAGTTATCCTTGGTATTGCTGGCTATACTCATGAAAAGATGCGGCATACTTTTGAGCAGGAAGCAATATGGTCCTCTTGGGAAAACAAGTTGCCAATATCTCTTTCTAAGGATTTAAAAGAAATCGAAGATACAAACCTTTGGTATGGACTGATAATGCTGCAAGCAAAATTTTCTTCATCTTCTATTCAGGAGTTTCGTGATGCTTTGGCTGATATTTCGCCAAATACTTTTTACGAAACCGTTCTTCCATATAAAAATCGAGTCTGTGAAGAAGCACGTAAAAATACAGCGATTAATTATAAGGAAAAGCATTTGTTTACTGAGTATAGTAAACATTTTTCAGAGCATGATTATTTGGGAGACTACGTTCTTAATCTTGGTAAATATCAATTCAAAGAAATATGTGTCCTCTATCAAACCATTATAAATGGATGGTATCAATGGGTAAGAAGCTTCGAGGAATGGAATAAATGGTTAAAAGCACTGGAATTTGAAGAAAAACAGCATCAATCATTGGAAGAAAAGAATCCCACCGAGATCATTGAGCAAATAAGCGGCCGAGCGAATTATATACCGGAACCTTCCGTATGGTCTGTAAAGATGGTCCCTCATGTTTCTTATCGGCCATGGATACTGGAAATTCGAACAGTAGATACCAAACTGATCTTCTATCCAGTTAAAGAAGACTATTTTAGGCAATCAAATGTACCTTCACAGGAATTAATTGCTGGCCATAAAGCGCTTGGGGATGAGCTCCGCTTAAAGCTGCTTCATCAATTGATTAAAGGTCCAAGGTCCCTGCAGGAATTAAGCGTCCAATTTTTAATTTCAAAGACAACTCTGCATCATCAGCTTTCCATTTTAAAATCGGCCAAATTTATTCGTGCGGATAAAGGAATCTATTCAATCAATGCTGCTCAGCTTAAAGATTTTTCAACTAAGCTATTTCATTATTTGGGTAATCCTTTATGAAAAATTATTCAAAATCGTTTAAAGCTCTTTGGATTGGAGAAATTGTTTCTGAATTAGGCGGAGCAGCTGGTGGAATTGTAAATGGATTACTACTGTATGAATTGACTGGTTCGAAAGAATGGATGGGTATACTTTGGTTGATTTATTTTATCCCTTCGTTAATTTTACAATGTATTAGCTCTCCATTTTTAAATTACATGGTTAAAGAAAGACTTTTGCGTAATATACAACTGATTCGCTCATTCGCTTATTTACTTCCTTTATTGGGTTTTATTCTGGTCTCAGAGAATGGCGCTATTATTGGTTTATTCATATTGCAATGCTTACTGGGTTTAATGCAGCCTATTTACGCAAGTCTCTCTTTCTCCCTTCTGCCGGAGCTTTGTGAAGAAAAGGAACTGGTAAATGCCAATGCATTATTGGACGGCACACTTCGTCTTATGAGCTTTCTCGCACCGGGAGCTGCCTCCTTATTTTTATTATTCATCCCCATTCACTTCATCTATGTCTTTTCTGCAATCATGTTCTTAATAAGCTTTCTATCTCTTAAACGACTGCCAGATAATCCCAAACAGGCCGTATCTCCATGGACAAAGCGATTTTGGTGGAAAGAGATGAAGGAAGGGTACAAAATATTTTTTCAATATCCAGGTCTTTTCCGATTGACCCTCCTCTCTTCTACCGTTCAATTTGCCGTGGGAGTCACAATGGTTCTAAGTGTGCCTTTTATTAGAGGAAGTTTGGACGGAGAATATTGGGAGTATGCGATCTTTTCTGCAGCCTTTCCTGTTGGTTATGTTATTGGCACATGGATATTAACGAGTCTTCCTAAGTCACCATTGTTTATGTACATCGGTTTAATGGGGGGAGGCTTATCTTTCATATTATTATTTTTCACACATTCTATTCCTTATGCATGGCTGTGTGAATTAAGTGGAGGTATATTATTCCCTCTGTTTAATGCACAAAGTGCCGCCATGTTCCAAAAAGGTGTAGCAAAAGAACGTTTAGCACAATTGAGCTCCGTTCGATTATTTTTCCTCCGGCTCACTATGCCATTAGGAATTCTGTTTGCCTCCTCTCCATTTTGGGATTTAGGGGTAAGGCCGGTATTTCTAATAATCGGAACGATCATTTTGGTTCCCGGTTTATTTTACTTTTTAATAACGCTCAAGAACACTGGGAGCACATCCTTTATACAAGTAAAGTAAAGGATTTAATGATAAATAAACCGAGGATTTTAGATTTAATTCTCGGTTTATTCATTGAATGATTGAGACATAAAACCATAAACACCAACCCTTTTTATGAACTCTATTACCTCCTCCTTTATGGCTGGACATCAAAGAAATAACTTCCTTATTTATCAATTCTTTAAGCCTAACTTTACAGACAATGATACTGTTTCTTTATATTCTCCGGACTGACAAACATCTAGCAAGGCTTCTCTAAGCTCCTGTTCAAATTTTTCCACATTATTTTCAAGAAATCGTTTTGAACCGAAAGAGGTGGAATATAGGTTTCCAAGGATTGATTCAATGTTCCAAATGATGTCGTATGTAGGTGATTGGTGAATCTCTAAATTGAATTTTGAGTTAGTTAGTACTTCCTCATGACTTTTAATCGGATGGGTATAGGTAGTCTTTCCAGCTTTTCGATCAGTTCCATACCATTTCTCTATAATTTCATTCATTCTTACCTGCCATGTTGTAAGTGGTTGATTTGGATTATAGTTGTCTATAATAGCTACTCCTCCGCCATCCGTAATGATTGGAAAAAGTTCCTCTAAAATCGTTGGTCTGTCCATCCAATGAAAGGCTTTAGCGATAGTCACGAGGCTATATTGTTCATTATGTACATATTGATTTAGTGTTCCATTAAACCATTGAATTTGCCCTATTCTAATCTCTTGATGTAGACGTTTCGCTTCTTCAATCATTTCTGGTTCAGTATCAATCCCAACGATTTTTTTACACCAATCAGAAAATCTGATTGTGAGGTGTCCTGTTCCACATCCAAGATCTAGGAGATTCTGCTCTCCATTTAAAGAGAATTTCTCTACTAGAAATCTAATTAGTTCAGAAGGATACATAGGCCTGTATTTTGAATAATACATAGCAGATCCCTTAAACAATTCGTCTCCATACGTATTCAAATGATCACCAACCAATCTTTACATTAAATAATTACTTAAGTCACTTTTACAGTTACCATTTATTTTAGCAAACCTCATTTAAAAAAGTTGGAAATTTAATTCTATGCAGTTAATCCAAAATCACCTATTAAGAATAAAAAACAAGCGTATGTGCAAAAGTAGACACATACGCTTGTTTTTATAATTTATCTGACGTGACATTGCTATCAATTAGCTGTAATTGATATTGCTGAATAATATCAGTTAACATTTTACTGTATATCTTTTCGCCTTTTTCATTCTCAGCCGTACTGTAGCCGGCATCTTCCAATGCTTGAGCCTGTTCCATATAGGTGTTAGCCTCAAAAAGGCCATGCTTTTCATAGCGTTGATTTTCTTTAAGAAATGCACCATGATCATCGATTGACTCATCAATCGAATTATAGGCTCTGAAATCACTTTTTGTTTTTTGATTATGAAATTCCTTTGTGTCCATGCTCGCAACAGCACCATCCCAGTTATGGCCTTTAATGCCAAATAGGTTATTATACTTCTGAGATAGCCCTGATTTCCCCCATTCAGATTCCAGGATCGCCTGAGCAATTGTGATGGAAGGCAAAATACCATATTCCTTATAATTATCTACAGCGGCACTTTCTATTTCAGCAATAAATTCATATTGATTGCTTTTATTACCTTTTTTAAATGAATCTAAGTAGGTTATATAGGATTTCACCTGAGATTTCTGTTCATCTGTATAATTTAAAGTATCCATTACTTTTTCAATATTTTTAAGCTTATATTCGTTTCCTTCTTTTTCGATAAACAGATTAGTAGTTTGTTCGATATTATAAGGTTCTACAGTGTCTATATTATATTCAATAGCTGCAATAGCTGCGACGTTTTGCCAGTTGGCCTGGACTTTACCTTTACTTGCATTATCCACTATTGACTGGATTTCTTTCATTCGATCATTCGTAATAAAAGTCTTCTGCTCAGTCGGGAACATTTTCCAAAGAACAAATATCATAATCGCAATCATTGCGAAGAATACTAACTTTAAAGGTTTCATTTGATTTTCTCCTTTTGACAATTCGACATTTAACCGGAAGAAAGTCAGGATTAGCAGTAGATAACCACTATAAACGTTATCTAGTACGTTATCAAATTATATTGTATCAAATTGAGAAAAACATTAAATGAAAATTACTTCAATAATATGTAATGTTTGGTAGTTTGTATATTGATATAAATAAGGAACAAAAGTGATTGGTAAAATAGGAAAAGAACCAAAGAAAGATTCATTTTTCCACCAAGGAAAATTTTAAACAAAGCTATTGTTAGCGAAATGCTAATGATATAACTTACTCCTTCGATTATGATATGAAGCAAGTTTTCTGTTTTAAACTTACTGCAGTAATTGTCCCAGTAACAATTAACAATTTTTTTCTCTATTGAATTAAAGGAATATCAATGATATTTACTATGACATAGTTTATTTCATCCTAAAATATTATCTTGTTATCAAAATCAAATAATTTAAATTTTCTGAATTAATATTGCTTTTGAACTTTCAAGTCTTTATAATCTTCCTTAGATATAATAATAGAAACCTATCTTAACGCATTAATGTAAGCGTATACATTAAGCTAAAGGAGTGATCTTTATCGAATCTATTTTAAAACCTGCCATAATCTTGACAGGCGGGTTTAGTGGTATACAGCTTATGGAGACAATTCGAAAGCTGCAAATCAAGAAAGCTTTTATCATGATTTCAGTAAAGCTTTACAAAGATGCGAAAACGCATCTCTTCTCAATGCTTGAAAAAGAAGGGATATCGATTCAGCTCTATATTTGCGACAAAGGTGAACCAACCTTCAGTCAGGTGAGAAAAACCACCCATATAGCTCTCTCAGAAAGCTGTGATGGTGTTGTGGCAATCGGTGGTGGCAGTGTGATTGATCTCGCTAAGGCCGTTTCCATCTTTGCCATTAATTCAGAGCATACTTTACTTACCATCCAGCAAGAATCCATCATTGAACGTCTTCCCTTGATTGTCATACCAACCACAGCTGGTTCAGGATCAGAAGCAACAAAAGTTATGGTCATTACTGACGATGAAACTGGCATTAAACGCAATCCCTCTCATCCAAGTTTTGTACCGGATGCGGTCATTTTAGATTCCTATTGGACCAAGAAATTACCTCCGGCCATCTCCGCATATACAGGATTAGACGCACTTACACATGCAATGGAAGCTTATGTTTCAACAAAAGCAACCGAATTAACAGACTACTATGCTCTTCAAGCCTTCAAGAAAATCACCAACGCCCTTCCAAACGTTTACATAAAAACAAATAACCAACAAGCCTATGATGATATACTTATCGGCAGTTTTTATGCTGGAATAGCATTCTCTAATTCATCAACTAATTTAGCACACGCCACAGGCAGAGCCTTAGGGACAAAATATAAAATCCCCCATGGTTTAAGTGTTGCACTCCTACATCCATTTGTAATTGACTTCGGAATTGAAGATGCAGAAGACCGTTATGCAGAACTGGCCGTTGCTATTGGACACAATCCCAATGAAAGCAAATCCGCCCTGGCAAGAAAAATACTTAAACTGATCTATCAATATAATGAGCAGTTTCAAATTTGGGAGACAGGCAGACCATACATCCCAACGGAACAAATGTGTTCCTCACAGATAAAGGAATTAACGGCGCTCACTCTTTGCGGCAATGGTATTGACACAAACCGCAGGATTCCAACCCAAGAGGATATTGAAAAGATTTTCCATCAATTATTTCAAGTATTAAACCCTGATTTGATTCATCAATATAATCGTAATGATTAAGGAGGAATATTATGGCTGAAATGAGTGGCGGCGAAGTCATTGCAAAAATGTTAAGCCTTGAGAATGTTGAAAAATTATTTGGCATCATTGATGGAACTTATTTTGGATTTTATTCAAACTTACAGAACCATGGTATTGAATTGATTTCTCCACGTCATGAGACTAGCGCAGCCCACATGGCTGGAGCCTATGCCAGATTAACTGGTAAGCTTGGAGTTTGCATGGCCAGCAATGGGCCGGGAGTAGCCAATATCCTTCCTGGACTAGTTGTCGAGCAGGCAGAAGGTAACCGGGTGCTTGTGATTACCAGTGCCAGGCGGACCGGCATCATGTACCCAGACCGTGGAGGTACCTATCAATGCTTTGATCAGACAGCAGTGATTGGCCAGATTGCGAAATGGAGCGAAGCAGTTCCTTCATTCGATAGGATTCCAGAAATGCTCCGCACCGCCTTAAGAAAATGTTTCGAAGGACGCCCAGGAGTCGTTCATCTTGATATACCGGAAAATATTCTCAATACGAAAGTGAAATGTGACCTTTCATTTTGGAGGGCTAGCCAATATCGTGTAACCCAGCCACCTGAACCAAATAAACAACAATTAGATGAAACGGTTGAACTGCTTATATCAGCTAAATTTCCTGTTATTCATGCTGGCAGTGGAGTCATTCATGCACGCGCCTTCAATGAGCTTGAGAAGGTTGCGGAATTATTACAATCGATGATTACAACAAGTTGGGCAGGACGCGGCGCTATTTCAGAGAATAACCGCCTTATGCTACCAATGGTTCATATTGAAGCTAATAACAAGGTTCGCAATGAAGCAGATGTGCTTTTAGTGCTAGGCTCAAGGATAGGAGAAACAGATTGGTGGGGAAAAGCACCTTACTGGAACAATAACCAAAAGGTAATTCAAGTCGATTTAGATCCTTCTATTCTCGGTGCAAATAAGCCAACTGAGGTCAGCATACTCTCAGATGTAAAAATCTTTTTAGAAAAATTATATCAACGACTTCTTCCCTTCAAGGATCAATTGAACTACCTTCAGCGCGAAGCATTGCTATCCAAATACCTTGAAGATAAGCAAAAGCACAGGGATAAGCTTAACGAACATCTAAATGATCATGCCACTCCGATGAACTCAGCTCATATTCCTGCTATATGCAGTGAGGTATTTCCAAAAGAATCACCACTTGTTATTGATGGCGGAAATACAGCCATTTGGACAAATTTCTATTATAAGGTTAGAGAACCGGGAACAGTCATTTCGACATTTAAATTCGGGATGCTCGGGGCAGGTGTCGGTCAGGCGCTCGGCGCAGCTGCTGCTAAGCCAGATGTACCTGTCTGCTGCATCATTGGAGATGGAGCAATGGGCTTTCATCCACAAGAGATTGAAACAGCGGTGCGGAATGGCTTGCATATTATCTATATCGTTCTTTGCGACCGTCAATGGGGAATGGTAAAAATTAATCAGCATATAGCCATGAAGCCAATTAAGACCTTAATCAAGAAAACCCTCAGCCCTGAAGAAAGCATTAATACAGACCTGGGCAATATCAATTTTCAACAGTTAGCTGAAAGCATGGGTGCACATGGGGAATATGCCAATAATCCAACTGAATTCCGCGAGGCCCTTGAGCGTTCAATCCGAAGCGGGATTTGTTCGGTTATTCATGCTGATGTAGATCCAGTCAAGCATATGTGGGCACCAGGCTTAAAATATTTTAAAGAAATGCATGCTGAACCAAGGGGTAAATAGCATGAATATCGATGATATCCAATTAAATTTCAACGCAACTTCACTGACAATTATGAATATCTTAATCGGGTTTATCATGTTTGGGGTCGCTTTGGACTTAAAATTGGCAGATTTTAAAGAAAGTATTAAAAAGCCAAAACCCACACTCATTGGACTGTCTTGTCAATTTATCCTGCTTCCGGCCTTTACATATATACTCGTTCTTATCATAGAGCCAAGGCCTAGTATCGCTCTTGGGTTGTTTCTAGTTGCAGCTTGTCCGGGAGGCAATTTATCTAACTTCTTGACCTACTTAGCTAAAGGTAATACCCCATTATCCATCAGCATGTCGGCTATTTCAACCGTGCTAGCTATTTTTATGACTCCCTTTAACACCTTGCTTTGGGGATCTCTTTACGAACCGACAAATAGCCTGCTCAAGTCTTTTACCATCAACCCGCAAGACTTGTTGATTACGATCTTTTTAATGCTTGGGTTACCGCTCGCCATCGGTATGTATGTAAACCATAAATATCCAGAAAAAGCGCAACTGATCAACAAATGGGCTAAAAATGCATCTATAGTCTTCTTCTTAGGATTTGTCATCGTTTCCCTGTCAGCAAACTTTACTTATTTTATTGAATTTATTGGAATGGTTGCTCTCATTGTATTTATCCATAATCTACTTGCCATTACGATTGGCTACACCACCTCCTCACTGTTAAAACTCCCTATCGCCGATCGTCGAGCGATTTCTATCGAGGTAGGTATTCAAAACTCTGGTCTGGGTCTAGTTTTGATATTCAATTTCTTTGACGGATTAGGTGGTATGGCCATTGTTGCTGCCTGGTGGGCAATCTGGCATATTGTTTCTGGACTTACCCTTGCCATTTATTGGTCAAAGCGCCCACCTCATAAGGACACTACCAAAGACACAACCAGGAGCGTGAAAATATGAATGTACTCATAACAGGCGCGGCAGGTTATTTAGGAAGCCTTCTTGTCCAACGACTATCTATGGCAGAAAAAAATGGGAAACCTATTCACATTATCGCTACTGATATTCAAGAAAAGCCTATATTTTATTCCGATACTACCATAGATTATGTACAGCTCGATATCCGCTCAGAGGATGTACATAAGATAATGGAGAAATATTGTATAGATACCGTCGTACATCTAGCCTCTATCGTCACCCCTGGGAAAAAGAGCAACCGCGAGCTGGAATATTCTGTTGATGTATTTGGTACGGAAAATATTCTAAAGGCTTGCGTAAACAATGGTGTGAAGCGGTTTATTGTCTCCTCAAGCGGAGCTGCTTATGGTTATCATTTAGACAACCCGGAATGGATTACAGAAGATACGCCTATACGCGGGAACAAGGAGTTTGCTTATTCCTATCATAAACGATTGGTTGAACAGCTATTAGCAGACTATCGTCAAACTCACCCAGAACTAGAACAGATCATCTTCCGAATAGGTACCATCCTTGGCGAGACAGTGAACAATCAGATTACCGCTCTGTTTGAAAAGAAAGCCTTAATTGGCATCTTTCGATCTGATAGCCCATTCGTCTTTATTTGGGATCATGATGTCGCTTGCTGTCTCGAACGGGCCGTTACAGGTGATGTGACAGGAATCTTTAATGTTGCTGGTGATGGTAAGCTAACAATCGATGAACTTGCCTATATATTATACAAGCCAGTCATACGGATCCCTGCATTAGTCGTAAAATGGGCTCTTTATATCTTAAAACGATTATCCCTAACTCAATATGGAGAGGAACAGGTTAACTTCCTTCGCTATCGACCTGTTCTTGATAACACTAAACTGAAAAACATTTTTGGATATACTCCAACTTATACAACAAGAGAAGTATTTGAATACTACCTGAAGCACAATGCTAAAATGAAAAGTCAAAGTCATCAGTACCGAATTGATGAAAAATCCTTCAATTAACGTATTTATTTCATTATAATACGGTAACCTTAATTGATAATTTACAAATGGGAGCAGATGCTAAAAGTTCTAAGATAAGTCAAGATGATTACATCTTAGTGCTAAGTACTAAACTTAAAGCCAGGTTCGCCAATTGAAATTACTTGGAATTATCTCGACTAAAATGAATATAGGGAACAAGACGTGTATCAGTTCTTAAATAAGGGTGGCCATACGTTTGTTACAAGCCTTTTGGGTTCTATAACTAAAAGGCGTTTTTTTATTTAATAACATTTTCCTAAAAAAAAATTTCTCTTCGTGTCCTACTTAAGTTTCAAATAAAGTCCCATTTAACGCTTGTATATATCGCTCAGCAGATTTTTGAACGGCTTGTTTGGCATCCTTCTGAATGATACGATGAAAAGCGTTGTAAATCCGGTCAAAGTTCATTTTGGCTACTTTATCGGCTATGTCAATTACTTTTTTAGCAGGCAAGGGAATCAGATTGGGATAACTATACATAAAACTAACCCATTTACGATCAGTCACCACCTGAATAATATCTCCTGTCAACAAAATTCCTTTATGATGATTTCCTTTATTCCATTCAAGGACAGCGCCACCTTTAAAATGGCCACCTAATCTGTGAAGGATTAATCCTTCAGACAACTTTAAAGATTCTCCTGACCAAAATACAATTTTTTCACTTTTTCTTAATACCCACTCCTGGTCGTCTTCGTGTATATAGATTGGGATATCAAAGGCTTCAGCCCATTCTATCTGACTGGAATAATAATGAGGATGTGACAATGCAATTGCATGTAAGCCACCTATTTTTTTAATTTTATCGACGGTTAATTGGTCAATATAAGTAATACAGTCCCATAACAATGTAAAATTATCGCTTTGAACGATGTATGCTGTCTGACCGATACCAACATCTGGTTCTGTTTTCATACTGTACAAATCTTTTTCTTCATACTTTATTTCATTTTTAAATTGTTTTGAAGATACCATCTCTTCCATTGTTGTCCACTGCTGCCCATTAGGATTAATATACTGTCTTTCCTCACTGCAAATTAAACATTTCACCGGTGGGTCATTTAAGCAGTCCGTTTGTGTCCCGCAAGTTGTACAAATGTAAAGTGTACTCATTTTTATATCACCATCCCTTTATATTGGTTCAGTTGTTTATGTGTTAAGTATATTAATTACCAAGAATTTTTACGTCCTGACAAAGGATGATATGATCTACAACTTAAGTCGCAAGTACTCCTGTATTCGTTAGATAAATAAAAGAGACCAGTTTCTATTTAACTGGTCCCCGTTCATTTGTTTCTTATTTAATTAGTGTCTTCTGAGCCCTAAAAAACTCAGTAAATGCAGCATTGATTTCCTTCGTTACTCTGAACTTAGATTTGCATCCAGTGCAGCTATAGCGGAAACCGCCTTTTTTAACATCCAGAAAGCCTATGAACATAAATATCGGGATTAAATACCAACCTGGCATTGGAATGCAGCATGAAATCAAAATAGCCAAAAACATCATATCAGAGACAGTAATTAGTTTTTTCACTTGATTCCCTTGACATTTACCACATTTTATTATTTGCTGATCATTCATTATAATTCCTCCCTCTCATAATAATGAAAGCGCTTTAATAATTAGAATTAGGCAAAAATATTAGTTCAGTTTGGTAAAACGTATTCATATCGTTCACATTTTAGACACATATTATAATATTCGTTATAAATTTAATATGTCCTTTATTTTTCCAAAAATTATCCGTAATACTTAAGAATCAAATTTCACCAAAACACATTTTAGGATATTGAAAAAATCCATTTTGAATAAAAATAGATCAAAATAGATTCTCAAGTTTTATAAAATTTCTATGTAAGATACATGGTAACGCAAAGAAAGCTAAGTTTAAAAACTTAGCTTTCTACATATTTCCAAAAAATTATTTTTAGTTATTGTGTATCGTTCCTGAATAAATTGCATTCGTTCTTACCCCAGGTTTTATTTCTCCATTAATAGAATATATATTTTTATCCATCAATACTAAGCCTTGACCACAGGGTGCATCAAATGGAATCTTTCCTATAGACCTCCAAGAATCCTTTTTTGCATTGTATATCAAAATATCTTTATTCCAATTAAACTCATGAGGGTCAGTATTAAAGTATTGAGTTCTAAAAGCTAGTAATTCTTCTCCCTTTAAGGTATTTAAATTTTTTACTGCATGATCATATACTTCTTTATTAAATCCTCCTATAACCATCATTTCATCCGTATTTAATTTTACTGAATTTGCTCCCAGTAAAGATATCTCTTTCCCATTCACTTTTACTGAAGAAACTTTAGACCATTTATTTTTTTCTATATTATATTTATATCCATCTGTATAAGCGGTTGTCCCTCCACCACTAAATACGTATAGATTTCCATTTAATAGTTGAGCTACACTTTGATTTCTAACACTTTCGCCTGGCATTGATGCTAATTCTCTTATCTTTTTAGTTTTTATATCATATTCATACAGTTTATTACTATCTTTTGCATTTTGCTTACCAAGTCCAATATAGAATTTCCCATCTTTTTCAACTGCTATACCATCACTTATTGTAAATGGAAGATCTCCTATCTTTTTCACCTTCAATTTTTTATTTGAATCAATAGTTAGCAAACTAATATCATCTGCGTATTCCTTTTCAGGACTTCCTCCAATATAATAGACACCTTTTTCTGTAGTAATTGAAGATCCATATCCTATCTCATGATCAAGATTAGTATGTTCTACCATAGTTAATTTATTTTTGTCTTTCTTTAATACATATATATCTGAATAATGTTTCTTTATTCCTCCATTTAAAACGGATTCATAAGGGAAATTAGCTCCCCCTCCAACAATCACATAATTTTTATAAGATCCTGACAATACTCCCGCTGTACCAATATTTTTTTCAAAACCCTTTTGTGCCTCTAACTCCCCTCCATGTTCCCAAGTTATTCTCCCTACAGATTTCTCTTTTTCAAAAGCGCTTACTTTCATACCGATAACTCCAACAAAAACCAACATCAATGTAATAGCTGCTATCCAAAATTTTTTCAAGATTTCTCCTCCTTATTTTGTATATAATTTAGAAACTTAACACCCATTCTGACCTTTCATATCGAGAACCAATTTCAAAAACCCCTTAACTAATCGATCTATATTTGAAGATTCATATCTAATCTGATTATTTCAATTATTTCGGTTAAAATCTGATTTCTATAGTAGAAAAAGTTGTATGAACAAACCTAAAAGTAAGTAGTTACCTAAATTATCTACCCCAATGATTTTCTTTTAGTGTGATTGCTTCTTCATTTAACTAAAAAAACAACTATTATAATTGTAAGATTAACAATAAATCTAAGTTCATCAGTTTATGCTTTTGGTTACAAATAGGGATGATTCTTAATGAGGTGAAAAGTATCTTATGAGAGGTATATGCTCTGAGGTGAAACTTGGGAGAGTTCCGTGTTGGTTCAATAACGATTATCCCGTTAACAGAGAAAACAGCTAATTCAATAACTATGTTATGAACTGTTTTTTTAGAAAATAAGTCAATGTTAACGGGTGTATGTATAAAAACTCTATATAATTAAGTCTTATTTCTCTAAGCTCCCTGAGCATCCAGGTCAGCAATCACTGTAATATTAGAATGGTTTTTTAAGATTGAGGCTGGAAATTCCTCACTGATTTCACCATCCAGTAACCTTTGAAGAGCTCGAGCTTTACATTTACCAGAAACTAAAAGGAGAATCTCCTTACTCTTTAATATCGTGGAAATCCCCATCGTTATGGCATGTGTAGGTACTTCATCAATGGTATGGAAGAATCGAGAATTAGCTTTTCGTGTAGAATCATCTAGCTCCACGACATGAGTGCTAGATTTGAAGGATGTACCAGGCTCGTTAAAACCAATATGACCGTTTTGGCCAATTCCTAAAACCTGTATATCTATCCCTCCATTCTGTTCAATTAACAATTCATAATGTTCACATTCATACTCTAAGTTTTCCTTATTACCTAGGGGAAGATGAATATTATCGGGTAAGATATTTATATGGTTAAATAAGTGATGATTCATATAGTAATAATAACTTTGTTCGTTTTCTGGATTCATTCCAACGTATTCATCCAAATTAAAGGCTTTAACATGCTGGTAATTTGTATGATGCAAGGACCGATCTTCTACTAAATAACGATATAATCCCTCTGGTGTACTTCCGGTTGCTAATCCCAGTGTGAATTTGCTAGATTGATTTACTTTTTTTATGATAGTTTCAGCAGCTATTTTACTTAATTCATGATAGTTTTTCACTTTAATTATTTCCATATAAGCACCTACTTTACGATAAGATAGTTCTCCTCTTAATCCCCACATCATAATCATGATTTCAAATAACAAAATCTGCATTTATTCATTTAACAGATGGTAAATTAAAGTACGTCATAGCATCTTTTCAATAACAGCGTTTGCAGTTAATTCTTTATTGTGAACCGCTTCCTTGTTAGTCCTTTTAAAATATTCAAAATAGAGCATATCTAAGAGGTAAAGTTGTGATATCTTTGCAGATAAACTGCCCCCCTGAAGCGGACCTTCATTTGCACCGCAAAGCAAGGTAAGATCAGAGAAACTAGTCAAAGGAGATTTTGCAAATCTCGTTATCGAAATAATCTTTGCTCCTCTTTCTTTTGCTACTTTTGCTACTTCAATCGTATCTTTCGTTGAACCTGAATAAGATATAAGAATGGCTACGTCTTTCTCTGTCATCAAAGCTGCAGACATAACTTGGAGATGTGAATCTATAGAACACTCTGTTTTATTGGTAATTCTCATAAACTTATTCTTTGCTTCCATTGCTGTCATTAAGGAAGAACCTACTCCAAAAAAGTGAATTCTTTGGGCGGTTATCATACAATCAACAGCATGAGAAATATCACTTTCCGAAAGTAAGTTATAGGTTTCTGTAAGTGCATGTACGTTTGAAGATAATACCTTTGACGCCAGTTCCTCAACTGTATCTTGCATTGTAATCACGCTGGAAAGCTGTGGGGTTTCATTATCAAGGGATATGCTATGAGCTAAAACAATTTTAAACTCTTGATATCCTTTAAGATCCATCGTTTTACAAAATCGAAAAACACTTGATTCACCTACGTTACATTCATCAGCCAAATCAGTTATCGACATGTAAATGACATCTTTCATATTTTCAAGAATATAATCAGCAACTTTTCTTTCCGTGTTAGTAAATGAATTGTATCTCGAGTGAATGAGAGAAAATATATCTTGATTTGTCATTGCGGCACTCCTTTTAGTGTTAGCCTTTTAAATGAAGTGATACTGCACCAAGAACTCCGGCTTTATTTCCAAGAGAGGCTTTCATAATTTTAACATCTGAAAAGCTCTCCATCGTTAACTCTTTGACCTTATCTGATATCTTATTTACGAGATTGTCTTGCTCCATCACTCCACCTCCTATTATAATAGCTGGCGGATTAAAAATGTGGATGAGGGAAGTAAGCCCCAAAGCCACCTCCGAAACCCAGTCCTGAAGGAGCATATCTAAACTTTTATCCCCTAGGTTAATTCTTTCAAAAATGACTCTACCATTTATAAAGTCAGAATTTATTTCCTGTGTTCTTTTTATTAAAGCCGTTGTAGAAGCATATATTTCATAGCAGCCTGCTTTGCCACAGTTACAGCTATTTCCGAAAGGATGGGTAATAATGTGACCAAATTCTCCTGCCAATCCATTATGTCCCTTATAAATTTTAGAATCGATTACAATGGCTCCACCAATGCCTGTACCATATGTTAAACAAAGAAAATCACTAAATTCCTTTGCAGCTCCAAAGAACTTTTCCCCTAAAGCAGCTGCATTTACATCATTTTCAACTTTAACAGGAACCCTAAATTGATCCTCAAGAATATCCTTCAATTTAGTACCTGTATAGTTCGGGATATTTTCATTGGCATAAATGATGGAACCCTCTGTACTATCAACCTGACCTGCAGTGCTTATGCCTATCGCGTCAAAGCCTTTGAATTCACTTATTATTTTAATTATTTTTTCTACTAGATATTTTCCGCCTTTTTTACTTTCGGTATCATATTCTTTAAATTCTTCTATTTTCCCATCTTTATCTGAGATGCCAACTTTTATAGATGTTCCACCAATATCGGCTGCTAATATTTTCACTTCCATCATCCTTTAAACCTATCTTTTGTGCATCATACATCCCCTGAAAAATGGACTGACAATCCAAAAAGTTATCTCTTAATTGGACAAACTATTTAATCGCTTCAAGAAATTTCTTGGTAATTTCCATCGGCCTCGTAATAGCTGTACCAACTACTGCTGTATGAACTCCTAAATCAAAAACACGCTTCAGGTCCTCCGGAGTCCAAATTCCACCTTCAGCAATGACAGGAATACGAAAATCCCGAACTAATCGTTCAATCAATTCTAAATCAGGTAAATGATTACCTTTTGTATATTCCGTATAGCCACTCAACGTTGTACCTAAGCAATCAAACCCTAATTCATAAGCCTCTTTTGCCTCTTCATAGGTAGAGCAGTCCGCCATGAAAATTTGTTCTTTATATGTCTCTCTGATTTTAGGAAATACTTCACTTATCGTCTTGCCATCAGGTCTAATTCTTTTCGTTGCATCCAATGCAATAATATCTACCCCCTCCTGATAAAGAAGTTCAATTTCTTTAGAAGTCGGAGTGATAAATACATCAGAACCTTCATAAACTTTTTTAATAATTCCAATGATAGGTAATTGAACCGTTTCTTTTATTTTTCTAATATCTTCAACACTATTCGCTCTGATTCCCTTTGCTCCACCAACCATAGCAGCATAAGCCATTTTACTCATAATAAAAGAGCTATGAAGGGGTTCTTCTGGAAGTGCCTGGCATGAAACAATCAGTTGTTTATTAATAAGATCAAATATCTTCTGTTTTTTATTCATTTGCAAACATCTCCAAGTATAAAAATATTACTTATCTGCTCCAATTGTAATTCCTTTTGTAAAATACTTCTGGAAGAAAATAAATATAAGTAGCATAGGAATTGCTGCTACAGTAGCACCAGCCATCTTATATGCAAAGTTTGGATTTAAGTCTTGCATCAAAGTTGCGATACCTACCATTAACGTTTTCGAACCTTCATCTTGACCGACTACGAGCTGCCATAAATAGTCATTCCAAACTTGAACAAAGTTAAGAATAAATAATGCACCAATACCTGGTTTAACTAATGGCAGCATGATTTTATAAAAGATTTTAAATTCACTGGCTCCATCGATTTTGGCAGCTTCTCTTAAAGAATCTGGGATTGTATCAAAGAATCCCTTTAGTAAAAATACTCCAAAAGCTGTTGCAACGTTAGGCAAAATCATACCACTTAAGGTATTAACCATATTAAAGTCTTGAATAATTCTAAACAAAGGGACGATCATGACTTCTTTAGGAATCATAAGACTTGAAATGAAAATAATGAAAATAATATTCTTCCCTTTAAATTTAAGCTTTGAAAATGCATAGGCTGCAAGCGCACTGACAATGATTAAGGCCATCGTAGAAACCAAAGCTACAAAGAGACTATTATACGTCCATGTTAAAGCAGGTTGATTATTGAAAACATCCACATAGTTGCTCAACGTAAAGGACTCTGGAAACCAATCTGGCGGCATTTTAACAACATCGGCACTGTTCTTAAAAGAGCTAGTCACAAGCCAGTAAAGAGGGAAAAGACTTAGAATAGCAAAAAATAGTACAATTATGTTTGTTACAATATCAATTTTTTCTTTCTTTTTCTTGTTCTTATTTTTATTCTTTAACATTTCTCTCACCTCTAATTCTTCTTAAACATAGCTCTTAGCTGTGGAATCGATAGAGCTAATGTAATTAAGAACATAATTACACCTACAGCAGAAGCCAGACCAAGCTGATTATACTTGAATGCATTATTATATAAGTAGTACATAAGAGTTGTAGATGCATTGTTTGGTCCTCCACCAGTTAATAGCTGAATTACAACAAATATCTTTAGGACAGCAATAATATTCATAATAATAATGTATATAGTTGTTGGTTTAACCATTGGAATGATAATTTTAAAGATAATTTTCATTCTACTTGCCCCATCTACTTCAGCAGCTTCAAAAAGTTCCTTTGGAACTCCAATCATAGAAGCAATATATAGAATGATTGCTTGCCCAACATTCGTGGCAAATGTTACGAAAATAATCACTGGTAGTACCCAGTCCGTATCACCTAAGAAATTAACTGTTGACAATTCCATTTTTCTTGCCACAAAAGGGATCAAACCATTGGCAGGGTTTAATAAGAAACTCCAAATCATGCTCATGACGACCATGGAAACCATTACAGGAATATAGTATGCACCTCTAATGAAAGACACATATTTAGCATTTTTATCGAAAATAGCAGCGGAAACAAACATTGCAAAAATAACAGTTAATGCCACAATGAATAGGACAAAAATAACCGTGTTAATAGTAGATTGAATGAATACAGAATCACTGAATAATCTTTTATAGTTTTCAAGCCCAATAAATACTTCATCCTGATAGGTTATTTTAAATAGACTTAATCTTATTCCTTCAATGATCGGATAAACTAAAAATACCAAAAAAAGTAACATTTGAGGTGCGATAAACAAGTAGCCTGTAATATTTTCCTTAAAGAGATCTTTTTTGATTTTCATTAATATCATTTACCTTTCTACAATTTAAGCCCCAAAAAGAAGGGGCTTAAATGTTGTTAAGTCGTATATTCTAGAGCTAATTATTAATAACTGAATTTGCTTTTGAATCTTCAATTATTTTATTTCCGCTTGATTGGTAGCTCTTTACAACTTCTTTTGCGGTTTTTTCACCAGTATATAAAGCCTGTAATTCTGGATAAAGAACTTGTCTTAACTGGCTGTAACCTGGTACATTTCCAGTGAAATTAAACATGTATTGATCGTTAGCAGAATAGGCATCAAAGTAAGGCTTTTCTGCCTTAAACTCCTCAGTAACAGATGTTCTAACAGGCACTCCATTCTTAGAAGCCTTCACAAGTTCAGAATCAGTAGAGACAAATTTCACGAAATCCTTACTAACTTTAATTCTAGTTTCGTCTTTCGTGTCAAAAACAGCTGCACCTGTCACATAAGTGAAAGTTAAAGGATCTCCACTTTCAGACGGAATATTAGCCAGTCTCATATCAAATTTAGGAGCTTTACCACTTTCCATATCAGCCTTTGCATTGTTGAATAGTATTGAGTTAGTAAAGCTAATCGCAAGCTGTTGATTCTGGAACATCGCATTAACATCGTTTGAAGAAACAGATTCTACACCAGGATTTGTAAAACCATCATCGTAGATTTTCTTTAACCAATTTGCAGCTTTAGCACCCTTTGCATCATCAATGATTAAATTACCATCTTTATCAAAGAATTCATTGCCAAACATTCTTAAATACGCAAGATTCCAAGTATCTGCCTGGTTATTCAGAGCAAATAATCCCATTGGAAACGCATTTGAATATTTATCTTTAGGTAAATTCCCCTTTAGATTTTTAAGAATTTTCTCATAGTCAGCCAGATTCCAAGTCTTGATTTCATGCTCTCCACCAATGTATTCTTCAAGCCCTGCAGCTTTAAACATATCAGCATTATAAGCTAAAGTACCTGGGTTATGTGAAAATGGATAGAAGTATACATCTTCACCAAAAGTCACACTCTCCCAATGGCTTTCGGCTATATCTTTTTTAGATTCATCGTCAACGATATCATTTAAAGGTACTAAAGCACCTCTATGAGCATAGTCACCCATAGCGAAGACACTCTCGAAGAAAACATCTGGAGGAGTCCCACCATTAAGATTTACGTTTAAAAGCTCATCGCGTTGGTCCCCGGCAATGACCTCTACATTTACTTTGACCTTGTGTTCCTTGTACTCAGCAGCAAACTTTTCTCCTGCATGTTTGAAAAAGCTATCATAGTCGGCTCCCTCTTCAGATGCGTCTAAAACACCCTTCCACTGTGGAGTCAACCAAACTGTTATTTCTACCTCACCATTTGAACCAGAACCACCATTAGATTTACTAGTTTCTTTTCCCATACACCCCGCAAGTACTGAACCTACGAGCATGATTGCCATTCCGGCTTTCAAAAAACGCTTTCTTAACATAAACGAACCCTCCTTATCATCTTATTAAAATAGTAAAATGCTTTTGATCTTACGAAAGACAAGCTGTGATAGTTGCTTGTGACCTACCTCATCAAGATGCATAAAATCAACCTTATTCATTTCCACTAATCCCTTTGTATCTAGAAATTCTGTACCTTGAAGCTCTAATAATTCTATTAAATGCTTTGATAGATCTTCTGATTTCATGTCACATTCTCTTCCCATTGATTTATTGACTTCAGTATTTATATACCTTTTATCAATAGGCGGAGGTACAATGACTAGTACTTTTGGACATGTTCCGTCTAAACCTGCGGGAGTATTTTTTGCCTTAAGAGAAAGTCTTACAATCCCTTGTGCGATATTATAAGAAGTTAAATGAAACCTTTCCTTCGTATCATTTGTTCCAAGCATAATAATGACAAGCTCTAGAGGCATATGACTCATCAAGCAAGGATGGATATAGGTATACCCATTCAATCCTTCAAACAATGGATCGTCTAAGACACTCGTTCTACCTGATAATCCTTCTTCAATTACTTGAAACTCACCACCTAGTAGTTCTGCTAATAGGCTAGTCCATCTAATATCTTCCGGATACCTTTCCGAAGTTTTAGCATTAAATCCCCAAGTATTAGAGTCCCCAAAGCATACGACTCTTCTTTTCATATGATTATCCTCTATACTTTAATATCGCTTTGTCGATTAACACTTTAATATCTTCGATTTTATTTAAATCCTCACCTGTTACTGGCTCTAACGGGCCTCTTACATTTCCTATGTTAACTCCTCTTAATTTTAAGACTTCTTTAATAGTCGAATACATAGAGCCATTTAAGGAGCACAACGCGATAATAATGTCATTTATATCACTTTGAATTTTTCTTGCATTAGTAAAATTCCCTGTTGATACAAATTCTTCTGCCAATAAAAAAAGTTCAGGCATAGCTCCATACGTTCCGCCTATTCCACTATCTGCACCAATTAATCTCCCAGAAACATATTGTTCATCAGGTCCATTAAAAACAATAAAATCTTCACCAGCTGCTGTCTTGAATCTTTCAATATCCATAACTGGCATTGAAGAATTTTTAACCCCTATAACCTTCTTATTCTCCAATAATTTCTTAAATAGATTTATTGAAAGATTATATCCGGTTGTTTGAGGGATGTTGTAAATAATAAATGGCAGATCAGTTGAATCGATAATCTCTGTCCAATATTTGTATACTGAACTTTCAGAAAAATTAAAGTAAATTGGGGGAATGGATGATAAGGCATCATAACCTAATTCCTCAGCATATTTTGCTAAAATCACACTTTCCCTAGTCGATGGTGCACCGACATGTGCGATTAAAGTGAGTTTTCCTTTTACATTGTCTGAAACATATTTTAATGTCGCTTTTCTTTCTTCAAGGTTCTGGTAGATGCATTCTCCTGAACTTCCACCAACGTAAAGCCCTTTAACGCCTTTATTGTATAGATAATTACATAGATCTTTTGTTCTGCTCTCAGATATTTCTCCTAAATCATCATAACAAGCATAGAAAGCTGGAAATATTCCTTTATACTTTTCTAATTTCAATTCTGACCACCACCTATATAGACTTTAAATAAAACTTGTTTTTATATTTTCCAAGTAATTCTATTCGCCTTTACTTTTATTTTGGTAACGTTTACAAGGATAAATATAACATCGTTATAAATATATGTAAATATTTTTCTTTATTTGCTATTTTTTTGGAGAAAATTTTCTTTATAATTACGAATCTATCTGAAATTTTTTTCTGTATCAAAATTTGAGATTCTAGTTTTATTTTTTTATCATCAAGAATTATATCTTTGGAACAAAAAATAAAGTCATTTAAATCTTTAACAGCGAATAATCATTGGAACTAAATGGATTGTTGAATCATGAAATCAGAGAATAAATAAGAGACCAGCCTGTACTCCACTGATCTCCCGGAAATTTGGCAAATGAAATCATCATTAATCCATGATATACGGATAAAATAAAAAAAGAGGAGCGTTGTAATACACTCCCCTTCCCTCTATCCATTTGTTCAATTTACCCACAAACATAATACGCAAGCAATTTTTGAACATCTTCAATGCTATTGCCTTTTTTAAATGTCTTAGTTATTGGCACATCTGCTCCAGATAACCAAATTTTAAGCTCAGCATCTAAATCGAATGTTCCTGCTGTTTCCGTACTGAAGTGAGTAACACTTTTGTAAGGAATGGAGTGATACTCGACTTTTTTTCCTGTCATTCCCTGTACGTCTACAAGAATAAGTCTGTTTCCAGTAAATACAATCATATCCCTGATTAACTTGTACGCTTGTTGAACTTCTTCACCTGGAAACAATACTTCTTTTAGAGATTTAGATACTTCATCCTTACTTACAGTCGAAGAATTGCCCATTAACCCATCTAAAATTCCCATCTATGTATCCTCCTTTATCATTCTGATTACTTAAAGTATACCTTACAAATGATTTTATATAAAATGGATTTAAGTCGAAATCCTCATAGTTCTTATATAATTATATTTGTACAAGTGTTCGACAGAACAGATCGAGGTTCTGCATTTATTGTGAGGATATGAATTTCCTAATAGGGATGCTTGGTAGATGTAGTTCCATTTTTATTTACATCCCAATACTCCATTTTCAAATGTCAATTAGAGAATTAAGGATCTTTAATAAAGGAGGAATTTCAGTGCCAACTTGTCAAAACTGCGGCAGCAAATGGTCATGGAATGATTCGTTTAAAAAATTAGCGTCATTCCGCAAAAATATGAAATGTAATGATTGTGGAGCTAACCAGTTCCAAAGCACGTATTCACGAAAAATCACATCTATTGTTGTATTATTTCCGCTGATAACAATTCCTATTACGGTACTGTTTAATTTATCGTTAACTTTTGTCATAATCATCGAATTAGTGTTAATGCTTGTCGTTTTATTATCATTGCCTCTTTTTTTACAATTGACTGATAAAGAAGAGCCGTTATGGTAAAAAAGGAGACTGCTTAGAATTTCGGCAGTCTCCTTGTCTTCTATTTAACTTTCAATTCTATTGTAAAACTTCCTCTTCCTGATAAATTCGATAGGCAGGTACCACTGTATCTGTCACAATCTCTTTACCATTTTCACGGACAAAATCAAGTTTGTAATAAGAGTCAAAGCGTTGGCTGATCTCTGTTTTCACTAATTCAGGCGGTGTAACAACGATTAACTGGAATTTCAGTTTTTCTGCCACTGCAAAAATTGGATCAAGAACGTGTGCTGATGCCGCCTGGCCAAATGGATTATCACATACTAATGATACCCAGCTGTTATCTGCTTCACTCTTAACGGATAGGAGCATCATCATCATAACCATCCGGGCAGATAATTTTTGGCCGCCGCTTCCGTCTGACTTCGTCTTAGAACCTTGGTTAATAGTTTTCCAGGTTGAGTAATGTTCCTTCTGAGGCCGTCCATACATGAATGCGTTATCTGTACGCATATTATAAACAAGCAGCTCAGGGAAACGATTGCGAAGAGATACAAACAGTATTTGTTCATCACTGATTAATTGTCTGATTTCAACCTCTAGAGCCTTATTGTGATCATCAATTGTCTCGAATTGCTTCGTGATTTTATCAATTGCCATAACGAAATGCTGCTTTAAAAGTGGTTCCACTTCTTCCGCATTTTTAGGCAATAGATCTTCCTTTAATTGAACCAGCGGGAATGTTCCACGCTCATTTTTGATTTTCATTTTCGCAATCATGGAACGTATAGCATCGGACATACTCATAACCTTCATACTCGCACGGCTTGCCCAGAAATCCTGCGCCTTTTCAGCTCGTTCTTTATCACGGTCCAATTGCTCCAAACCGCTTCTTGAAAATCGTTTCATATTCGAAATAATGGTTTCAATATGCGCGTAATGGCGCGTATCCATATGATCTAATGAGGTCAAAACTTCATTTTTAAAACGGAGCTCCCAATCTTTATCCTCAATGGTCAGCTTTAGCTTACGAAGCGATTGTTCAAGCTTGGCATGTTTAACCTGTTTTTCTTCAATGAAGTTTTGGTGGGCTTCACACCAGGCTAATATACATGATTTCCCCTGATTTTTAATTCTCTCCACGACTTCATCTGTATAAGGCACTGGATTTTCCTTAAGGATTACGGATAATGTTAATTGGTCTCCCTCATATCCATTAATACTTTCGTTTGTCTCTTTCAGCTTCTTCTCAGTCTGATCCAATTGTTTTTTGGTTAATTTAGTCCGGTCTTTAATTTCGACCTCTTTAACATCCAGATCCTGATCTTCCCATTTTTCCGGCTCTTGCTCATGCTTGCTTAGCTTTTTCTGTGCTTTTTTCGCTTGTTCATTTGCCAGGTTAAGAGAGGTTTCCGCAACGGTTACTTCCTTATCCTGCTTACGCTCCTCTTTATCTGCTTCTTTTGCTTCTTTTTGAGCAGTTTGCTGCAAACCCTCTAATATACTGATAGGTTCATCAGGTACAGGCCTTTCTCTCCAGTCTTCATGTTGCTTTGATAGCTTCTTCTCCAATTTAGACTTCTGAGACATTTCAGCTTCTTTCTGTGCTTTTAATGTAAGTAATTCCTGTGCCTGTTCTTCCTTGGAGCGCTGCAAGAGTTTTAATTCATTCAATTGCCCCATGATCTTATCTAATATATGCAGTGATAAGCTTGGTACTTCATCGTTACCCTCCATTTTTTCTGCAGGTGGAAATGAAGCTGAATTAACAAATTGCGCGATTTCCTTAATACTCTGGTCGACAGCCAATTTCCATTCCAAATAGGTTTGATTCCATTGTGCACTCCTATCATTCAGCTCATCTAAGTCCTTGGCAATCTCAGCCTGCTGTGCAATAAGAGTAGCTTTATGCGTTTCTTTAGCATCAAGTAATTGTTTATGTTCGTCATATTTTTCTTTTTCCAGAATAAATGCTTCCAATGCATCTACATGTTTACCGCATTCCTCGATTCTGACCAGCTTTTGATTGATTTGTTCACGTAATTGAGCATGTAATTCTTTTTCTTTATCGAGGATTTGAACAGTTCGTTTTAATTCCGTATCAACCTTAGATATTTCCTTTTCTTCCTGTTCAATGAATTTGGCAATATCCACACAAAGATCTGTATCTGTCATTCTGTTTAATTCATTATATAAACGGCGAAGAGAACGTTCTGATTTTCCAAGCTCGTCTAAAACATCTTTCTTCTCTTCAATCTTCTTGGAAATCGATACCTTCCATTTCATAAATTCATTACGGTTTGTGATTAGTCCATGTTCTTCACCGTGCAAAACAACAAAAGAAGATACCGGATTACCATTCATCTCTTCTCTCAAATAAACAGGTACCGGGCTTTTAAATAGCCTTCCCTGTAAAAGATGATGATTAATCTTTTCCCATTGAGTCCGGCTGACGACTAACCCAAACGGTAAAAGAGGATAGGACTCCAGATGATGAAGACGTTCATCTTCATCCAATGATTGCAGGTACTGTGTCCCATAGAACACATCTATTCCTGTTTTTTCATCAATCCACTCTTTAAACTCTTTCAGATCCTGATTAGCAATCCAAAAATTCTCGTCGTTCAAATAATGGTCTAGCTGACTCTCCCACAGTTCTTTTTTAACCTGTTCACTCTCTTCCTGGTTCTGCGTTAATTGACCTTCAATTCCGGCAGCGTATTTGGATAATAGAGCATGGGTCAAGGATGGTGAGACATCATCCAAAACAAGTTTCATCCGTTCTAAAATAGAGGATTCTTTTAAATCCTGCTTTTGGTAAGCCTCTTTCCAATTATCTCGTTTGGTGTTCAGATGTTTCAGTGATTCACGTAATGTTCCTAAGGAACCTGACAGTTCATTTTGAAACTCCTGTGTTTGTTGATCCTTATCCTGCAGTTGTTTTAACTCTTCCTGAAGCTGGATTAGGTTTTGTTTAAAATGACTGATTAATCCAGATAAATCATATGTGACACGGTCACCAAATTGGGTGGACATTTCCTTTGATTTCGTTTCAAAAGATTGAAGCTCATCCTGAATGGAAAGAATTTCTGCGCTTAATTTAGCAATTTCAATCGTCTTTTGTTTATCATGACTACTTGATTCTTTAATCCGTTTAGTCAGATACTTTTTGTAAGCATGGTACTGGTTATTAGATTGGGCAATATCTAGATTCGCCTTTTCCCATTCCTCTGTAACCTCTGCTTTAATTTCTTCCATTCGTTGATTCACTTGTTCTAATCCACTGTTTTGTTCAAGTTTACTCATTTGGTCAGTCAGATTAAGAATCGTATTTTCAAATTCACTCCATTCCTTTAATAACAAGGAGAAAGTGAATTCGTCCCTTATTGCTTGTTTTTCAGCGACAACTTCCTTCAGCTGTTCATGTTTCTCTTTGTTTTTCTGAAGCTGCTCTTCCCATTTACGTACATCCTGATGGGCCTTGGCATACTCCAAATTATCTTTTTCAAAGCGTAGGACAGACAGTTGCTTTGTTAATTGTTCAATCTCTGTTTCTAGTGTGATCAACTCTTCTTTTTCTTGCTTAATGACATGCTCCAAGGCACCGAGGAGCTGCTGACCTTCCTTCGTACTTGCTTGTACTATTTCTTCATGCTCTACACCGATTCTGACATGATCTTCAAAAGGAACAATATCCTCTAAAAATTCCTTGTGGGCTTGTTCTCTTTTAAGTAAAACCGGCAAATCCTTTGCGATACTGGCCTGGCTTTTAAAGATTTCGATTAGGTCATTTTTTTGCGCTTCAGCTTTATTTAATACCTGGCTGACTGTCGGGATAATTCTCTTTTGAAAAAGGGAATGATCATCCTCTGCCCCTTCGAAATATTTACCAACTCCGCCTTCATCCCTATTAATCTCTTTCATAATGTCCCAATCTTTCCGATTAATGCCATATGTATCAAGAATGCGGTAGTGTTTTTTTATGTCTCGATATACATCGAATCCATTCCATTTAAAATAATCCTTTAATTCTTCCGGATCAGCAACCTGTCCGTTCTCGTATAGAGGAATATGCTCTAATGCTACATCCTCTTTACGATCAAATTCTCTGGCATAAAAAGTGATATTCGGAACAATCTTGGCTTCACGCTCATCTGAACCTGTTTCTTCATTGAGATCCTCATCCAACAGTTTCTTTTGCTCAGCAGAGAACATACCACCGGTCACTAAATGCCGCCCGTCGGAACCATCCAGTTCCCACTCGATTAATATGTGGAAAGTATACGGTGCAAATTGTTCCTTTTTATTAAAGAAAAATTGCTGGTAAAAACGATTATTTTGTTTGCCCCATGCTGTACCCGGTTTGAGTACCTGAAAGATGGATTGCAGGAATACCCCTTTGCCGCCACCATTCATCATCGCGATTAATCCGTTTGTTGATGTTTGTTCATTGTGAAAATCAAAGGTTGTGTCCTTATATTGCTTTTGCATCCCGTCATATTTCAGTCCGACGATTCTAATGCGATGGATTTTCGGCATGCTCCTGTTCCTCCGTTCTCATAAGTTCCTTCATTTGTTCATAACGGTCATAATCATGGTATAGGAATTCAATCCGTTCAAATAACTCCATTTTCGGCACAGCTTTTGGTATATCATCTTTGTCCAAAATGACAATCAGCCCTTCAGTTTCGAGCAGTCTCATAGCACTCATAATCAATCCGATACGTGTGCGCCTGTTCCCTTTCTTTGTACCGAAATCATCCGTTTCTATGACCATATGAACCCAAGTAGTCACGATATCCGGCATATCAATGGCTTGTTCCTCGCCAAAGGAAGGGTCCTCCTTTAACATTCGATTCCAGTTCGTAATCAGCTCATTAACCTGGCGTTCCAATGCATAATAGGTTATCCCTTCACGCTTTGTCCGAATTCTGGCTGCCTGATTCTTATCCACCATAGCCAAAAAAGCCATTAGGATGACACTCATTAAATTAAAATACTTCTTATTTTCTATTTGTTTATGCTTTTCCTTCATATGGGTAAAATTAGTTGCAAAGACCGACCCTGCCGGCTGTACTACTAAATGGATACGCTTAGGCGATTCTATAATATAGGTTCCGGATTCATCTGCCAGTAATAGGACAGTTTGTCTGACTTCCGGCTCATAGTAGGTTTGAAAGTGTTCGCTCGTTTCATCAATTACTTTTTCTTTTAGTAAAGTAAAGTACACATGCGAAGCTTTTTTTATAATCTCATTATTCATTTATTCGAGTTCCTCCCGGACACAAATTTTAAATGGTGTCATTTTGGTCCTATACCAATAAATCGGATCTGATCGATGATCAAACTCCGTATAAATATGACGCCCTTCCAATGATAAAAATTGTGGATATTCATTCATTAATCGATGAAGGAGGATTTCACGTTCATCCGTCAATGTTTCCAATTTCCTTGTCGGAGACATGATTTGGAGAGGTTTCTTATCAAACAACATCCATAAATCAATCGTTTCGCTTTCTTCAAACCATTGATCCTGTACTTCCATAGGCATATCTGCTAAATCCGCTAATGAAAATTCTC
This sequence comes from Bacillus sp. FJAT-27986, assembly GCF_001685035.1. Lineage (NCBI taxonomy): Bacteria > Bacillati > Bacillota > Bacilli > Caryophanales > Bacillaceae > Bacillus > Bacillus sp. FJAT-27986. The sequence goes on along the minus strand of NZ_MAYV01000012.1, from coordinate 232,484 downwards.
CATATTGCTGTAAATACTCAAATACATATTTCCATGCTTTAATAACAGAGGACCAATCTGTTACTCGCTTGATTAATTCTTCTTCTTCATCCTCATCTTGATTCGTATCTTCTATTTGGAGAGTATGCGCCGATTCCTGTTCCATCCAAATCCAGTCCAATGGGAGAATAAATTCATTTTTGGGTGAAAACAGCGGTCCAATAATTTGATCAATCAAATTGAAATCCTTAATCCCCTCTTTCATTAACCAGTTTTCATAAATATGCTCCCGGAATGAAACAAGGCTGTTTTCCCAAAATAGTGAAGGATTTTCTGCTTTTAATTTCATCTCATATGAAATATTTTGAATAACCAGCTTTGCAAACCGGTCATGTAGCTGTCTGGTATGTTCAATTTTTTCATGGAGAAGAATTAATTCCTTTTGAACCAATCCATTTTCTTCCGTACGTTTCGCTTTTTCAATCATAGACGAGATCGTACGAAAATGATTTTTCTCCTCCTCAAATTGTTCTTCAATCTCCCACCTGTTTTCCTCTCTTTGGTGTTCTTGCTCCAGGAGAAGAATTTTCGGGTTGTTCATCATCTCTTTTTGAAAGGAATATTCCTTTGTCATTAAACGATTCACTCTCGAAATGAGGTGATCTAAATTGCGTGTCGCTTTTTTGAAGTTCCCATTTTTAATCAGCTGCATACTGTATAGCTGTTCAATCGTAATTGAGAATTCTTCCGCCATTTCACGACTCATAAAAATCATTTCTTGTGCAACATCGGTTAATTTATAAACGATGGATCCACCCATCTCCAGGTTTGTATACAGTTCATCCATCATCACATAACGAAAGGTTTGAGTATCCCATACCTGTCTCGTTTCATCAAAATATAAGGATTCAAATGGCTTGCTGTATTCTTCCTTCCCCTGAAATAAGAGACCATTCGTAATTCTTTCTATTTGCTTTTCATCAGCCGTCAGCTTCATTTGTTTAATGCTGTCCTCAACCATATGTAAAATGTCGGTTTTTCTACGGCCATCATCATCATTTAATTCACGATAAAACATGGTCAGTAGAACTTGCATTAATATAGTCTGTATATAAGGCTTGAGTTCACCGATTTCCATTCCTTTTCCCAATTCGAACAAAGGATTCAATCGTTTCATCCTTTGAGAAAAGCCTTCCCACGATTCGTTCACATCCATCTCCTCCACGTTTCAATCGTTAAAACCTCCTGCGGAATTCGGGTTTTGGCAGCCCATAATTCATTCAAGCTGTTTTGCTCCTCTTCCGTGAACCAGGAAAAGAATCGTTCCCTGTGTATTTCATTACGTACCTGTCCTGTCTCCGAATTTGCCTGAACCATGCAGTCAAGCATTTTGCGGTAGATTTTTAAAGCAGGCTGAATGGTGCATTCTTGATATTTATCTATCAATCTCATACAAATGCTGTAGCCCTCTGCATCTAAGTCACCTACATAATAAAATAAATAGGAGGAATCCTTCGGGAATAGTTTAAAGAAGAAGGAGAAGCTCCTTTCAATCTTTTTACCTTCACCATAAATAATCAGTTCCGGTTCGTAATCTAATATTTCTTCTTCCAGCAATTGAACGCAAGTATGGAAGAATGATAGATTCTCAACTATTAATACACGTTTAATGTCGGCTATCTGAACACCTGGCTTCAACCAAAAAACAAACGGTTCTCCAAATTTCATACATTTCAATTCTTCCATCGAAACGCCAATTCTTTGTAGAAACCCCTTTCCCTCAGGGAATAGATCAGAGTCAGTCAGAAATTTTTCATGCCCGAAAAGTTCAAGGCTCCGCTCTTCCAGCGAAACAATTTGTCTATCCTGACTTGATTTTAAAAACGTATAAAGGTTTCTCACCCTGAACCATTCATCTTCCGTTTGCCATTCCGGATGGTTTTCATAATAAGAAAAATCAAATCGATCATTCAGCTTGAGCATCTCAAGACGATTCCATTTAGTGATTTCTTTTTTGATATTAACCCAATAAAATAATGGCAAGGCTGGATGCCGGCCATTTGTTTGTTTATTTAGTATCGGTATAAGAATGTTCTCTTCAACGAGTCTTTCGATAACATCATGAAATAACGTATACCCATCCATATCAAAATAGTCTTCTATATGTATTCTTAATTGGCTCTCCAAGACATTTACATTTAATTTTTTCTTTTGCTGAGGATGCTGTATATCTTCTATAAACTGTCTAACTCTCACTTCAACCTTATTAATAACTGCCACCTTCTTCTTGCTTCAACTTACTTATAGGATTATATCAAAAAATAACCTATTTTCTCTTGGAGAATTTTGTCGATACGTATTATTATACACAAGATTTTCTGCTTTTCGGCTTATAAATAGGAAAAAAAGATTGCTAACATGATAGTAATAAAGTATTTTTTGTCATTTATACTACATTTCAAAAAACAAAACAGGAGGCTGCACACCTCCTGTTTTGTTTACAATCATTTCTATCTACTTGTAATAAAATAGGTATTTTTTCATTCAAAAGAAGAACTAATAAACACATTACCTAAATAGGCGCTAACCTCTTTAAAATGTTTTAATAGAAAAGGCTTCCTCTTAATCTCTAAATAAACTGCCAAAAATAATTAAAAAATCATCAGCCGATTTTAAGCGATACTTTTATGGATTCAACAGGATTGCCAACTACTAAATCAAAATTTCCCGGCTCTAGGGTATACTGCCTTAGGTTTCCGTAAATTTGTAATTCCTCTATTCCAATAACAAAATTTACTTCTTTTGTTTCTCCAGCTTTTATCCATACCTTTTTAAATCCTTTTAATTCCCGTACTCTTCTTGTAATGCTGGATTCTTTTCCCTTTAAATATAGCTGAATAACATCATATCCATCATTGCTCCCACTATTGGTAACATCTAATGAAAGATTAAATGTTTGTCCAGCTGAAAGTTTATCTACTGAAATAGCCTGTTCCGAGCATTGTAGATTTTCATAAGTAAAGGTCGTATAAGATAGCCCAAATCCAAATAGGAATAGACTGCTGCCTGCCATATCAAAATAGTCTTTTTTGTAATTCCCATACTTGTGATTATAAAATACAGGAATTTGCATAGAAGATCTCGGGATGGAAACAGGCAATCTACCGCTTGGATTAACGTGTCCAAACAATATTTCTGCAACTGCCTGTCCACCCATTTGCCCTGGGTACCATGCGCTTAAAATCGCTGGGGCGTTTGCAGCAATCCAAGGGATCGCATGTGGGCGGCCCTGTATCAAAATCGTAATGGTTGGCGTACCTGTCTTCATGATTCGCTGCAATAATTGCAATTGATGACCGCCTAACTCTAAACTAGCTACGTCTACATTTTCGCCGCAATCCATTTCCTCTTCTCCTGTTATATTAACGACTGCGCCATTTAAATCGAACTGTGCCTTAAAGTCCCTTGCGCTCGACCCACCTAGAACCACAATAGCTACATCCGAGCTTTCAGCAAGACTGACGGCTTTTTCGATTCCTTCCGCAGACCGTGAACGAATGCCACATCCTTTTTCATATACAACTTCTGTCTCCCCTGCAAGCTTTTCGATTCCCTTAAGAACTGTAATAACATTATCTTCTTGTTGGAACGGAGTGTAATCACCCAATTGATTGTAGATTGAATTGGCATTGGGCCCAATTACCGCTATTTTTTTTAAGTTGTTCTTTAGCGGGAGAATTCCCTCATTTTTTAATAAAACAATCGACTGCCTTGCTGATTCTAAATTGATTTCCTCTTTTTGTGCAGTAATTCCAGCCCACTTGGTTTCAACATAAGGATTTTCGAATAATCCCATTTTAAATTTCAGTGTCAGAACTCTTCTAACGGCTTTATTAAGTTGTTCTTCACTAACAAGACCATCTTCAATAACCTTTTCTAAGGTGGTATATACATTATCCCAAAGGCTTATATCTATTCCGCTTTCAAGAGCCAGCGCAGCCGCCTTTTCTCTGCTTTGTGTCAAGTTGACCAAATTGTCTAGAGCGCAGCCATCTGCCATAACAGCACCGTTAAAGCCAAATTCCTCTCGTAGGATTTCATTGAGTAGATAGCCATTTGCATGGCATGGAATCCCATCAATTTCATTATATGCGGCCATACAAGCAAGTGCCCCGGAGTGTATAGCCGCAATCATTGGAGGCAGATGGATCTCCCTTAATTCTCGTTCACCTATAGACGCAGGTGCAGCATTATGGCCACCTGTTCCATTGCCCTGAGCTGCAAAGTGTTTTAATACCGCCACAAGTTTTCCAGCTTGAATAGTTTCACCATTATCTCCCTGCATCCCTTTAACCACTGCTTCTGTTAACCTTGAAGCTAAGTACGGATCTTCACTGAAGCATTCTTCTGAACGTCCCCATCTGGGATCCCGCAAAATATCGAGTGTTGATACAAGCGCCATATGAGCCCCTTTTGCCCGAACTTCCTCCGCTACAGCCGCCATTAAATCTTCGTGTAGATCCGGATTCCATGTCGCTCCTACACCTAAATTAACAGGAGTAATCATACTGTCGAGCCCTTGATGACCATGTGAGCACTCCTCTGCCAGCAGAACCGGAATACCTAGTCGTGTGTTTTCTTTAATATATTGCTGTATCATATTCGCAACTTCAGCACTTTCACTTTTGGGAATTCCATTTTCATAATGAATGCCTGACCATGGATCGGATCGAAACAGACCGTAAATAACTCCGATTCCATCCCCAAATCGCACGTGGTCTATAAACTTTTCTGTTAATTCGTACCCTGATTCTGTTTTTCGGTAGGCTTCCCAACCATACATCTTTTGGTTTACCTGACCTACCTTTTCCTTCAGGGTCATTTTTGAAAGTAATGATTCTATCCATATTGATATCCTATCTGTTTCGTTTGCTGAATCCATCGCATTATCCACCTTATACCACCTCCTCTACCCTCATTGCTTTGATTTATATATGCTATACTGCTTAAGATATTTCGCAGGCGATTCGAGATGAACATCTAAGTGATTAGAATGAGACTAAAATCGTTTTTACTTCAAACGGCTTAAGATAGGAGGATAATTTATTTTTTTGAACCTGAACAGCGTCTTGTTTTTCCTCCAATAGGTTCGTTTCATCAGCAGAAAAAACCGACTTTCCAAATGTTACTTGTACTTCTTCCCTGCCGCCGCTTGATTCGTACATTCTTAAAATGATCCCCTTACCATCATCAGAGGGTTTCAATGTATCGAGAATAGCATGTTTGCTCTTCATATCGATAAAAGAATGTGAGTTTGGAAGATTCCCATTATGAGAGGAGGCGTTTACACAAACGATAGGGTGATTCAATTCATAACCTCTCTTAACTACTTCCGCTTCTCTCCAATCCCCTTCATGCGGAAGCAGCGAGTAGATAAATTCGTGATTACCTAAGTCAGCTGTTGGATCTGGCCATTTAGAAGCTCGAAGTAAAGATAGACGAAGGGTATTATGTTTTACGTCATATCCATACTTGCAGTCATTGAGCAGGCTGACACCATAACCCGCTTCAGAAAGATCCGCAAAACGATGTCCGCACACTTCAAATTGTGCCCTCTCCCAACTTGTATTCGTATGATTTGCTCTCTCCACTGATCCAAATGGAATTTCAAATGTGGCTTTCTGACAAAGGATATCAACAGGAAAGGCTACTTTTAATAATTTGTGATGCTCCTGCCAGTTCAATTTTGTATGAAAATCAATTCGACTACTATGATGGTAAAGAATCATCTCTTGTTCAATAATGGAATTTGACAACTGCCATTTAAAACGAATGGAATCCTGTGTCTTGCCTTTTTGAATATCTTTATCTAGCAAAACTATTGAATCAGCAGGCTGGTCATTAAATTTTGGGTCAATATCCCAGGCATCCCACACGATTGGCCGGTCATGAAACAACTGAAATTGATTGGCTAGTGCATCAGGTGCTAAAACCTCACGCTGTGCCTTTTTGTCATACAAGCGGAGCATTTCCCCTTTTTCATTCCATTCCACTACATAATATTCAGTTTCCCATCGGCTACCTACTTTCTCATTATCTTTTATACTAGGATTATCATAATCCATTAACCAGATAGTCTTGTAGCCAAGTTGAGGAATGTCAGATACATAAATAGATAATTCCAGTTGGCCATTTTTCAGTTGGCGGATGTCTGACGGCAAAACGTCACCATCATTTTTAAGCGCTTTCTTACCTGCCAGTTCAGATCCCCCGATAATTCTTACCGTTTCTGACCTCGCCCATGACAAACTGTTAAATAGAAGGAATGGGGTTCCTTCACCCAGCGTATTTATTTGCTTTTCTAATAGTACAAGAACATTATTTTTAACATGCTCACCGGCAGTAAAAATTTCCTCGTAATCAGTTGCTGACTTTTCATAAACTTCAGGAATCGATGAACCCGGAATAATATCGTGAAATTGGTTAAGAAGAAGTAATTTCCACTCTTTTTCCAATGACGGAGCAGTACCAACGTTTGCAAAGTAAGCTGCCATAGTACTCCAAAATTCTGCTTCTCGAAAAAGAACCTCAGCCTTACGATTCCATTTCTTATTCCGGGCATGTGTAGTGTATGTCCCTCGGTGAAGCTCTAAATACATATCTCCAACCCATGTTGGCAAATTGGGATCTTCTTGTTGAATACCATCAAAGAATTCGTGTGCTGTACTATTCACCACTGCTGGAAGTCCGGGAAGGGAGGTAGAGCGGTTTATATAATCAATCATTTCTTGTGTAACACCCCCACCTCCATCCCCGTGACCATAGAGAAGCATTTGTTTTGGATAAACTTGCTTTTGTTTATAGCTCCTCCAGTGATTATCAATTTCTTTTGGATGGGTATATTCATTCAGACCATGATTTAAATAGGAAAGAATTCTTGTTCCATCAATGCCCTCCCAATGAAATAAATCATATGGGAATGGATTAGTATCATTCCAGTTCATTTTGGTTGTCATAAAGTACTCTAATCCTGCTTTCTTTAACAATTGAGGTAGAGAGGCACAATAACCAAATGTATCTGGAAGCCACTCGATTCTTGGCTGCTGACCGAATTCATCTTGATAGAACTTCATTCCATATAAGAGTTGACGCACCAATGATTCGCCAGAAGGTATATTTAAATCAGGCTCTACCCACATACCACCGACAATTTCCCAGCGGCCATCAGAAATATGCTTTTTAACTCTCTGATAGATGTCAGGATAATACTCTTTTACAAATGCGTATGCTTGAGGTTGACTTTGAGCATAGGTAAAGTTCGGATTTTCATCTAGTAAAGTACTCATCGTCGAAAAAGTACGACTGCACTTTCGGACAGCTTCCTTCATCGGCCATAACCAGGCTAAATCAATATGGGATTGACCGACCATTAACATCTGTCCCGGTATGCTACCAGGTAAATCTGCCAGATGTTTAATTAGTTTTTCTTCTATTTCTTTTATCCGTAAACTATCACGTAAAGATTCAGGTTTTTCAAAATGAACTTGATACTGAACTTCATTTAGAGCTTCGAAGATTTTTCCTCTTATTAAATCATCTTCTGGGAGCAGTTTTGCAGTCTCAAAGTAACATGTAACAGTTGTTAGCAGACTCTTTATTGCTGGATTTGGCAACTCCAAGCACCCATTTATCAGGTAAAGAGAAGGCGGGTCATATTCCGCGGGTTCATTTTGATGATTTAATTCATCTACTGCCTGAGGAACGGGATTAAATAATTCTATTTTGATATTAATTTTTTCTTTTCCCCTTGCCTTATCATTAAATGGCACATAATATCTGTTTCGATCAATCCCTTGATAGGGCAAACCATCGATCGAAACCAGACCCTCATGATGAGTTGGTCGTCCCTTTGCCCCAACTAGAAAATTTAATCCAAATTGCTGATTTCTCCATTTTTCTGGTATGTATACATCTTTTTCAAGAAACATAGTTGTACCTGAATTGATTAACCAATCACCATTATTAACTAAAGTGGGACTTTCAGATTCTAATACATACTTAATAGGTTCCTCATATATCGCACGTTTCGTACTCCAATCGGAAATTGGTATAGCCTCTAGAAGTTGGTGATCTGCTAGATAACGAATGAATCGTTTTATTCTTTCCATTACATATCCCTCCAGGTACCTATTGAACAAATTAATAGACAATTAGTATGGCAGATGATAGGTCAGTATCATACTTTTCCATCAGGCAGCAACAACTCAAATTACATAAATCAGTCATTCTAAAAAACCTATGTGTTCTCCTAATTGTATGCTTTATCTCTTATCAGAAACTTTTCTAAATAAATTCTCCTTATCGTGCATCTAAATTTATCCTGTCGATAAATCAGGCTATGAGAGTTCATGGACATTTATCCAAACAATTATCTTAATCTTCATCTTTCTAAATAGGATGTACAGGTATAAATATGTAAGCGCTTTTATAATTTTAGCAATAATTAATGACCCTTCCTATTGGGGAAAATATAGATTCATTGGATAAAATAAAGAATACTCAAATAGAAGATGCTATAAAAAAACGTATCAAATTGATACGTTTTTACTGTAAAATTATGAGATATGTAAGTAGCCTAGACTATTTATCTTCAATTCCCATCCTCCAGATTATTCAAATCTTTCTCCATTCACTAGGTGTTGTCCCTATATTTTTCTTAAATTGTTTGTAAAAGTAGGTTGTATCAGAATATCCTACTTTTTTGCCGATTTCTCCAGCGCGATAATGAGTTGTTTTTAATAATTCCTTGGCTTTTTCTAAGCGATATCGATTCAGGTATTCAGAAAACACCAAGCCAACTTCTTTTTGGAATAATTGGCCTAAATAAATGGCGTTTATATGAAACTGCTGTCCAAGTGTTTTTAATGACAGACCTTCATGATAATGTGAATGAATATACTGAAGCACATTTTGCACAATCGGACTTCGACTATGAGTATGTTGATGAATGGCTTGGAGTAAATCATGACAGTACTCTTTTAGGATGGTTGTCATATGACTGATTTCAGTACTATAGACAATCCTTTCAACAGCTGCAGTATATTGAGAAAAATCATCGTGCTGTATGGAATAGTGGATATAGCAGATTAAATCAAATGTATATTTTTTCACTACTTGAGGAGAGATTAAATTTGACTGCTGTGTCAAATTTTCAAAGAAATGATCAATCTCCAATAAGAATACGTCTTCCCCATTCATTAGTTTTTTCACGATATTTTCTTTAATTTCTTTTTGTCTCTTTATTTCTTCCTGCCGATCCATTGCATTTTTATTGGAAATAAGAACATTGGGTTCGAAATTTAACTGCAGCAAACTATTTTCCCTTGCATTCGCAAAACTGTCCTCAAATCCATCAAGCGTATTGACTACCTTTCCCATAGATAAATAAAATAGTCCGGCCCCTAACTGTTCTTTATGTAAATGTTCGACTAGATTTTGATTTTGTCTCAATATATCCTCTTCATCATAACCTCCATAGATGATTACGATTTCCTGGAAAGGGCTAAAGAGACAAAGTGCTGAATAATTTTCCTCAATAAAGCTACGAACTTTGTTTAGTATCTCTCCATCTTGGTAATTCTCAATATTTAATATAGAAACATTATAAAGCTTTTCATTAAACTCAATACTGTATAATAACAACCTTTCATGAAAATCGTGCTGATCTATTTCACCAGTTAAATAGTTCCATAACGTATTATCCAACAGAGTTGTCTCATCATGCTGCCTGGTGTTTACGATCGAATTTAACTTTCGGCCTGTATTTTGGATAGTTGTTAATAATTCTTCTTCATCTACTGGTTTTAGCAAATAATTCTCAATGCCTAACAATAATCCTTGTTTAATATACTCAAACTCTTGATAACCTGTTAAAACAATACTCTTAATCTCAGGCTTTATTTTATTCACTTCCTCAACTAAATCCAAGCCAGACATTTCGCCCATTAAAATGTCTGTGATAAGAATGTCAATTGGATGATGAATTAAATAAGCAAGAGCATCCTCCCCGCTTTCGGCAGTATAGGTAATTTCAAATCCATAATCCTCCCAATCTATAATGGCCTTTAGTCCTTTTGTGATAATCGGTTCATCATCTGCTAATAGTATCTTATACATGTTTGGTCTCCTGCACAGGAATAGACAACTTAACCGTTGTACCTTGGTCTTTGATGCTGGTCAAGGAAATTCCAAACTGGTCTCCATATTTAAGCTTTAGACGTTGATGAATATTTCTTAATCCGATTGATTTCACACCATCACCTTCTTCATGATTAATATGTTGAACAATGATGTCTAATTTATCTTCAGACATTCCTTTGCCATTATCTTTCACGATGATATCTATTTTTTCACCTACTTGGTGCGCAAGGATTAATAATTCATTATTAAATTGATTTTTTTTGAAACCATGAGCAAAATAATTTTCAATTATTGGCTGTAATATTAATTTTTGTACCATGGTTTGTTCCACTTCATTTGGAATATTTATATCCACAGTTAATTTATCTGGATATTTAAATTGCATCAATTTCAAGTATTGATTAACATATCTGATTTCAGTGTAAAGCGGTACGGTATCTTTAGATTCCAAAGTATAACGAAAAAGCTTAGATAAATGAAAAATCATTTTACTGGATGTTTTAGAACCCTCCACAACTGCAACCATTCGGATGGCCTCAAGTGTGTTAAATAGAAAATGCGGATCTATTTGTGCCTGAAGGGCTTTTAATTCGGCTTGCTGCTGCTTCATATTCAACAGGTAGGATTGTTCAATATACTTATTTAGCTCTGTTAACATCGAATTGATATTGATAGATATCTTCGATAATTCATCTTCTTGCTTTGATATCGGAATTCGTGCATTCAAATCACCATTTTCTACCTTACGAACTATCTTTACGATGTTTTGAATTCGACGGGAATAATTCCTGGTAAAAGAAAAAGTTATTAAAATAGCAGCTAAAATAAGAAAGCAAATAACAACCCACATAGTCCCTCTAATGATCGTCAGCTTTTGCCATCCTTTATCGGGAATAACACTTATGTAAGTAAATTCCCCCATATTAGCAATCGTGTTTATGTGATAATTTTCTTGCTTCCACTCTATTTTCGTCTCATTTGTTTCTCGTTTCACTTCCCTAATCATATCAATCGGGATACCTTTATTAACCGAATAAGCAATTTCTCCATTTCTATCAATAAGAAAGAAAGATACTGGTGCTCCTTCTTGCTTTCTTAACATTTTGTCTAACCATTCTGTTGAGTAGTAAAATGATATTTCACCAATTTTTTTCAGTGTTACTGGGTTATTCAGTATGATTCTTTTTGTTATTGTGTTTCTTAACTTTCGTTCTTTTAGCAAACCATCCCTGTTTAAGTTAGGTATTCCCTGAGAAAGAGAAGGATCTGCATTTGTACCAAGGTCAATTACGCTTTTATTCCAGCGGACATTATTATTGATTAATAAATATTCAATAGATTGATTCTCATATGAACGTAAACTAATGGCATTTAAATCACTATCCTGACTAAAATAACCATTAAAATAGATATCAATATTATTAGGAGTAAAAGATTTACTTTTCGAAAATCTATCTAAATGGTACTCCAAGTATTTTCCATAACCATTGTTGAGAGCGAAAGTTATATCATTGATCATTTCTCCATTTATATAAAGATCTCTTATAGCTCTATTAATATCTGCATCCTTGGATGAAAAATAATCTTCTACTCTTTCTAATGTCCGTGTATTAATATTAACTTCCTTTTGAATAATAATATCGGAATAATAATTTGAAACCGTAACAAATAAAATGATAACGGTTACAACAATAGTGATAGAGGATATCAAAAACAGTCTATTAAATACATTTTGCGTAAAGCGTTCTTTAAATTTCATATTAGAATCCTTTAGTATACAAATTGTATATATGTTAATTATAACATCGAATAGCAATATTTAGGTTATTAGGTTAAAAAGGAGTATGGTAAATAAAATCAAGCTGGAATGCACCAGCTTGATTTTTATGTTTATTATTGTTTGCTTTTCCATTCATCATATTGCTTTTGAATTTCTTTTAATACTTTATCGATTCCAGCCTCTTTCAATTTTTTATTGAATTTAGGCAGATATTCTTCCGGATCCACTGAACCTGTTCCAAGCGCCGGATAAAACTCCTTCGAAATATTCGTTATCGAAGCAAGCTCTGAGCGAACTGGATCACTATTAAAATTGAAACCAAGGGTTGGTGATTTAACGGCAGAAGCATTAAATTCTTCGAATTTCTCCCATTTATCCTTAGGATCTTCTTTGTATAGGTCTAGGATGAAATGGTTTCCTAAAGAATAGGATGGCATATTATAGCTGTCGATACGTGCAGGAAGATCTTCTATTGTTCCATCTTCGTTTTTCTTATAGTGGGTGCCCTCAATTCCTTTATCTACGAGGTTACGAAGATAGGAATCTGTATTAAGCAAATTTAGGAATTCCATTGCTTTTTTAGGATTTTTAGATGTAGCCGAAATGGCCTGAATTGAACCAGAAACAGAGTCATTTACAATGGTTGGCGGTTCAGCAGGTGCAGACACAACCTCGTATTTAGCTGAACGGGACCAAAGTAAATCAGCATATGGCTGTGATCCACCCATACGTACAAACCAATTTTCCACATCCATTGGCCATGTGTCTTTACTTGTAGCAGCATCTTCTTTTAGATAGCCAGCTTTATAATATTTATGCATCGTTTTAAACATATTCATAGCTTCATCTGTATCAAATGGATTAATCACTTGATCTGTTTCCCCTTCAAATGGGAATGCAAAGGGCATTTCACCATTAAAGACATAGTCATAGCGTAAAAATGCTTTAAATGTAGCCATTGGTGTAACACCAGATTCTTTTTCCTTAATAGTTTTCAGCATTGGCTCTAAATCTTCTAAAGAACCCACTTTAGAAATATCGAAGTTGTATTGGTCTACAAGTCGTTTATTAAACGTATAAACCGTTTGTCTTGCTACCTCTTTATTAGCAGGAATACCGTAAATTTTACCATCAATCTTGATACCTTCTAAAAACTGAGGATCAATAACCTCTTTCATCTCTTTTCCTTCATTATTCAACATATCATCAAGAGCCATAAATGCACCCTTTTGGGAATTTTGAACATAATCGGTTCCGTTTGTAAAAATGATGTCAAATTGTTCACCTGAATTGATCATAACTTGCGATTTTTGAGCCCAATCACCCCAATCAATTTGAGTCATTTTCACAGTGGCATTTATTTTCTCCTTTAGGTACTTATTTACCTCATCGAATACTTTATCCGTATCCTTTTGAGGTGTTCCGATGGTGTACCATTTAATTTCGTATGGGTCTCCATCTTTTCCGCCGTTTTCCTCATTTGAGCTTTCTTTGCTGGTGCATGCAGATAGGATTGTTCCAATCGATAGAACTAGTGCTAATAGAATCACAAATTTTTTCTTCATACCTCTCTCCTCTTTCTATATTATTCTTTAACGCCGCCAATAGTTAGTCCGCTGATGAAGTACTTTTGGAAGAACGGGTATGAAACTGCTATTGGTAACGTGGCGATAACAACCATTGCCATTTTAGCTGACTCTTGTGGAATCGTATCAAATAAACTTTGTTGTATTGAGCCAACATCTAAATTTTGCCTCATAAATTCAAGGTTTGCTTCTATTTTCATTAGTAATGCTTGTAACGGCACTAAATTCGGATTATCTATATACAACAAAGCCGTAAACCAGTCATTCCAATAACCTAATGTGCTAAACAATGCAATTGTGGCAATACCCGGTAATGACAGTGGAAAGATGATTTGGAAAAAAATCCTCCATTCACTAGCTCCATCAATTCGCGCTGATTCTAATATTGATTCGGAAACTGATTTCAGGAAAAATGTCCTCATTATGATGATATAGAAAGCATTCAATGCAAGCGGTAAAATTAATGCCCAAATTGTATTTTTCAATCCTAAAAATTGAGTAACAATTATATAAGTCGGTACTAGACCGCCGCTGAAAAGCATTGTGAAAAAGGCTAGGAAAGTAAAGAATTTCCGATATTTAAATTGCGGTCTTGAAATAGCGTAAGCATAAAAGGTAATCATTAACACACTTATAATGGTCCCGAGGATAGTAACAAGAATGGTAACGCCATAAGAACGGAATAATCGTTCCTTCATACTCCATAAATAAAGATATGCATCAGTACTCCACTCTTTTGGAAATAGCTGAAATCCATTTCTTACAATACTTTCTTCGCTTGTAAAAGAAATTATGATGACATAGATAAATGGAAATACACACATGAATGCTAATATTGCCAGAAACACACTGATAATTATGTTTACGACAGGGGAGATTTGCTGGGGGTCTCGATACTTTTTCCTTTTCTTATCCCCTCTTAGCTCTCCCATCGATTGTGAAACGACAACCGGTGCTGGATCTTGCTCTAGTTTAGCCATAAAGTTAGCCGCTTGAGCGACTCTCCCTCCTTTCCGAAGAAAAAAACTTTAAAACAATGCACTTTCCTCATCAATTTTTCTGACTATGTAATTCGTAATCATGACAAGGGTAAAACCTACAACGGACTGATAAAGACCGGCTGCTGTACTCATACCGATATCCCCAAGATTCATAAGACCTCGGTATACGAATGTATCAATAACATTTGTAACCGAATACAATGCTCCGGAATCTCTTGGTACCTGATAGAACAATCCGAAGTCCGAGTTAAAGATCTTTCCGATATTCATAATGGTTAAAATAATCATTAATGGCTTAAGCATTGGTAAAGTAACATGTTTTATTTGCTTCCATTTTGAAGCACCATCAATCATTGCTGCCTCGTAATATGTTCGGTCAATTCCAACTATAGATGCTAAATATACGATACTGCCGTAACCTATACCTTTCCACAAGCTCATAAATACTAGAATAAATGGCCAATATTTTGACTCGCTATACCATGAAATGGGATCAATATTGAACCAACTGAGTACATGATTCATTAGGCCATGATCAGTACTTAAGAAAGTAAAAACAAAATAGCTGCCAATAACCCAGGAAATAAAATGTGGGAAAAGGATAGAAGTTTGATAAATTTTTGATTGCTTTTTATTCACTAGCTCATTAAGCAAAATGGCTATTCCCACAGCAGCAATAAGCCCAACAACAATAAAGATAATATTATATAAGAGAGTATTTCTTGTTATAATCCATGCATCATTTGTACTGAACAAATATTTAAAGTTATCCCAACCTACCCATTCACTATTGATAACGCTTGCAAAAAAACCGTCTGGATGGATTCGAAATTTCTTAAAAGCTAATACTTGTCCAAACATAGGTAAATAGGAGAATACCAATAACCAAATGGTTCCAGGCAGGACCATTAGAAGCCAGACTCGATTTTTATATAGATCACGTGCAAATCTTTTCAAGTGTTTTTACCTCCCTTCAAACTATGTAAGCACTTTCATAACTATATTTTATAGGGAATAGAGCTTAATTTATAGTTGACTAATTTAGGATTAACTGGAAAAAACTTAGAAACAAAATATTTTTAGTACTTTTTATATAACCACAAAGAATAACAAAATCGATTAAAAGATAAATCACTAAAAGACATAAAACAATATCTTCCAGTAATTTTTAAGGCTTAACCTACAACTAGGTTAACGAGGCATAATTTTAAGATAGTAATTTTCATGCTATTTTACTTTTTTTTTTTTACTAAACAACTTTTACGTAATTTAATAAATTTTTAAACAATGTAAGTTTACCTAAAACTTGAAGTTATTGATGTAGTTGCTTAAGCCAAATAGTAAAAGCGAATTGGCTTTATAAATACAAAAATGAACGGAAAGAATGATCAAACCGTTCATTTTTCTGATTATGTTATTCTGATTGTTTTTATTTCATAAGGCCAAATTTCCATCTTAATCGGTGCAGATGATTCTGTACCGATAGGTTCTTCCATTAAATTCGTCTCAATCCATGATGAGTTATCTGTGTGGAAATTCAATGATACCGTACCCCTGCGCCCCTCATATTCATGAATCCGAACGATAATCCCTTTTCCATCGTGAGCAGGCTTAATAGCATCTATCCAAATATGGTCCGAATCAGTTTCTAAGAAAGATTCCTCTCTCGTCCATTTTCCTTCTGTAGATAAAACCGGTGCATTTAAATCCCAAGCTTTTTCCACTGTTTTCGCTATTCTCCAATCTCCTATATGCGGATAAAGAGAATAAGTAAAGGAATGTTGCCCCTGATCAGCTTGAGGATCTGGATGAATTGCCGATTTTAATAAAGTTAAACGCATCACGTTCTCCTTGATGTCATACCCGTATTTTGAATCATTTAGCAAACTGACTCCAAAATCTGGTTCTGATAGGTCGGCCCACTGATGACCGACAGTTTCAAACCTTGCCATATCCCAACTGGTATTCCAATGCGTAGGACGCTTTACATTACCATATTGAATATCATAAGTAGCTTCTGTAGACCGAATATCAACAGAGAACGATGCTTTGAGCAACTTCCTTTTTTCATGCCAATCAACATCAGTTATAAAATCAATCCGTCGATCATTATGATAAAATCTGATTCGTTGAGTAATGGACGAATGATGATACTTCCAAGTAACAAGAAGGCTAAAGAAAAGCTCACCATTTTCCTCCACTTTAAATGTACTAATATCACGAATTTCTTCCATTTTTTCTTGATAGAATAGATCAATATCCCAAGCATCGTGTGCAAGAGGCTTATCTTCAAAGATTTGCAACACATTTCCATTTTGACCATCTGCTAAAATATTACGATTTGTTTCTTTATCGTAAATTTTGATCATCTGACCATACTCATTCCATTCAACTTGGTAGAATGCCGTTTCTAATTTTCTATTATGATAAATAAAATTAGAAGCTGCTGGAATTATTTCATCTGGCTCAAAATTTAAGACAGCTACACCAAAAGAAGGTAGGTTTTTCACTTCAATTAACCACCCATTCTCACTCTTTTGATGGTTTAACTCATGTCCTTCTCTATCTATCCAAACCCCAGCGTTAAATTGTGCGAATTGAGACACGAATACATTCCTTTTATCCTTACAATGAGTAGAATTAAATAAAATCGCAGAATGTCCTTTCTCTTCAACGTTCTTACTAATAATGTTTGCTTCCACTTGTTGAACAATCTGTAGTGCTTCAGCGTATTCTTCCCTCGCATCTTCATATACTTCATGTATCGAGGAACCAGGGATTATATCATGAAATTGATTTCTTAGTATAATCTTCCAACCATCCTTAAGACGGTCAATTCCTAGCCATTCTCCCTTTTCAGATAGCCAAGAGGATAGGAATTCTGCCCTTCGGTATAAGAGCTCCAGTCGGCGATTCATCTTTTTCATAAATGCCTGGCTAGTATAAGTTCCACGGTGATATTCAAGGTATAGTTCGCCGTCCCATTTATGAATATAACCATCGGACTTTTCTACATTTTCGTGCAGTTTTTCAAAAAATTCTCCTGCCCCGGATGTTTTCACATTCGGCATTCCCGGCAGCTGATCGAATCTGCGGCGCATTTCAAGCATATGGCGATTAACGCCACCCCCACCGTCACCGTACCCGTATGATAGTAGAAGATCCTTGGATAAATCCTTATCGCGATAAGCTTCCCAAATCCCTTTTACTGTTTTCGCTGTAATGTAGCCGTTATATGTATAGAACCACGAGTCCGGCTCGTTCCAAGGTTCAGGTGTAGTGATAAAATGAGTTAATATCTCTGACCCATCAATCCCCTTCCAAAAAAATGTATCATGCGGCATACGGTTATACTGATTCCAACTAATCTTAGTGGTCATCATCGTTTTGATCCCAGATTTTTTTAATATCTGCGGCAACGCCCAGCTATAGCCAAACACATCCGGTAACCAGAGATAGTCACAATCGATGCCGAACTCTTCCTTAAAAAAATTCTTCCCATAAAGAATTTGACGGACAAGCGACTCACCACTAGGGATATTACAGTCGGCTTCCAGCCACATCGCTCCTCCTGCTTCCCAATGACCTTCTGCAATTCTCTCTTTTATTTGCTCGTATATTTCAGGATAGTCAGCTTTAATATAATCATAGAGCTGCGGTTGTGTTTGCAAGAAGTGATATTCTGGAAACCGATTCATTAGATTTAGTACCGTTGAAAAGGATCGGGCTGCTTTCTCCCTCGTATTTCTTAACCGCCAAAGCCAGGCAACGTCGATATGTGTATGGCCGACTGCATGTATCGTAATATCTGAATTTTTATCAACTGATCTAAGCGTTTCTTTTATATCGGTCTCCGCTTCATAACATGATTCATAGAATTCAATGCTTCCTGGATCAGTCCAATTAATTCGGAATAAAGCGTCCTGAATCATTTTCTTTAAAAACGAATAATGAGAATCTGCTTCCATGCTTTCTTTTAATACCTCATAAGAAGCTAAAAGGGTATAGTATAAATCATCAATACGAGTATCCAGCCAGCCAATCTTCGCGGTTTGGAGTTTAAATTCATTTTCAACAGGAGGGCCTCCGCCTTCAAAGCCGGACCATAATCGAAAATCTAATCGTATGGATCCTTGCGACGTCTCTTGGTCGAAAAGAACTTCTTCATGATTGGAATCTACTCCTTGTACGGGCTTTCCATTAATAAATAATAAGGACTCAAAACCAGAGTTATTTCCTCCTCCTGTTTTCCCAAAAGAAAATAGTCCGACAATTTGTTTATTATTATATGGGAGGTGGCTATCGACATTAGCATGTATCCACATGTAACGATCTCGTCCCTTCCAATAGTTGCCTAACCTCATTTGATGATGTTCATCGTATTCCAATGGTGGAAAGGCACCAATCCTACCATTGTCACTGCAGGTGTTAAATTGAGGAATATCATAGCAGTCACGGTAACGATACTCCCCTAGTTCTTGAATACGTGCTTCAAACTTTCTTTCGGTTAAAAACATGTTTTCACTCCTATGTTTTAGATTGAAAAATTACCAGCAGTGACAATTCGATGATATATATTCCCACCTACTAATCCATCTACAATCTCCCAAGGTCCATCGTGAAGCAGTCGTTTTTCATCTAATTCATTAATTTGATCAATTCTTCCATCAAGCCACTCATTGAGACGATATTTTATGGTGTCAATTCTTGTAATAACCCCCCCATAGCGGATATCAATAACTTCCCAACCGAATGGTTTATAGGCTGTAAACCAAATATCACGATGTTTTTGACGGAGCAGGTCCACGTTAGTTTGAATCCAATCGAGTTTAGGTAAGAATGAACGGATCTGTTCAACATCCTTTTTGTCATAAAGCTCCTTTAACTGAAGGCCTATTTCCGCCTTCACACTCAACACTCTAGCCAGCTGCCCATAAAAGTCGAATAAATGCTCCCAATCAGGATTATGAAGTTTAGCCTTTTCAATCTCATAAACTAGCTTATTATAATGTTCGCCAAGCCCTAAACCTCGAACATTCTCATCATAGAGACCGATTAAAATATCTTGATACAATAATATCTTCGAAGTCATGGATGTGTTCATATTATTCTCCATGACTCCTGGCGTTTCATCCAAGTGTTTCAAAATCATAAAATCTTCAAAGTGTCCTTGACAGCAAAATGCAAAGCGGTCGCCGACTTGTTCATTCGTTACTACTTGGTGATAGGTATGTTCAGCAAATAATTGAAGGATCGGATAAGCCGTTGAGAAAGGTGTCTCTGCTCCATTATCACCCCAGAGTGTAACAAAGACTTCCTTAACTCCTTCTTTTTTACATGCGGCCATAGCTGCTTCAGTAGTAGCAATTGCTTTTCCGTAATTCGGTGCAATTCCATTCCATGTCCATGCACCGCCAGCGAAAATTGGTAGGCGACCTAGATCTTTATGATGTTGGATATATTCTTCATATACCTCCTGCTCTTTACGATAATAATTCCAATAGACAAGGTCTACATCCGGAATTCCACCTAAAATTTCTTCGCTAATATGACCTTTTTCATCATGGTATTTACTATCCTTGGAGAATAGAGGGAAATACATATCACTCCATATCATTGGTTTATAGCCATACTTTTCGGTAATTGCTACAACCTTTTGTATGTGGCGGTTCATAATTTCAATATGATTCACATAACCGTGGTTTTCCAAATACCTTCCAAGTCCTAACTGGAAAGTTTCATCCATTCCAATATGAATACGTTTCGTATGGAAAGCTTCAGAAACGGCTTTAATACAGTTCTCCAAAAATTCATAGGTCTTCGGCTCATCCACCAATAGGATATCATCGGTATCTCTAAATTCAGAAGCATAGTTCCACTTCAGCGCTTCCCGTAAATGCCCTAATGTTTGGATACATGGAATCATTTCAATTCCAAGTTTATTGGCATAATTATCACATGCTTTTAGCTCTTCAATTGTGTATCGTCCTCGCATATAACCAAAATAAGGATGCTCCTTAACTTCATAAGTGTCCTCTGTGTAAAGCATCAATGTGTTAAGTCCCATAATTGCCATTTTTTGCAGCAGCTTTTCCAATTCAGTAACTGTTGGGACGGCATTCCTTGAGGCATCAAGCATTACACCACTCATTTCAAAATTCGGGTCTTCTGATATATCAAATTCATGGTTTTTCTGATAATTCTCAATCCACAAACCTAAAGCACGAAAAAAATGTACCGGCTGATCATAGCTAATTTCCCCGCTACCGTTTTGATTAGCAACCCTAAGCTGTCCACTTTCATTTTTCACCTGAATGGGATGCCCTTCCGTGGAAAGCTCTATATTTAGATGCTTAGACAGAATCTCTATACCATTTTGTACTGAATTTACATCTCCCTTAATATGCAATTTCAAAATAAACTCCTCCTTAAAGATTGTTTTTAGTAACCTTTATTGCTACTTACTTGACTATCTAAAGCTGTAAATCGGCTAAGACAGATTCTCATCATCCAAAAGGCAGGCGCAACTGCAGACACAAATAGAATAAGACCTGGATACTCATTAATCATATAGCCAATCAGGATAAGGCCAATCAAAATGAGTATAGTAGAAGGCAAGCTGGTCGCTACAAACAGAAATGACTGTTTAATGTAATCCCTATTTGGTAGTTCATAATGAGCATAGATTGCAAAAAAGTACCCAATCGCTAAAAATAACACGCATACAAGAATGTATAAGAAGATAGAAAGAAAACTAGCCAAAAAGCCTGTCATCACTTGGTCAACTATTCGAATATCAATAAACAGGAAAAGTCCGATGCCATAGAAAATCAAGCCATTTACATTACTTCTTCTCCATTCTTGAAAATAAATCTGCTTAAATGTTTTTAAAACAGGTACATCCGTTTCGTTTCTAATCCATTTTCTTAATATCGTAAATAAAGCCACCGACGCAGGGAAAAATCCGAATATGCCTAATCCAAGGATAGTAAACGCAAACCAACACCAATTGACTAAAATCACTCTCCAAATCCACTCACAAACACCAATGATCCATGGCACTTTTTTCATTGCTTCATCCCCTCAAATGAAAATTCTCCTTCAAGATACTTATTGATTTTTAATCAATTGGTGATAAAGCGGGCTTCCTTTTACCGCTTTCCCCGTTAAACTTAATACAAATTCACTAAACATTGTGTTAGCCCAAGCAAACCAATCTCTTGTAAATTCTTCTGGGCAATCGGCGTTAAAGCCCTCATGCATATACGCCGTTCCGCCATCAGTTGTTTTAAAATAGTCTAGTATCATTTGTTTTTCGCCTTCAACCGTTGTCGTCATTCCTTGAATTGCAAGTGCAATATGCCAGATATAATGATCAGGTGTATGTGGACTTCCGATTCCATTTGCAAATTTCCCTTCATAATAATATGGATTATCCCTACTTAATATAAATTGGCGTGTATTCGCATATACTTGATCTTCATATGGCATGTATCCTAAATAAGGAGCAGCCAGCAGGCTTGGAACATTCGCATCATCCATTAAATTGACCCTGCCCTCACCATCCGTTTCATATACATACATGTCACCGTTAATTGGGTGAGAGAACTTGGCAAAAGTTTCGATTCCTTGTTTTATTTCATTGCGAAGATTCAGACATTCTTTGCTTAATATTGGTAGGTTCAATACTTGATTGCTGATTTCAGCTGCATATTCAAGTACTACCACTGCAAACATATTAGAGGGCACTAAATACCCGTATGTACAAGCGTCATCACTTGGACGGAAGGCACTCCATGTCATTCCGGTCGGTACAACATGTCCTCCTTTTCCATGACGTATTAATGTGTCGGACTGACGAACTTCTGCACGTTCAAACCGGTATGGTGAATGATTTTCATGATCCTGCTCCGTTCTCCATACATGAAGAATTGTTTTCATAACATCCTGGAACGATTCTTGTAAAAACGCAGTACGTCCTGTAGACTTCCAAAATAGGTAAGCCAGTTGGATTGGATAGCACAAAGAATCAATTTCATATTTTCGTTCCCAAATATGTGGGGTCATCGTTGTTATGTCGGTTTGATAACCTTTGCCGTTGGCACTTTCATTAAAAGCATTAGCATACGGATCATGAAGTATAAAAGAAAACTGTTGGCGAATTACTCCTTCGATTAAATCCGCTAATTCTTCATCTTCTTCTGCTGCCAGTAAATAGGGCCTTACTTGTGCAGCTGAATCGCGGAGCCACATTGCCGGAATATCACCGGTAATTACGAAGGTTTTGCCATCTTCCTGTTTTTTTAAAGTCGTTGTAAACGTATTAACAAAACATTGCTCAAACATTCTTTGTAATTTTGCGTCTTCCGGAAAAAAGTCATTTACATGTTTGATAAGTCTCTGCATTGATTTAGGAATAGTTATCATCAATTCACACCCTATCCTTTTCTTTTAAATCCAAGTGTAATGATTTCTGCATTTCCTGCTTCATATTGATTTTCTGTCAAAGTTGTTGAATCTTCCAAGATATTACTCTTGTACGATTGATAATCTTTGATAGATGCTTTTAGTATCGCATTCTTTTCACCAGGATTAAACCAGCGAATCATGATATCATCACGATCTTCCGCTACTTTCATAGAGGACCATGCTAGTCCCTTGTCTTCAGATTGTACAAATTGATGTATTGGTGGCCTTGTACCTTTATGTATAGTTGGTTGAACAATAACAAGAGGTACTTTAAATTGGTAAGCATCAACAAAAGCTTGTGATTTAATCACATCTTTTTCATGTGACAGTACTTGCCACTCTGCTGTCTGGATTCCTAAGCATTGTGCTTCAGGTGTCGAAAAATATCCCCAGTCTCCGAGCTCAGCTACCGAACGGAGAACAGTAATTGCGATCGTACCGTCTTCTGGCAGGATTTCATATTCTTGAAGACCATGGGTTGCCACGGTTAAGCCCATTTGCTCATCTGCTATACTGCTAAATCGCTGCTGATGGTGACAAAAGCTAGGATTATCCCATTCTTTTTCTGGTTTATTGGGACGAGTAACAATTTCAAATATACTATCTGCTTTGTGAGTTTCTGTCTTTAAACCAGTTGGGAAAAGCACACGGAGACGATGGTCTGTTGCTTGATTATCAATGGTCAGCGTAAAAACCGGACCTTTCATTCCTTTTGCCAGTGTGACAACAGTTCGTAAAGTAATTGTTGTCATTTCATCAGATCTACCTGCCTCCCGTTCTTTATGCCAAACTAATTGGTTCCTTTCTAAGGCTAATCGCTCATCCGCACATGCTGGAATTGATAACGTATGAGTATACTGGAGTACAGTTTTGAGTTTACTTTGTTCCAACCATGAAAATTCGGCTGCTATCCCCTTTGTATTGATGGAGGCATGCCCCTCTGTTTCCTTAAACATATATTCGTTTCCAATATCACCAGTGTCTTCATATATACCAAGATGATGAAATACTTCTTCCGTTAGTTTATTCATTAAATCAAAGCTTCCATCTCCATGAAAATGTAAATGAACATACTCATTTTCCATTTCAAATCTATCATTCTCAGTTTCTCTTGTTTCAGCTAGATGTGCTGGAACCTTTTCTGGTAAAAGGTAGAACGTTTTATAGCCAAATGAAGGAATTCCTGCAGCGAAGAATGATAGCTTAGCCCGTTTAGCAAAAAACGGCTGTCGAAATTGATCGTCTGGTAAATCATATCCAAATTCAATAACAGGTTTTTCAAGGTAATAATCTATTGCCTTTCCTTGATTATCTACGAGTTTATAATAAGGTAATTCTCTTTCCTTAAGATAATTTGGTATTTCTTTAAAATCCATTTGAGAAAAAATATTTTATCCAGATCGATTTCTTTTATGACTACTTCATTTTTCTCCCAACCGGTTGTATTAATTACAAGGAGTGGGATCCCGCCATCCGGTGTTTCAGATGTATCAATTCTTTCAGCAATCTCAGCAGCAAGTTCCTTAACAAATACATCTCCCATCTGCGAAACTGTTTCAAAACGTGTGACCATTTCACGATGGACTTCATCTACACTGCAGCCACAAATGCTATCATGTGGGTGATTCTTCATCAGTGTTTTCCACATAAAACGGATATATTCTCTCGGGTAATCCCCTCCGGCCAAAAGGTTAATAGCTGCAAGTGGTTCCACGACTTTTTCCAGCAATATTTGACACCTCGTATTCCATTGCTTTAAATAAATACGTCTTGATGCCGTGTTGACAAGGGTAGACCAGCCATCTGTTCGCTGGTTACGAAGCTCACCTTCAATGATTTGCAGGTTATTGGGAAGTGAGACTTTTAATGCTTGTATATATTCAGCAAAGCTGGAGTGTTTAAATGTATAATCTGGATATAGTGCACCGGCTGTTTCAATTGCTTGCGGTATTGTTTTTTGCAATGGCTGATGGTCGCAGCCGTTCATGAATAATAATTGATTTGTCGAGGCATATTTCTCTGCATCCTGGATTTTTTTATCCCAAAATACCTTTGCTTCTTCCTCATCAACTGGAATTTCATTCCCATTCGAATACCAATTCGCAAAAAGAATACCTAAAACACTAGAACCGTCTGGCGATTTCCAAACAATCTCGGAATAAGGGGATTCAAAGTTTGGTGTATCCGATACTGTATTATTAAAGCCAGTAGGCTTAACACCACGCCCAAATGCTGCTGTATCAATGCCCGCCTGTTTCAGAATTTGAGGTGCCTGTCCATAAATCCCAAATGTATCCGGAAAATAGCCAATTTTTGAAGCATGGCCATAGACTTCCGTATCATACAAACCAATCTGTAAGTTCCTGATATTAGCTTCAGAACTGGTTAAGAAAGCATCCTGCAACACGTACCAAGGACCAATATAAAGTTTTTTATCTTCAATCAATTGTTTTACGATTTCAAAATTTTCAGGGTGGACTGCAAAATAGTCCTCTAAAAGGATTGTCTGGCCGTCAAGATGAAACGATTTAAATGTATTACCATCCTTCTTAAATTGCTCAATGATACTATTCATGAGTTTGATAAAGTAAAAACGATGTTTTTCAAAAGGTAAATACCACTCTCTGTCCCAGTGAGAATGAGAAATTATATGGGCAGTCTTATTCATAAAGACTTTTCCTCCTTTGGTGATTTACACTCAACAAGAAAGCGCTGTCATTTTTTTGTAAATAGATTCCTTCAATATCTACAATAAAAAAACCAAGTTCTTCTAGCAATAGAATAGAGGAAAGTCATAAAGTTATTACAGTAGATATTAAATTAGTCCAGTGAATTTGTTATGTAGTTTAACTTTATCTTTTAGATACAATTTCTTTGGATTATTAAAATGCATTATTCATACCTTCCTGTATAAAGAAAATTACAATTATGAAAATGATGGAAATCACCCAAAATGCAAAGGCCTAATCTTCTATAATGAATGGTACAGAGAATATTTATACGATGGTTATCTTAACTGCTGTATACGCTCCTTCCTCTACTTGTCCTTCTGTATCATCACATCTACAATGTGCTTATACGAACAAAAATTTATTCTAATATCCTATATATAATAGAGCTGGAAAAGATGCTATATATATAAAAGCATCAGTCTACCCATCTCCTAGGGTAGACTGATGCTTTAAGGTTATGATTAAACCATTACTTTACAAATATTATTTGTAAACTCAACTGGGTCATTGATTGGCAGTCCTTCTATTAATAAGGCCTGGTTATACAATAGCTCAGTATATAAATCCAGCTTGGATTTATCCTGTTCATAAGCTGCTTTTAAAGATTGGAAGACTTCATGATTTGTGTTGATTTCCAATACTTTATCTGCCTTCACATTTTGATTATCAGGCATAGCATTCAAGATTTTTTCCATTTCAATCGTGATTTCTCCATCAGCGGATAAACAAACAGGGTGTGTTTTTAAACGTTTGGAAGCCCGGACATCCTTCACTTTGTTTGTAAGTAATTCCTTCATATAATTGAATATCTCAGTATTTTCTTCTTCTTGTTCATCTGTTTGCTTGTCTGAAGAATTGCGATCAATACCAAGATCTCCGCTGGAGACAGATTTAAATTCTTTCTCTTTATAGTTCATGATCATTTTAACGGCGAACTCATCAATATCTTCAGTGAAGTACAGGATTTCATACCCTTCATCTAGAACAAGCTCTGTTTGAGGAAGCTTTTCTATTCTTTCATAGGAATCACCGGTTGCATAATAAATGTATTTTTGATCCTCTGGCATTCTCGACACATACTCATCAAGAGTCACCAATTTCTTCTCTTTGGAAGAGTAGAACATTAGCAGATCCTGTAAAGCTTCTTTATTTGCTCCAAAATCACTATACACGCCAAATTTAATTTGACGGCCGAAGGATTTGTAGAATGAATCGTATTTCTCACGGTTATTTTTTAATAATGATTGAAGCTCACTCTTAATTTTTTTCGAAATATTTTTTGCAATAAGCTTTAATTGTCGGTCATGCTGCAGCATTTCCCTTGAAATATTCAGTGATAGATCCTCTGAATCGACCATCCCTTTCACAAAGCTGAAATGGTCAGGAAGTAAATCAGCACATTTCTCCATGATCAGAACACCGTTTGAATACAGCTCCAGCCCTTTTTCAAACTCCTTGGAGTAATAATCGAAAGGAATATTCTCAGGGATGTAAAGAATTGCATTATAACGGATTGTTCCGTCTACATTGATATGCAAGTGTTTAAGCGGCTTATCAAAGCCGTAATGCTTTTCATGATAGAAGCTTTCATAATCTTCATCCGTTAATTCACTTTTATTCTTTTTCCAAATCGGAACCATACTATTGATGGTTTGTTCCTCAATAATATTTTCATATTCATCTTCGCTGCCCTCAATTAGGTGCTTCTCTACGGTATCCATTTTGATTGGATAGCGAATGAAATCGGAATATTTCTTGATAATGGATTTTAATTTATATTCATCTAAATATTGATCGAAATCTTCTTCCTCTGAATTTTCTTTAATCGTAAGAATGATTTCAGTACCGATTGTTTCCTTTTCGCATGGAACAATCGTATATCCTTCCGTACCTTCTGATTCCCATTTATACGCGGTATCAGAATCAAGCGCTTTACTGATTACTGTCACTTTATCAGCTACCATAAACGCTGCATAAAAACCAACGCCGAATTGTCCGATAATATCATGGCCATCTTTTGATTCATTTTCACTTTTAAAAGCTAAAGATCCACTTCTAGCTATCGTACCAAGGTTATTTTCAAGTTCTTCTTTGGTCATCCCAATACCAGTATCCAAGATGGATAAGGTTCTATTTTCTTTGTCTGCACTTACTTTTATGTAATAACTTTCTTTATTAAATGTTAAGGACTCATCTGTTAATGCCTTGTAGTAAAGTTTATCAATCGCATCACTGGCATTTGAAATAAGTTCACGCAAAAACACCTCGCGCTGAGAATAAATTGAGTTAATCATCATTTCCAATAATCGTTTGGATTCTGCTTTAAATTGCTGTTTTTCCATTTTCGTCTTTTCCCCTCCATCGTGTTCTGTAAAGAAAAATCATTCGGCAATTAGCACTCATTGATAACGAGTGCTAATTGCTATCTATTTTTAATTATTCACAATTTTAATATGGTGTCAATATATGTAGGATAACTTGTTCGTGTAAAAGTAAAGTGAAGTGATTCACTGATAAGATCAACAACCTTTTAGAAATGCATATTTTATGTGGTTTTAGCAGATAGTAGGAGTGTATTTTTATTGAGGAGTGATAATATGCCAAACTTAAATGAATTAGAACTTCAGAACCTGCGTCATATGATCGGCTCGCATGGCACCCTAGCCACTAAGCTTGATTATTATGCACAGCAATGTACAGACCCAGAAATCATACAACAGCTACAAAAAGATGCTCAAGACGCAAGAAATCATAAAGAAGACCTAATGAAATTTTTATAAAAGGAGGATTTGTCATGCAGGAAAAAGAAATGATTAATGATTATTTATCAGGGTTAAACAGTAGTCTTACAGGTTATGCGTCTATTATTGCACAGACAGAAAATCAGGAATTAAGACAAAAGGTTCAAGATATGAGAAATCAAGATGAACAAAGACAATATCAAGTCTATTTACTGGCTAAGCAAAGAGGCTATTATAAACCAGCACAGCCTGCAACCGAAGATGAAATCATGACCGTCAAGAATGAATTATCGCAGGGATAACAGACAGGTCTTTATTTAACCCTCTTCTTGATAGGGTGGGGGTCGCTGGTTCGAACCCAGTCGGGATCACACTTTACAAGAAGGCTTAAACCTAATGGTATCAAGGGTTTGAGCCTTTTTTCTATTTTTAGTAAAATTAATATTCCATAAACCGATTCGCCTCCTAATAAGAATCTTTGCATGAATATGCCTAAGATTATGAAGTGGCATGGAACCTTCGCCTTTTTAATTAAGCGCTTCACGTTTTGTTTTAAAACCACTTCGATAAATCTGTTTCCTCTTGCCAGTAAGTGTGTCAGCACCGGCATCTATCCAAACGACCATACTTTACCAACTTATTAACTGTCAATAAAAAAACCTCCATTTTTGTTGATGGAGGTAGGGTTGATATTAGTATGGATTTATGAAATAGAAGCATAGTTTGTACTGTGAAAGTTATCTTTCTCTATAGCTTCATATGCAGGATTGAGGGTTGTCCATTCCCTTCCTAACCGCTTCCATATATTCCTCCGCCTAAATATTATTGTATCGGCGTATGGACTGTACTGTCCAATTTCAAACTAAATCGATATCTTCTAATTGATCCAACTTCACTATCTCTACCGTCTAAACCGCATGATTACATTTTTGACTTCAACCTACTAGTCCAAATTTATGTTAATTTTTTATTTAGTGCTTTTGCATTTAAAACACACTCGATTATTTAAGTTTAATCATTCACTAAATTTGGTTGGTTTTATTAAAGTTCAACTATCGTGTACTCATACCCGATTGTAGTTATAAATTTATACATATCTTCTGTAGACATAAATAGAGTTTTAGTGTTGTCATTAGGGTGGAACGTTATTAATCTTTCTGAGAGCATCTCTTTATCTAAATAGACTTTTATGTCGTGTTCATCATTGTTTAGCAATCCAAAAATAGAAACAAAACCAGGAGATAACCCCATTTTTTCCATTAACCGTTCGGAAGAACCAAAGCTTATCCGTTTTTCATTGAGAATAGTAGCAAGATGATCCATATCAAGACGCTTTGCTCCATCCATTATAACTAAATAAAACGCATTCTTTTTTTTGTTGGTAAGAAAGAGCGTTTTAGTGCGCACCCCTTCTTTCCCATCAATATATTTGTCTGCTTCAGCTGTTGTCCAAGCAGGAGGGTGTTCAACTACTTCAAATGGAATATTCATTTTAGTTAAGGTATTATATACAATTTGATATTGTTCCATAAAGAATAGGCCTCCATCATTACAGTTCTGAATATTGTTATTATATTAAAATATTTTATCATAAAAATCCCGAAGTATTTGCCTTCGATAAATCAATCTTGAAAAATCTTATTAATCATTTTAAATAATGATCACTAAGCTAACCAATAGACCATAACAAAAGAAACTGCGATCTGATGTGAACCCAAGAAGTTAGATTGGACTCTAACTGGGGTTTCAGTACAGATCGCAGTTCCTTTAATTTTATCAAAGCTACGCTACTAGTAAATAATTAGAATCTATAACCATTAAGTTTGCTTCGCTTATTTTAGCTACCGATTAATCAGAAATAGAAAAGCTAGTACTACAATTAATAATGCAATAAAAACTGACATCCACCCGATCTTCACCCTTATTAATAAACGGTCAACAATAAAGAATGAGATGGCAGAAATAAGACCAAAAACTTGTAACATTGATCCGAAAACAACATGAAATAAAAAGGAAGCAATTTCACGAATTACCCCTTTTTTTGAAAGCTTCCTGCTAAACCAGTCACTAAATATGGATGTCATAACCCCGTAGGTAATAACAATCATAAAATTCATATAATATAAATTATAAAATAAATCCCCTTCAAAACCCGCTGGTATTGAAAAGATAAGGGAAAATATTAAACTACTAACAACGGCCGTTACTATTTTCCTCTTTAAAATAATCGATATTTCCCCTATTTTATCTTGTTTGCTCAAACATAGCACCCCTAAGAAAGATTAGTATTTAATATAAATATTCGATAATCCATCATCTATACCCTTTTTCATTAACGTGCCCCTTTATCTCCATAAGAGGTTTAACAAAAAAACATAAATCCTTCCTGGATCAACGGACTGATAGTAGTACAATAAAAAACTGGCTACAGGATTTTAAATCCTGTAGCGCCTCAGTAGAATATTATTTTATTCGCTTAATTTCTTAATTTGGCTTAACAGATCATTATAAACAGCGATTTCCTCCAATAAACCAATTTCCGAAAGTAATTCTGAACTTAATGTGCCTGCCTCTATATTTTCTAAATACAACTCAATACCACTTGCTAGTTCCATATTATGCTCTACCACTTGATTATGGATATCCTCTAACATAGCCGGTGCTTCAAGTATATTGAATTCTTCTAATTCATTTTGCATTTCTGTTAATAACTCTTCTAATTGAATTTTTGAATTTAAATCGTTTATTGCTGCTTCTGCTACAGTTGGTAATTCATTTGCAAATTGATTTACTTCATCGATGTAATCCGTAGCCTCCGTAACATAATTTAAAGAATTTGACACTTCCTCTATTGTCGAACAACTCGTCAGAAAAATAGTCATTGGTAAAATAAGCATTGATAATAATTTTTTCATTCTTTTTCCTCCATCCATTCCTCAGTATAAACAAAATATATATCCTAATCGACTCATACTCGCCAAGTATATTTCATACCATTATCAGTCATCCAATTTATTAATTTATGGAAGAATCACTCTACTCAATGTAAAAACAACATTTATCTTTAACAAAAGCTCTTTTAAGAATAATAACAAACCTACTGATATCTTCTAGTTTAACACACTAACCGATTACTCCATTTATTCTCGATCCAATCAAAAGCAAACATTCAACTATAACAAAACAATCTATTCCATGATTGTATATTTAATGTTAAAGAATTATTGCCCACACCCTTAATCAAACCAAATAATATACTGTCGTTAGCCTATAAAAAATTGAATTAGGAGTGTATATTAATGGAATATTATGATCGACAAATCCCCGGGCTTCCCAATCTTCCGTTTCCTATTCCAGGATGGCCTGGAACATCAACAGGATGGCCGAATACCAATACTGGAATGCCCGGCACAGGTGGTTCACCAACTGGGGGCACACCCCCACCTTCACAGAATACGATTAATATGTATCAATATCTTCTACAAAACCCGTCAAAAGGCCAAGAGGTTCTAACATCAGGTACATGGGTTGGTTCAGGAACTGGAACAACTTTTGGGGTGGGCTGTGATAGACGCTGGACAATTATGCTTTTAAATAATGGTCGTTATGTATTAATGTGGGTCCTATCAGCAAGTCCGTTTGGTAATACTACAGGAATCATTTTTCCTACTTTTACTTTTGCCTCTTTCCCTACATCTAGTATATTAGCTTATAGTTGCTAATTATTAATTATCTAGACATATGTAAATACCACGAATCTCTTAATATGACGGTAAAAAGTCAACTATCTGTCCACCGATACTATAAGTAAATCACTTGCGGTGGATGGATATTTTCTCTCGAAGTATACATACCATCTCAATATAAGATTATCCAAACAACGAATGAACCCTAGAATCGCTTATTATCAAACTACTTAATCAAACCTAAAAACTTTCAGGTACAGAATTCTATTTATCGGACTAGTATTTGTAACGTAATGCATTTTATATGTATTTCTTTAATGATACTTTTACGAAAGATAAATGAAGGAAAGACTCCCTGTTTGACAGCTTATGAGACAATCTCCCGTTGAGATAAGTATGTTACGTATCAATGTTTTAGAAAGGCATCAAATATCAATTTTTCATAAACAGTGTCAAATAATTATAGACTTTCCTGATAGTTATTGGGATCTAAATTAAATTGTCACTGATGTTAGATAAAAAGCTAATTCATAGTATTTACATAGAAATTATTATATATTTAACAGAATAACTTATATAGGAGGAAATATACATGCAAACAATTCCTATTATTGTTTCTACAGAATGGTTATCAAGCCGACTTGATGACCCTAAATTAAGATTAATAGACGTAACTACTCTTATGAAACCCTTAGAAAATGGCAGTATCACACTCTCATCAGGTAAGGAATCATATGAACATGAACATATACCTGGGGCGGTGTATGCAGATTTAATAAATGAACTATCTGATTCCGCTTCTGATTTACCATTCACTGTTCCTGATAGAGATTATTTCATAGAAAAGGTTTCAGAATTAGGAATCGGCGATCAGGATACTTACACTGTAATCTATGACCGAGGAGCGGTTGTTGGGGCTCCATTTTTTGCTCCATATTGGGCATCTCGTTTAAGATGGCAGCTTAAATATGAGGGC
This sequence comes from Bacillus sp. FJAT-27986, assembly GCF_001685035.1. Classification (NCBI taxonomy): domain Bacteria; kingdom Bacillati; phylum Bacillota; class Bacilli; order Caryophanales; family Bacillaceae; genus Bacillus; species Bacillus sp. FJAT-27986. The sequence continues at coordinate 199,334 of NZ_MAYV01000012.1, read as the reverse complement.
TTAGACAATATTGCTATTTTGGATGGAGGTTTGCCAAAATGGATTGAAGAAGGTCGTCCTGTTACTACTGATCAGACATCCTATCCAAAAGCTTCGTTTACAAGCTATAGAAGAGATCATTTATTAGTTACAATGGATGAGGTTTTAAAATCTATAGATGATGATTCGGTTATTCTAATCAACAGTCTCTCTCCAGAGGATTTTCGCGGTGAAACTAACAGTTATCTGAGAAAAGGCCATATACCCGGCAGTGCCAATGTATTCTTCGGATGCCATACTGATTCAACAACAAAAAATGTTCTTTCTGATGAAGAATTGAAGGATAACTTTGCGGATATCGGTGTATTTGATTCCAATAAAAAAGTAATCACCTATTGCGGTGGCGGAATCGCTGCTACCTGGAATGCTTTAATACTAGAAAAATTAGGTGTGCAAAATGTCGCGGTGTATGATGGCTCCATGAATGAATGGGCCTCCAAGCCTGACCTACCATTAGTCACTGGAAGTAAAATGATAGATTAATTGATAATTAGAGAAGATCCTCAAATCATTCGGTTTGGGGGTCTTCTATTATTTATTACAAGGTTGGGGAGTATCGGTGAATTATTGAGTGAATCGGCTGAATTATATAAGAATTCAGCTGGATTATCGGTTAAATTGAAATGTTAGGAAGGATTCTTACTCAAAGATAAAGAAATAAGTACGCAGAAAGATATTCTGAGGATGGGGTTGGGAAGTTGAATAAAGATGAGATTCTAATGAATAATGGTTCTGCAACTTCAAAAGCTACTTCTGCATATTTAGATAGGCATGGAGTTATAAAAAGAGAACTTTCTTGTTTTTCAGTCTCTCCAATCGCCATTGGCACACATTTAGGCAGTATGGATGAAACAGACTCTAGACTTTATCGAACTTCGATTGAATATGGATTGAAAAATGGTATCAATTTTGTAGATACAGCAATTAACTATCGAGGAATGAGATCAGAACGTGACATCGGCTTAGTTTTATCTCGTTTAATTGATAATGGAACAATAAATCGCGAGGAAATAGTGATTTCTACAAAAGCCGGAATTATCCCAGGAGATAATGATGCAGGGCTTGTACCTAAAGATTATTTACAGAAAATACTCCTAGATGCAGCAATAGTTGAAGAAGCCGATTTACATATCGTAGGAAATCAGCGACACGTTTTGGCTCCTTCCTATTATCAGTTCGCAATCGAACAAAGTAAGAAGCATCTCAGAATAAATACCATTGACATCCATTATATACATAATCCCGAACTCTCAATGGTGGTTTTAGGAGAAGAAGCTTTTTATCATCAGCTTGAATCACTTTTTTTATTTTATGAGGAACAAGTATCCAGGGGAAATATTCGTTATTACGGGTTTGCATCCTGGGTTGGATTATTATGTAATCCTAAAGAGAAAGGGTATGTATCATTGGAGAAAGTTATGCAAACTTTAGTAAAAGTTGTTGGAGTAAATCATCATTTCAAATTTCTACAATTCCCCTATAACAAAATCACTCACTATGCCAAAACAAGACGAAATCAACAAGTAAATCAAAAATTTCATACTGTTTTAGATGCCGCGAAGGAATTTGGGTTAACTACAGTGACCAGCGCTCCATTTAACTTAGGTAAATTAATTGATAGAGAATGTACTCCAGACGATTATTTACTCTCCATTTTGGGAGAGCAAAACATTAGCTCAGTAATGGTGGGAATGAAACATCCGAACCATGTGGTTAACAATCTTAGATTAATACAGATAAAACATTAAAAATAAAAATTAGTGAATTGAGTAGAAGGCATAAATCTGATTTATGCCTTCTTTTGTTCCAAATAATCAATGTTTTATTCTATTATTCTTTCAATAATAGTAGCATTCGCCATTCCTGCTCCCTCACAAATGGCCTGTAAACCATACCTACCCTCTATCCGTTCTAATTCATGCATTAATGTAATCATGACGCGAGCGCCACTAGCTCCTAATGGATGACCAAGTGCAATAGCTCCTCCATTAACATTTAATTTTTCTGGGTCAGCTCCAAACTCCTCCATCCAGCATAAAGGAACAGGTGCGAATGCTTCATTTACCTCATATAAATCCATATCATTAATGGTTAAACCGCTCTTTTTTAATACCATTTTAGTAGCCTCAATCGGACCTGTAAGCATTAAGGTTGGGTCAGAGCCTATTACTGTTCTGGAGATAATTTTAAAGCGCGGCTTTAATCCCAATTGGGTCGCTTTCTCTTTTGACATAATAAGAAGCGCTGCAGCACCATCACTCATTTGACTCGCGTTACCCGCATGAATGACTCCGTTTTCTTTGAAGACGGTTGGTAGTTTGGCCAGTTTCTCCATTGAGGATTCACGACGCGGTCCCTCATCCTGAGTGACTATAGTTTTAGTCCCGTCATCATTAACTACTTCTATTGGCATGATTTCTCGTTCAAAACGTCCTTCCTCCTGTGCCCGGATAGCCTTTTGATGACTTCTAATTGAAAATTCATCTAGCTGATTTCGGCTAAATCCCCATTTTTCAGCAATTCTCTCTGCAGATAACCCCTGGTTAATTAATTCATAACGCGAAGACAGTTCTTCACTTGGTTTTGCATGTAACCTATTTGACCCCATTGGCACTCGAGTCATACTTTCAACTCCACCTGCAATTACAATATCCATATCACCGCTTAAAATAGCCTGTGCAGCAAAATGAACCGCCTGTTGACTTGAGCCGCATTGACGATCAATCGTTGTGGCAGGTACATGGATTGGGAAATCGGCCATCAGTACAGCTGATCTTGCAATGTTTATGGCTTGTTCTTCAACCTGAGAAACACAACCAATAATAACATCTTCAACCAGACCACTTGAAATACCAGCTTTCTCGGTAAGTTTACGTAAAACTCCTGCAAGTAAATCATCCGGACGAACTGAACTAAATACTCCCTTTCTTTTCCCGACTGGAGTCCTGACTGCTTCCACAATAACCGCTTCTCTCATTAGAGGTTCCTCCTTTAAAATTCACCTTGAAAATCAAATAACTTTTTTTTTAGATTCATAACTTAGTAGCTGCTGTTGAAGGTAATATGTCTAATGCTTTCTCATATTCCTGCTGCAAAGTTTTAATAATAGACTCTATTGGTTGAATATCTTTAATCGACCCTACTCCTTGGCCTGCAGACCAAATATCCTTCCAGGCTTTTGCTTCATTTTGTTGACGAACCACATTCATTTCGCTTTTCCCCGGTAGGTTAGCTGGATCCAAACCAGCTTTTTTGATACTTGGTGTGAGGTAATTTGCATTCACACCACTAAAGGTATTCGTATAAATAATATCGCTGGCATTCGATTCAATTAACATTTCTTTATACCCTTCTTTAGTAACCGCTTCCAAAGAAGCGATAAACCGAGTTCCCATATAAACAAAATCAGCACCAAGCACTTTTGCTGCAAGAATTTCTTGTCCGTTTGATATACAACCTGCCAAAATAATAATTCCATTCCAAAATTGTTTAACTTCAGCTATAAAGGCAAACGGATTCAACGTTCCTCCATGACCACCCGCGCCATTGCAAACAAGAATTAATCCATCTACTCCGGCCTCAGCTGCTTTTTTTGCATGCTTAATGCTTATAACATCAGAAAAAACCAGCCCGCCATATTCATGGACGATTTTAACTTCATTTACCGGTTTTCCAAGTGACGTAATTACGATAGGTGGTTGGTATTTCTTTATTAACGCTAAATCACTTTCATAACGATGATTAGTAGAATGAACAATTAAGTTTACTCCCCAGGGTGCTATTTTTTTGTTTCTATGTTCTTTCTGTAATCTTACATGTCCATCCTTTATTTCTTGAAACCATGCCTCCAATTGTTCCTCAGTTCGTGCATTTAAAGTTGGAAAAGTACCAATAACCCCGGCATTACAGCTTGCAAGTACCATTTCAGGAGTAGAAATAATAAACATTGGTGAAACAATAATCGGCAAAACGGATTGCTCCGCTAATTCTTTGACACTTTCTTTTCTCATTTGTTCTCCACCTCCAATTTTTTTATCATTTTTTGATTTTACAACTACAAATTTCTGTTTTGGAATAAATAGAATCCTGTTGTCTATTTGATTTTTGAGAAAAGATTATGTAGAGTTTTACTAAAATCTTTATATTGGCGGTCTAGTTTGGATGGTGTATAGGATGGTGAAAGTACACCTTAATTTATGATCAATTACATAAAAAGCCCAGATTCAATTCCCTAAACAAGATACACTCTATTTCAAATTAGATAAGTAAAAATCCCCTCCATCCATTTAACTTAATGTGTAATTTTTTCAATTAGAATCTTTATTCATTAGCTACTTAAAATCACTGCATATAATACTTTTTCAACAACAGTTAGATATTCCCTTTAAATTACCGATAAAATGATTGTGTTTCTGTTTTTTTAACCATCCATACACATGGTCCTGCCTTGATCAAACATGTTATTCATAAAAAATATAAAAAGAAGACTTCACTAGGAAAAATTATTCCTGGTGAAGTCTTCTGAATAGGGTGACAGATAGCGCTGACTATAAATGATTAAAACCAAGGCCTAATGTTTCCTGTTCAATCCCTTTTTCCTCTGAATCAGACCGTCCATAAATGCAAACACCAATCCATTCATTGCCCGTGCTTATTTTTTTATTTTTACCTCTTACTATGCCATAGGTTAAATCAACTTTTTTAAGTAAGTCACCTACTTGAATGGTCCCTCTGCCGACTCCTTGTACTGCCTCTAAAATGGTATGATATAACGTATTTCGTTCATTGTAGGATTCCGAATTTATAATTCCCTTTGTTTTTGCACTTGCTTCAATGACAGAGATGACTTTATTCAAGTCGATAGATCCTATACTTCCCACAGTATACCGGCAATTTTCCATGTTTAACTGCTTCTTTATCATTTCTCCCGCTTCATTGTTATGTAAGAGTACCAATAAAGAAGTTAACTTGCCCATCGTGAAATCGTGATCCTGTATGATCATCTTTAGCACCCCCTCAGTAAATAAAGCAATTGCCAAGTGAGAATAAATTGTCCTTAAACCATTTTAATAATCACAACTTAATATTTCGTTTATTAGTGCTTTTTATACTTATAAACAAACGAATTCTTGGGAGCTAACTAAATTGAACATCTTTATCCCATTACTATATATGTATTTTAATTCGAATCGATTTATTTATGTTTTTTTAATAGGAGGGATCTTTTTTCAAATTTTCATTTGCATCCCTTTAAATCATAAATACGTAAACTTAAGGTGTAATTCATTCTATACATGCAAAACAGACCGACTTGCTATGCAAATCAGTCTGCCTGTTGAAACCTAATTTTATTTTGCTATTTATTTAGAATCCTGACCCTTATATTTTCTTAACTGGACCAAAATGATCCTCTAAAGCAACCTGCAGTATGCCGATTGAACGTTCCAGCTCTTTTTTCATTAACTTTCGGTAAATTTCTAATTCTTCTTTCCCTTTATCCGTTAAATAATAAATAAAAACTTCTTGAACATTTTCTTGCGGATCGCCGAGTATTTCGGTTCTTTTTTTTACGAATCCGGCTTTATACAATTCTTTATAGGTTTTATAAATTTCCGTATGGGTTGGCGAATAGCCAAATGGTTTAAATTTTTCTCTTAAATCATTTAACACCATGGAACCATAGTCCCTTGGATGAGAAGCAATCTCCAGTAGATAAAGCTTTAAAAATGCTTTTTGTTTTAATAAGAATCCTCTGTTCATTCCCCTCACCTCTTACATTAGACATCACTTTTAATCTTATATTATCAAATTTTTTCTTTCTTGGTGGGTTTTGTGATTTTTTCTTGGTGGCTGGGTTTTTAGAAAAAAACTATGAAGATTTGGAACATAGTTTGTTTAGTTCTTATTAATAAAAACATATGTTATTTTCTCTCATAAAAAGTAATTTTAAATGTTACCGGAGTTATTATACTTTTAGTGTTAATTCATTGAAGTTTATTATCTTAAAGTTAGAATGAACCATTAAAAAAGCGGACCCGCATGCTTAAAGCATGTAGATCCGCATGTTTTTCGTGGACTGAATATAATTTCAATATATCAATGACCGTATATTACAGTCTTGTATCCCACTTATTACACCAAACGTTTTCATTTGGTGTACCATGGAATTCTGATTCACCCATGATCTTGTCAATAACCGCTTTAATTGTGATTTCAGTATCTTTGTATGCATTAATATAGCATTTTACCATTGGCACATCAGTTAAGTGTGTTGTGAAGTTCAATGATACGAATACGGTTGGAACTTCATGTACATACCAAGGGATCTCGTTTGCCATAGCCGTTTTCCATCTGATACGGTAGTTGTTTTCTGCACCATAACCGATGACATTGGCAAATACAAGAGCTGCATCTACTTCTTCACGATATTTTAATGTTGGGCCTTTAACACGAGTGTCACCTTCGTTAACGGTTACTTCAAAGCCTCTGCTTTCAAGCTCTTTCACAATATAGTTAAGAGTTTTGTCATCGCCTTCATAAATGCCGCCTTTTTCTCCTTCTAAGAAATACAGACGAATACGTTTATGTGTTTCTGGGCGAATTGGCAATTGATCCAATGTATTTTTAACAAGCGTAATTCCTTTATCTGCAGCTTGTTTAGCACGCTCGATATGATCTTCACAGCCAATTACTTTTAAGTCTTCTTCATTGCGGAAGATGGAACCGTCTTTTTGCGCTTTGTGCAAGCCTAGTGTCGCTTTAAAGCCCAGGATTCTTTCTAATGCATCTTGAAGTCGTTCTTCTGTAATGATTCCATTTTTGTAACCATTTAACATGAAGTTGTAGTCTTCATCAATATCGTTGAAGAACAAGAACATATCACAGCCTGCTGCAATGGATTGCGGTACATATTCTTCACGTCTCATCGCTGCTGTCATACCAAGCATATGAGATGCATCAGTCAAGACTAGACCGTTGAAGCCTAATTTGCCTTTTAGGAGACCATTAATTAATTCTGGCGCTAACGTAGCTGGCAAGATATCACGGTCTTCTAATTCAGGTACTAATGCTTTTTGATATTCTGGCAAAGCAATATGACCGGCCATAATAGAGTGTACACCGTTCTCAATATGATTACGGTATACTTCACCGAAGGATTTTTCCCATTCGTCTACAGATAATTCATTTACGCCCATGACTAAATGCTGGTCGCGTTCTTCTGTTCCATCACCAGGCCAGTGCTTAATGCAAACACCAACATTACTTTCTGTTAACCCTTTAATGTATGAATTTGTGTGCTTGATAACCGGTTCAGCAGTTGTACCGTAAGCACGAGTATTTACGATTGTATTTCTCCAGTTTTTTAGGATATCCACACATGGGTCGAAGTTCCAGTTAACACCAACCGCATGCGCTTCACGACCACTTACATAACCGGCATCAAAGGATAATTGTTCATCACCAGAAGCTTCACACATAGCAGCTGAGGCCACATATGTACCATCGTTTACCGCACCATTACCGCCTGCATCACAGTTCGCTGCTACTAGTAATGGAATTTTGGAATCCTTTTGAAGTTCGTTGATAAGTGCTTGTACTTTATCGGATGTAGCCCCCATATAACGAGCCCCGCCGATATGGTATTTTTCAAGCAGTTCTTTGTTTGTGAATGTATTACCGCTGAATTTATCATCACCAAAGAAGAATAGGTTAATAAATAACTGACCGATCTTCTCTTCTGTAGTCATTCCAGCGATTGTATCTTTAACCCATTTAATATCTTCATCAGATAGATTATATGGCTTTGCTTTTAGATCAACCTTTGGCATTGGGATGTTTTTAGCAATTTTTTGAATCATCTGGACTTCCTCCAAACCTTATTTTAAGTTATCGTTGAATTCCTTAATCAATTGTTCTTGGTATTCTCCTGCAAAGCTGCCGTCTAAGAATTTAGCCAAAGCTTCGTTTTGAAAACGATCCCAAGAGAATTTCTCTTTACCAACAAGAATTGGGTAATAAAGAACGTCATTTACCTCAGCAGCAGATAAATCTCCAGGAGCATCACCGATCATCAATACACGAGTGTTTTCATAACCGAATTTTTTTAATTGCTCTATGCAGTAAGCTTTAGTACCAGCTTCTTGTCCAAGCATGACATCAACATGTACGTTTAGTTCATGTCTTGTCCATTCATCAAGTACAGCTGCACCATTTGCTGATGATACAATCGCTACATCTGCTACATTATTAGCAGCTGCTAAGCCTTCTTTAGCACCTTCAACAGGTTTATCATTTCCAGCCAGTTCTTCCTCAATCGTACGATTAACCGCATGGCTCCACTCTAAAGCTTTCTTTAATTGCTCATCATTTGTTTCAGCAATCGCTCTTTCAAGTGATGGATTGGAAAGTTCATTCGTTGTTTCAGCCCATTTTTTGAAAGAAGTGATATCAGGCATTTCAATGCCTTCTTTTTCTAAAGCTTCGAAAGTAGCGACAACCCCTTTAAAGCGGTTGATTCCTCTTGTTCTTGTGTAAAGGTTGATATCATTCCATACTTTTAGGAAACGATCTTTAATGTGATGAAGCTCCCATACATCTACTGCACGCGGTCCAAATGCTTCTTCGTGTTTTACACCCATCGTATCCATTGCGCAACCATCGGAATCAACGCATACTAAAAAGTCTTTTGTTTTAACAAATTCTTTGATGTTGTCCTTCATTTCTATACTCTCCTTCTATATGAATAAGCCGATACGAATTCTTACTTGGAAGATTCGCATCGACTTATTTTAATCATTAGCGATTATTTTTATTTACTGCTTCCCATAATCCAATTAGGTAAGTAGCACCTAATGCACGATCATATAAACCGTAACCAGGCTTACCAGTTTCGCCCCAGATCATACGACCGTGGTCAGGACGGATTGGTCCTTCATAGTTGAAGTCTTTCATTGCTTTAATCACTTCATACATATCAACAGAACCATACTCAGATGGGTGAGCACTTTCTTCGAATGACATTCCGCCTGTTAATTTAACGTTGCGGGCATGTACAAAGTTTACGCGGTCTTTCTTACCAAAGTAACGAAGCATTTCTGGGAAATCGTTATTTGGGTGAGAACCAAGTGAACCGCTGCACATTGTTAAACCGTTATATGGGCTGTCATATAGGTTAACGAATCTTTCTAGGTTTTCTTTGTTTGTGATGATACGTGGTAATCCAAAGATATCAAATGGCGGATCATCTGGGTGGATTGCCATTTTTACGCCAGCTTCTTCTGCAACTGGAATAATTTCTTTAATGAAATACTCAAGGTTTTCCCAAAGTTTTTCATGATCAACATTTTTGTAGTGATCAAATAATTGTTGCAGGTCTTCTTTTTTATAGCTGGAATCCCAACCTGGTAAAGAAAGTTCACCTGTTAGTGGATCCATTTTCTTAGCTACTTCTTCTTCGAAGATAAGAGCTGTAGAACCATCTGGAAGACGGTATTCTAAATCTGTACGTGTCCAGTCAAAGATTGGCATGAAGTTGTAGCACACAACTGGGATACCAGCTTTACCAAGGTTACGTAAAGTCGTTTTGTAGTTCTCGATATATTTGTCACGAGTTGGCAAACCAATTTTGATATCTTCATGAACCGGTACGCTCTCGATAACAGAGATGTGCATACCAGCATCTTCTACAGTCTTTTTCAATTCTTCGATTTTATCCATCGGCCAAGCTTCACCAACCGGGATATCATAAATAGCTGTTACAATTCCTTTCATACCTGGAATTTGACGGATGTATTCCAAAGGAATACTATCAGTTTTTCCATACCAACGGAATGACATTTCCATAGTAAGTTTCCTCCTAAAAATTATTGAAGATCTATATTAAAATAGTTCTTAGCGTTATTAAAGCAGATGTTTTCAATTAAGTTTTGCAGCAATGCCGGATCATTTGGAATTTCGCCAGATTCTACCCAAGTACCTATTAAGTTACATAGAATGCGGCGGAAGTATTCATGTCTGCTATAAGAGATAAAGCTACGTGAATCTGTCAGCATCCCTACAAAGTGACTTAATAATCCTTGATCAGCTAAAGCTGTCATTTGGCGAATCATGCCTGGTTTAGTGTCATTGAACCACCAACCAGAACCAAATTGGATTTTACCCGCGATTCCTTCTTCGTTTGTTTGGAAGTTTTGAATCGTTGTACCAATCAGTTCGTTATAAACAGGATTCAAATTATACACAATTGTTCTAGGCAGGGAATCCCTGATTTCTAACGCGTCTAGCAGCGCATTTAATGGTGCGGCTACTTCGCCTTGATCACTGATGGAGTCAAAGCCTGCATCAGGTCCTAATCTTTTGAACATTTTTGTGTTGTTATTGCGGATTGCACCAAAGTGAAGCTGCATTGCCCAGCCTCTTTCTGTGTAGGCCTTTGCAAGAGCAATCATGATGGCTGTCTTGAATTTATTTTCATCCTCTAGGCTTACAGCTTTACCGCTACGGCCAGATTGATAAATTCCATCTAATTCGCTTTCATCGAATTCAGCAAATGGAACCTCTGATAGGCCATGGTCAGAAATTCTGCAGCCTTTTTCGTGGAAATATTGAACTCGATCCAATAGAGCCGCAATATAATCCGCATAAGTTGCTAATGATTTGTCAGCAACCTTTTCAAGAGTCTCCACGAATGGAACGAATGTAGCTTTATTGATTTCCAATCCTTTGTCAGGTCGGAATGAAGGAAGAACCTTCACTGGGAAATCAGGCAATTCAGCGATTTGCGCATGATACATAAGATCATCCGTCGGATCATCTGTCGTGCCAATTACTTTTACATTTGAGCGTTTGATGAGTTCGCGAACAGAAAAATCATCTTGCTGCAACAATTCATTACAACGGTTCCAAATGCTTTCCCATGTTTGTTCGTTTAATAATTCTTCAATACCGAAGTAGTTTTTTAACTCAATATGAGTCCAGTGATACAAAGCGTTTCCAACTGTATATGGAACAGTTTTAGCCCAAGCCTCAAACTTCTCCTTCGGATCGGCATCACCAGTAACATACTTTTCAGGAATCCCATGTGCTCTCATTGCTCTCCATTTATAATGGTCACCTTCGAGCCATAGTTCAGTTATATTTTTAAATTTACGATTCTCTGCAATATCCTTTGGGGATAAATGGCAGTGGTAATCATAAATAGGCATATTCTTAGCGTATTCATGATACAACTTCACAGCTGTTTCATTTTGCAATATAAAGTTTTCATGTATAAATGAACTCATCCGCTTTACCCTCCTTTATGTAGCAGGTCTTGATTATTTATTTTGAAGTGTTGCTAAATGGTCCATAAACTCTCTTGCAACTGCTTGGACAGAGCTGTAATCTCCATCTTTCACATTCTTCGTTAAGGCACTTCCGATACCTACTGCAAATGCACCAACTTCGATCCAGTCAGCCAAGTTATCCTTGCTAACACCGCCTGAAGGCATCATTTGAACATGTGGAAGTGGTCCGTGTACATCCTTAATGAAGGATTTGCCAAGAAGGCTTCCAGGGAACATTTTGATAACATCAGAACCGTATGTAACAGCCTCCATTACTTCAGTTACGGATCCGCAACCTGGTAAGTAAGGAACACAATAACGATTACACATTAATGAAATGTTTTTATCAAAGTGTGGACTCACGATATAGCGTGCACCCTTCATAATAGCAAGACGAGCTGTAGCTTCATCTAATACTGTTCCAGCACCAATGATCATGTTGTCATCATTCATGCTTGCAAGTTCAGCAATAACGTCACCTGCATCAGGTGTTGTAAATGTAATTTCTAAAGAACGAATACCGCCTGCATATGCTTGTTTAGCAATTTCAACAGCTTCTTCTTTTGTCTTACCGCGAACAACTGCTACAACATAGCCTTTGCGCATTTCATTTAATACTTCAAATTTTGGTAACATAACATTCACACTCCAGTTTTCGAGTCGATATCAACAAAACAAATAGCGATAGATTAATCGCTATTTGTTTTCAATTTTTTAGCCCTAATTAAACACCAGAATATGCAGAGAACGCACCATCAACTGGGATGATTACGCCATTAACAAAGCTGGATGCTTCATGGCTTGCAAGGTATAACATTGTTCCAACAAGCTCTTCCGCTTCACCAAAACGATCCATCGGCGTATTGCGAAGGATTTTCTCAGAACGCTCAGTGTAAGAGCCATCTTCGTTTTTCAACAATTTTTCATTTTGTGCTGTAACGAAGAATCCTGGAGCAATTGCATTAACACGGATTCCAACTTTAGACATGTGAACCGCTAACCATTGTGTAAAGTTACTTACTGCAGCTTTCGCACCGCTGTAAGCAGGAATTTTTGTTAATGGTGTGTATGCATTCATAGAAGATACATTGATGATTGTTGCACCTTTACGATTTACCATATCACTTGCAAATTCTTGAGAAGGTAATAAAGTACCTAAGAAATTCAAGTTGAATACGAATTGAACTCCTTCTGGATCTAAATCGAAGAAAGTGATTGTATCTTTCAATTGACCATTCAAATCTTCTGGGAATAAATATTCTTTAGTAGTAGTTCCAAGTGGATGGTTACCACCAGCACCGTTGATTAAGATATCGCAAAGTCCTAATTTTTCTTTTACAACTGCGTGTGCAGCTTTTAGGCTTTCTTTATCTAATACGTTTGCTTCAACACCAATCGCAATTCCGCCTTTTTGGCGAACTTCTTCAGCTTTCTTTTCAGCATTTTCTAAAGCGCGGTCAAGAATGGCAACTTTCGCTCCACATGCAGCCAAAGCATCAACAAATGCTCCGCAAAGGATTCCAGCGCCGCCTGTAACAACCGCAACTTTATCTGTTAAATCAACTTTAAAAGGTAAAGTAGTCATTTCGTCATACCTCCATATATTTGCATTGAAATTTTCATAAACACTATGTATACGTGTTATTGCATGCTTGTATACTAGCATACTTGACGAGTTATATCAATAATTTATTTTTCTAAATTTGAACATAACTCATACATTAAATGCCCATTACTTATCATGCTCTACCAGATTCAAAGTATGTACGTAATTCATTAAATACTCTTCCTTTTACATCCTTTTCTTCTTTTTACAAATTCCCCAATAACAAAAAAAGATAGCCCATTTAAGAGCTATCTCTTTACTAATTATTTTTTACGTCTTTCAGCAATATCAATTGCAAGTTGCTCTGTACGTTTCTTGTTTAATGGGTACAAGAACATTAGGATTAAGAAAATAACTGCATAGAACAACGCTGGTGCTAATGTACCAAGTGCATGAATTCCATTTAACGTACCTTCTGTTTGTGTTTCAAGTGCTGCATTGTAACCAACTGCAGCGATCAAGAAACCGCCAAGACCACCAGCAACGGCTTGACCTACTTTACGAGCGAAGGAGTAAACTGAATAAATCGTTGCATCTTCACGTAAACCAGTTAAGAACTCATGATAATCAATAACATCCGTTACAAACGCCCAAATAACAACGTTTAAGAATGCTGTACCAAACATACCAAGTGCTGCAATCCATACAAATGTCATTGCATCAATATCTTTCAGCATGAATAGTACGAAGTAAATGATAGCCGCAAATCCCATACCAATAGAAGCAATTTCTTTTTTACCGAAACGAGCAACTAATGGTTTAACCAACGGCATTGCTATAAATGCTGTAACTGTAGTCATAACACCAACAAGACTTAACGCTGCAGTGCTAGTGAAATAATCTTTAAATAGGTATACGTTTACTGCTCCCATAAGCATGCTGTTTGTCATGAATAATAAAGATGCAGTTAAAATCCAAATAAGTGGTTTGTTTTGACCGATCGCTTTAAGCGTTTTACGAAGATCCATTTTTTCTGCATCATTTGTTTCAGGAACGATACGTTCAGTTGTTAATTTGTAGCAACCGATGTAACAAGAAATTGCCAACACACCAAAAATACAAGCAGCCATGAACATACGATTTGCATCGATTTTGTTATCAACAAAGACAATCATTGGTCCGACTGCATTGATGATCAAGCTCGCAAGCATCATACCAGCTGTTCTGTAAGTAGATAAAGAAGTACGTTCAACTGGATTATCTGTCATAACAGATGCCATAGACCCGTAAGGAATATTAACTGTACTGTACAAAGTACCCCAAACGATATATGTTACGAACGCCCATGCCAAGTAGAAACCATCACCCATACCAGGAATCGTAACGAACATTAAAACCCCTGAGAAAACTAATGGGAATGACATTCTTAGTACCCATGGTCTAAATTTACCATTTTTAGTTGGTTTTCTAGTGTCAATAAAACGTCCCCAAGTTACGTCTGCTACTGCGTCCCATAAACGAGCAGCCATGAAGAGCGCACCAACTGTCGCTGCATTGATGCCAAAAATATCGGTATAGAATACCATTAAGTAAGCACTTACCAATAAGAAAAAGAAATCGTTTCCAAAGTCACCTAATAGATATCCAATTTTGTCCCTCATGCCGAAAGGACGAACATTAGGAGTAGGGTTTTCTTTTGGTGAGCCTTGTTTTTTCAAAGCTTCTGCACTCATTTAATTACCTCCAAATACTATAATAGTTATAAATGACGAAAATACCGCCAAGCAGGTTCAAACACTTACACTCCATACTTCCATCAATCTTTTGTAAACAGTAAAGGCTTCTTAACTGGTAGTATATACTTACTCCCAAATTTTATTTACATTTCATTTTGCTCATTATTTCACAAAGAAAAGTAAAATAAAATGCAGGAGGTAAAATTGTTCTAAAACTGATCATTAATATTTCGTGTAAAAATAAATTATAATTACTATTGCTCATTATTTCACAAACAAGAGTAAAATAAATGTTTGAAACTTCTTCTTGGTTCAAACTATGTTTCGTTCATTTACACTAGTATACTAGCATGCGCATGATAAGATTAAAAGACCTTTTTTTAATTTTTTATGAGGTAAAATAAACCAAACAAGAATCCTCACTAATTTTTCTGTTTCCGTTTTCATAATCAAAACTTTAAACGGTACAAAGCTGAACAGATAATGACTTACGTTTTTCTAGCTTATAAAGGGTCTTATTACTTCTCTCCTCATATGCATATAATCATCCTCTTATCACCGCTTAATCTAATGAGAAATCAATATAGAATGTTTTTGGAAAAGCGAGCAACAAAGCCTCTGATTTGTCCTCATCTAACAGGATTCAAAAAGCTATTAAGGAGTACTAGCTGAAGTACCAGTGTAATTTCCATAAAGTGCAAATTATTTGACTTGTCAGACGGGAAGCGTAATATCAAATTATCATTTAAATTTGGAGGTGAAGGTTACTTTCACTCTATAGTAGCCAATACGTTCATGAAACATTTAGTCATATGCTCGCAAATCGTTGTTCTTTTTCTTTTTTATTATATCGGCGTATTCATACAAGAGCTGTTTAGCATTCCCATCCCTGCAAGTATCATCGGGTTATTATTACTGTTAGTTTGCTTAAAATTCAAAGTAATTCCAGTTGAATATATTAATCGTGGAGCTGGTTTTTTAATTGCTTTCTTGCCTTTGTTATTTGTTCCAATCTGTATCGGTGTTATAAAGTATCCCGAGCTATTCTCCTCTAAAGGTTTCATCATTATGTTTGTCGTATTTATTAGTACAATCTTTACCCTGCTGATATCCGGAGGAACCAGTCAGATTCTCGAAAATTCAGTGAACAAACGAAAGGATCAAAATAAATGGGGAAATTACTGATTGCCATTTCGATTATTATTATAACTGTCATCATATTTCTTTTATTGAATAAACTCTATATCCGATTTTCCAATCCATTTCTTTTGCCGATCTTAACAACAACCATTTTAATTGTTTGCATCCTTTCAGTTTTTAATATTTCTTATGATACATACATGATTGGCGGAGAGTGGATTAATCAATTACTTGGTCCTGCAGTAGTTGCACTTGCTTTTCCGCTTTATAAACAATGGAGAATGTTGAAAGATCATATATTCGTCATTTTAGGAGGTGTCTTTCTTGGCGTATTGGCAGGAATGGTTAGCGGACTTCTATTTAGTAAGCTGGCTGGTGTAGCCGAAGAGACTGCCGTTTCCATACTGCCAAAATCATTAACTACACCGGTTGCTGTACAGATCTCCGAGGAATTAGGCGGGGTTCCAGCATTAACAGCTATTTTTGTCATGATAGCAGGTCTAACCGGAGCTATTTTAGGGCCGCTTATTTTAAATCTATTCCACATAACAAATCCCGTTAGTAAAGGGATTGCTTTGGGCAGCGCATCCCATGCAATTGGTACCTCAAAGGCATTTGAATTCGGTGAATTAACCTTTTCCATGAGTTCTATCTCCATGACATTAAGCGCTGTTTTTGGTTCCATTATAGGACCAATTATCATGAACCTCTTTATTAACTAGGGGTAAAAAAAGTCCGTTTTTGCTGAAACGGACTTTTCATATACTTTGCGCTACCTCTTTAATCCCGTAATTTTCGTTCTCAATTTGTTTCACCTTATCGCTGCATTCCTGTAATTGTTGATTCAGTTTGATAAGCTCCTTTTCATATTTACTTTTAATCTTATTCTCCGTTTCAATCATGAAATCAATATCCGTTAATTCCTTCTGTATTTGTTTAATCCCAATTCGATCAGCCCGTTTAAAGTCACTATCCGAATCTAAAATATCTCGGACTAAGCTCTCAAGAAGCTCATCCACTTTTTTCTCTTTACCAAGCTGATCAAGTGTCACTGACATATTCAGCAATTTATTAGTAAATTGTTTGATTAAACTGGTTTCCAATATTTCATTGCTTTTGGATGCAGCTAATTGGTTTAATTTTTTTTGGATGTGAATGTACTCAGTACGATGTTTTTCAAAACTTTGATTTATCTTCAACTCATTTATATCCATAAAAAGGAGTGTTGATTTAAGCTTGTACATTTCGATATTCAATCGTTCCTGAATATGTTTTTTTTGATTTGCAAATTCGTTTATCCGCTGCCGGGATTTATGGACAGATGAACTCATTTCGATATGTTTCATTTCTAATAAATCAGAATGATACTCCAATTGACGGTATTCCTCTACCCTTCTTTTCCATTCATTCAGGAATAAAACTGGACTGGACACAGAATTTTCATCGCATAAATACGCTAAAGTTATCTGCATTAGGATAAAAGGCATTAGCCTTTTTTTTATGGCATGATGCTGATAGTTTATTTGAAGGACTCTGCCTCCAAGGACATAGGGTGTAATAAAATATGGAGAAGTTAATAATTTTGTCGTAGGGGAAATATTTTCTTGATTGATTAATGGGATATTCATTGGAAGCTTTTCATTGTAGTTCATTAAAAGCTTTGTAAACATATCAAAAAATGAAGGAAGACTGATATTTGATACCTGAATAAGTAAAGTGGATAATTCTATTTCTTTAAAAACCTCAATTGACAAATAATTTGCAGGCAATTGTTGAAGAAGGATCCATTTTTCATCCTCTGAGAGCTGAATTATAAATTCATATATAGTGTTTAAAAAATCCTGCTGATCCTCAACTGAAAGATTTTGAAAGCGATATTCCACCTCATAAAATAGCTGTCTGAGCTGATAGTGAATAATGTGATGGATCCTTGTAAACTCAATTTGTTCCGTGTTTTGAAGGAATGATTTTTCCTGATTTATATATATTTGATATACTTTTTCAACAATTTCTTCACATTGATTATCCACATGGAAAGCTTCACTATAATAAACACCTTCTAGTTCAAGTGTTTTATTCATTTCCTGAAACAAACTGACCTGCAATGCCTCATCTGAGAGATGAAAATATTCATCGGTTTTTTCAAGAAGGCAGTTTACATAATCAGTATTATGTTTCCTAGAAATGATTTTGTTAAAATTAAATGGGATTAGTTCTTTTAGATTTAAATTCGTTAATAAACTATAAATGATTCGTAAATCGGTTCCTTTCAACGAATAGATACTGTTAGATAATAAAGTTCCATCCATAGTACTCACTCTCCCGGCCTTAACGGATAGAAATATTTTAACATGGAAATAGTTGTTAATATACATGTGAGTGTAAATCTTTTTCAATTTAATACGGATTGATAGGAGTGTAATTCATAAAAAGCGGGACAAAGAATGGTTTAACTACACCATGAATAATCACTGCATAAAAAACAGCATCCATATCCCTAAAAGGTAAAATGGATGCTGCATTATTTTCGTTTCTAGTAAACTTCATCATTCATTTTCTTTGATTGTTCAGCACAAACCTCCATCGCTTTAATGACAGAATTTCTGAATCCTTGTGCCTCCAGTTCTGTGATGGCAGCAATTGTTGCACCACCTGGGGAGCAAACTTGATCCTTCAGTTCTGCTGGATGAATCCCTGTTTCCAAAGCGAGTTTTGCCGATCCCATAATGGTTTGTTCAGCCATTCGATAGGCTTTTTTTCGATCTATCCCTAATTTCACAGCTGCATCTGCCATTGCTTCAATTAATACGAAAATATAGGCTGGAGAAGAACCGCATAAAGCAATAAACGCTTCGAAATCATCTTCTTTAAGAATTTCATATTCTCCAAACACACTAAATAACTGGCAGATTTCCTCTAACTCTTCTCCTGTGACATGGTCATTTGGACAAATAGCCGTCATCCCTGCATTCACCAGGACAGGAGTATTAGGCATAGACAATATAAATTTTGATTCTGCTCCAATCCAGTCATCCATTTGCTTTATTTTAACTCCGGCAGCAATCGAAATAAGAATCTTCTTATCAGTAACATATTCTCTTATTTCTTTAATAACTTCTTCATATTGGTTTGGATTAACTGCTAAAAAGATTATATCTGAATTTAGGACAACTTCTTTATTATCCAGAGTTGTATGAATCGGCCACTTTTCCGAAATAGCAACTTTTGATTCTTCTGAGCGCACAGATACCAACAATTGATCAGCGAGTTTTTGATTACTGTTAATCAAAGAACCAACCATCGCTTTTCCCATATTTCCACAGCCAATAAAACCTATTCTTTTATTCATGTTTCAACACCTATTCTTCCTCATTTGCCACTATTCTAACATAAAACAAGTAAAAAATAGAAAATTAGGATTAGCGCGCTCATTCCCATGTAGCTATGTATGGTCAGTAATCAGTTTCTTTTCATAATGACCCAGTGCTAACAGAGGAAAAATATAATTATAGCTTTCATAAATGATATAAAAACCACCCCGTAAACCGAGACCTGTTGGATACCTGTTTGCATTAGGATGGTATAACTCTTCATTTATTAAAAAGTTAACCCCTTTCTGAATGGTTGGTGAAGTTGCCCGCTTAACTGCTAAGAGAGCATCCAATGCCCAGGCTGTCTGGGATGGAGTACTGTAGGACAATGGGATATAACGTTCTTTATCTGCACTCATACAGGATTCTCCCCATCCTCCATCTTTCAGCTGGATAGACTCCAGCCATCTGATTGCTTTTTGGATAGAAGGGTGCTCAGGCTTGATTCCGATTGCACATAGTCCAGTCACCGCTGCCCACGTTCCATAAATATAACAAACACCCCATTTTCCATACCAGCTACCATCTGATAATTGTTCTTTCAGAAGCCAGGCAGCTGCTCTTTTAATAAAGGAATGGTCATGTGTTAATCCAGCATAATTACCCATGAATTCTAAAACACGACCTGTCAGGTCTGCGGTAGAATCGTCAATGATGGCATCCTTTGCATTTTCGATTGGTAGATAAGCAAATAAAGAATTATAGGCATCTTTTTCAAAGGCTCCCCATCCTCCATCCTTATTTTGCATGCCCTTCAAATACGAGAAACCTTTTTTCCAAGCAAGATTTGCTTGTTGGTTCAATTTACTTTGCTTTGTTAATGCTCGTAAAACCGCACTTGTATCATCATTATCCGGTATATAATGATTGCTGTCAGAAAATCCCCATCCCCCAGGAATCACATCTGGAGCATGTACTGTCCAATCCCCTCTCGTGCTTTGTTGTTTTTTCAGCAAATACGCATTTGCTCGATCGATAACAGGATGGGTTGCCTTAACCCCCGCTTCTTGTAAGGAATAGCTTAATAAAGCTGTATCCCACACCAGGGAGGGTGAATTTTGCAAATGAAGGCCATAAGGTGTATCCGTTAAATAGCTCTTCATTCCTTCCACCGCCTTAAGAATAATCGCTGAGTTTCGTTTATACCCTAAGGCAAGTAAAGCATAAATCATATAACAGGTAGCCGAACTATAACTATACAGTGTCCCATTCTTCTCAATCCGGTCAATCATTAGCTTTTCTGCAGATTGATAGCCTGCTTTTTGCCAAGAGGATGGAGAAAAATTGAGGATCTTTAGTTGATTAATCAATTGTTCTGTCTGAAAAAAACGTTCCTCTCTAAACCATCCACCTTCTTGTCCATCAAGGAAACTCTTATCTATCCCCTTGTGTTCATACATAAATCGTTTATTAATGCAGATGGTCATAGGAGTTAAATGCACTCTAGCATAGTTACTGCATTGATACATGTTAAAAGGTACATGGGGCGGGAGCATAAAATAACTCATCGGAAATTTAAAAAAGCTTGGATAATTATACATTCCATTGACTGCGAGCATCATTTTAGTCATAAAGTGAGATTTTGATACTCCACCATGCTTAATTATAAATTGTTCAGCTCGCTTCATCTCCTCATCCATCCGAGTAAATTTGCCTGACACAAGCAGGGCTGTATAAGATTGAACGGTGGCAGATAAATTACCATCCTTCTCATCCGGATAGATACTCCAAGACCCATTATCATTTTGAGTGCGCAGCAGCCGTTTCACTAGTTGATGCATTAATTCTTCTTCATCTATTCCTAAGGTCCGTATAAGTAAGATCATAAAACAATCCGTTAATGAAGATCCTTCAAAGTTGAATGTCCATGAACCTGATTGATTTTGTGTTTTTTCCAGCCTTTCTAGCTTGGAGGCTATATACTTCTCAACGTTAGATTTTGTCATAACTATCTTATCACCCCAAAAAACTATTTGGATTTTCCTATCTCGCTAAAATTACTAAGGGGTATCACAATCGATTCATTTTTGATTGAAAAGTCTCGATAATATCTCATGCATCCTGCGTAGGCTGCTGCACTTTGTTCATCTATCTGATAACCTCTCATAAAAAGCGCTTTACTGGCTTGAATGATTTCAGTTTTCGTAATGGTCTGTAAGTGTCCATCTGTCTCTTTAATCATTTTTATCAATTCTTTATATAGGGGTTGAGGGATAGATACCGCTTTACTTTTTACAGGCAGAGAAGTTGATTGAATGTCGACAATGATAAATCTGGGGAGTTTTCCTATTAAATGATGTTCTAAAAGATCCTTAAATCCATAATAAGTACCTACTGCTAACATACTGGTTTCAACCGAGAACGTAACGATATCAGGATGACGGTGTCCCAACTGCTCCCATATCTCATATGCATATGTTTTTGCTCCCTCAATCATATAGGGGTGAAAGTCGGGTAAAATAAAATTATTTGCAGCAGATTCTTGATCAGAAACAAAATCGCTTACTCTGACTCCTTCATTTCTGTGTGCATCCACCAGCTGACAGGCTGTATTTTCAGGTAAAGCTAACTCACAGGCAATTTGAGCATGTTTTGCATATTTAGCAACAGAAAGACTCATACAAGTGGCTTCCGTTATAAGGATGTTTTGTATCTTTTTCTCTAGTAACTTAGTCACTAATAATGCTGAGCATCTATCTATATAAGATCGGCTTGGTAAAGTGTTTTCTAATTTTAAGTAGATGTGCTGATTGTCCGAGTCCAATTTATCGAGCACGGTATTCCCCTCACCTAGTGATACCTTCTCCCATGCACGTTTGTTTGCTTGTACTGATACTACTAGATAGTACTTCCACATCGTCTGGTTCTCACCAACAATCCAATTATCCTTAAAAATGCTTTTACTTGTTTTGATTATTAACAGACCGCCGCATGTACAACAATTTTTATCCGTTTCCTCCATGAATAGCTCCTGGCAATCTACACAAATAAATTGAATTTCACTCATTCCTGCTCCTCTCGTTAATCAGTTAATCAACATATTAAGATGGAAAAGTTTGCGTTTTTCATTTATGATGATGGTATTAATAAAAATATGGAGGCGATTAGATGATTGATGTATTTCATGGCACCTCTACTACCAATTATGAAAAAATTCTCGATAAAGGCCTTACACTACGGACCTCTTTCAGTCATGGAAAAAAGCATGGTGATGCTATTTATGCCACGACACGTAAACATTGGGCTAAAAAGTTTGGACCAAACATCATAGAGTTTCGCGTCAATACGGAACACTTCTTATTTATTGAAGATGAGGACTATGCTAAATTATATGATTCATTTACCAATGAATTCGTACAACCTTACGAAACGATAAGTGCATATATATACCATAAACAATTCGATAAAATTCGTAATTTATCTGGAGTTAATAACAGAACAAACATTAAATTATTTATTAGAGATACCGAATTTAAAATAGGCAGCTTGCTTCGCGAAATGCTCACCTCTAACGGCTACAAAGGTATTGTTATCTCATCAGAAGACAGTAAAGGTCCATTTTATGATCTGACAATTTATGACCTTAGCTGTATTAGCATGTAAACCACCTCCTTTTTACTTATTCGAGAAACCTCACCACTATCCTCATGGCGTTTTTTTAAAACTGTTTCCTGCTGAATAATAAGTTTATAGATACTAAATGGTTAAATAAGGTTAATTTCAAGAATATGTATATATTCTGCAAATTAAAGTTGTTATAATATTAACCAGAATACATAAACTTTCGAAAAAGATTGGAGGAGATTTGTTGGCTAAACAGCATTCACTAACTGAATACCTTATTCCAGGCAGTCTGTTAACTGGCCTTGGAATTGGACTATCCATTGGGTCTCCAGGTGTAGGGTGTCTTGTTGGTTTGGGCGGTGGCTTCCTATTAACGTCAATATGCAATATTTTTCTGGATGGACAATCCAAACTATTAGGGATAGAAGAACTCGAACAAAGAATCAGTAAACTTGAAGAGAACGCAAAAAAGAACGGATGAATGGTGAATAGTCGCACCATCTTCGTTCTTTTTTCTTTGTGATTATTTAAGTTTTAACCTTACTTGATTTAAATAATTTCCCCTTATATGATCATGTGATTCTTGTTCAAACAATTGATCATATACCTATTCGAAACTTTCCTTTTTCAACTCTCGGTTATACACTTCGAACAATTTTTCCACTGAAATACCATTGATTTTCATTCCTGTTATCTTACTTTCCGTGATTTCCAGATTACTTAGGTCACAATTCCTAATCTTTGATTCCTGGAGGTCACATCTTTCAAAGGATATCGGATTTTTGTCATCTCCAAGATTTGTGTCCATAAATTCGATTCCTGCAAGGGTAACTAATCTCATTTTAGAAAAGGATAGGTTTAAATCTGCAAAATAGGAGTGTTTTAAATTTATGTTTCGGAATTTTGACTGACTAAGATTACAGTTACTGAAATGAGTACTTCTCAAGTTACTATTACTAAAAGAACTCTCTTCTAAGCTAACTTGGTAACATTCTGTATTTGCCATATCGCAATTTTCATATTGCTTATTTGAAATATCATGATTTTCTACCAATTTTTCAGATTTTGTCGAACTCTCTTTCCTTTTTATGTAGCAATACTCATCTTCCGACTTAAAGATCCTTTTATTCAAATTTCTCGTAAAAATGGTGATTATTAAGCTGTCTGCTGGATGTCTCAAGGTCCCATTGTCTTACGCTTGGAAATTTCTCCTCTATTAATTCCATTACTCTGGAACCGATTTTGAGATTCTGAAAATCTGGATCAACGTATATACGATCTATTCTTCCATATGACTTACCGGTAATCGTAACGATTACTCCACCAACTATAGCCTCGTGAAAGATGATTTTGTAATAGGCTAATTCTTCGATCATATATTTTGTCATTTCAACTGAAGTATAGCCAGGGGGCTGGATATTGTAATCCACTATTTCTTGATCTATAAGCCATCTTTTTGCTTCTTCATCAAACGTTTTCTTCATTAGTTCTGTTAATTTTTCAGCGTCACATAAGATTGCTTTTTCAATTGTTATCAAGTTGTAATCTCCTTTTCCAAAATTCGTATGGATAAACTGATAAAAGTTCTCGAATTTTGTAAGCACCAAGGAGATTTTACCATGATTTACAAGTTGCGCGTCATTTATTTAGTTATTTATTTAAGAATTCAAATAATATAAACTGAAGTATTTATAGTCGGGTATAATCATTTCTATATTGCACAAAATGTAAAATAGAATATAAGAAGGAGTCTAATATATGCAAAAAAATTTGTATCGTATATTATGGGTATTAATTTTATTAGGCATAAATCTTTGTGCCCTTCCCATTTCGATTTATTCGATTTTCGCGTTTGAAAAAGGGTCAAACATTACCACAATGGATTATACGTTGGCAATTACCATTATGGTTGTGAGTAATTTCATTACACTCCAGCTCTTCATTGCCATAAAAAAGAATCAAAAACAGAACGCAATTTATGGAATAATCATTGCTGTCACTCAAATAGTTGCCTTCCTTTTATTCATGCATTTGTATGAGATTACCGGCATAATCATCTTTTCAATTTCAGTCATTGCATCTGTTACCTTGATCATAAAAACCTGGAAAAACAAAAACCCAGCCTTGATGTAAGGCTGGGTTAATTGTTTAAGCTTGCTGTAACACTTCTACAATTTCATTAATTTTTTTAGCTCCAAAGACTACTTGTTCATCATTAATAATCATGGCTGGAACACTCATTACTTTATATTTCTTTTTAATATCTTGGAAGTTGCTGATATCAATCATTTCTGCTTCGACATTTGGGTTTTCAATTGCAATTCTTTGAGCACCGACAACAACATCAGGGCAGTAGTGGCATGATAAAGATACCATAATCTTAATATTTGCTTTTTTATCGATTGCCTGAATAGACTGCTTGATTGAGGAATCTAACGCTTGTCCAGGACCTGCCAGGTTATAAATGGCCAAGATAAAGGAATTAAGCTCATGTCCTCCCGGTACACCATGGAACTTCACGCCACTGTAATTCCCTTTATGATCAAGCAACGAAACAACCGGGAATTTATCAGCATTGATTTTCGTTTCCATTTCAGTATTTTCGCCTTTTGGATAAACTTCCAGATGAAGTTTATCGCCAAGTTCAGCAACATCGATCAAGAAATCACGTAATTCTACAGATTTAGGCATACTTTCATCCACAATACTTACTAATGTTACATCATTCTCCATTTTGGCAAAAATACCTTTTAGTTGTCCTTTGATGGCATCGCTTAGTAAGCTGCTCTTACCACTTTTAGCTGTTTCTTTTGGTGCAGATTCTTTTTTCTCTGCCGGTTTTTCTTCTTTTGGCTCATCTACAATGCCAAGACGCTCTTTTTCTTCAGCAACATATTTCTGTACGTCTGTTCCGGCAATCGCCCCATCGGCAACAGCTGTAATAACTTGACGTAAAGATTTTGGACGAAGATCTCCAACAGCATATACACCTTTAATATTTGTTCTCATTTCTTCATCTGTAATAATGTAACCACGTTCATCCATTTCTACATGACCTTTAAAGATCTCTGTCTTAGGCTGATATCCCACGAAAACAAATACACCGAATGCGCCATCTTCTTCTTTCGCTGTGTATTCCCATTCTTCCTTCGTTACATTATTAATAAATCGGGCATGCTGAACCATCTCCACCCCTGAAACCTCAAGCAATTCCGTATTAAATTTAACTTCTATATGTTCGTTGGCAAAAACCTTATCTGCGATAGAAGGAGCACAAGTAAACTCAGGTTCACGAGCAATAATGGTAACCTTGCTGGCAAAACGGGTTAAATACATCGCTTCTTCAGCTGCGGCAAATCCTGCTCCAATGACAAACACTTCTAATCCTTCGAAGAATTCACCATCGCATGTTGAACAGTAGGCAACACCACGGCCCGTGAATTCTGCTTCTCCAGGGAATCCAAGTTTACGAGGACCTGCACCTGCTGCAATGATTACAGATCTTGCCTGATACTCGCCATTGATCGTTTTGATTATTTTAACTTCTCCGGATAGGTCAACATCCGTAACATCTGTTTTGGTAAATTTAACACCAAAATCTTCACATTGTTTTTTCATTTCTTCTATTAATAAAGGTCCAGTCGTCTTACGAACACCCGGATAGTTAACAATTTCATTTGTCGTTGCAGCTTGGCCACCCATATTTCCTTTTTCAATAATAAGAGTGTTTAATTTTCCACGTCCGGCATAAATACCCGCTGACAATCCAGCAGGACCTCCGCCAATGATAATTAAATCTAAAATTCCTTTTGTCAAAATACTCACCTAATTTAGTAAACTTTTTAATAAAAAAGGTACTTATCATTTTAAGTACCTCATTTGATCATCTGATAGAAAAAACATTCAAAAACTGGACAAGCAGCTGTCAGTCCTTAAGATAAAATTTGCACTCATCTTCCATTAAGAAAGATAAATGCAAATGATTAATAATTATATTTTACCTACTAGGTCCAGGCTTGGCTCAAGTGTTTCTTCACCAGGAGTCCATTTTGCTGGACATACTTTATCACCGTGTTCTGCAACAAACTGAGCAGCTTGTACTTTACGCACAACTTCTTCAGCATTACGGCCAATACCTAGGTCGTGAATTTCATATGCTTTAATTTCACCCTCAGGATTCACAATGAATGTTCCACGAAGCGCTTGACCAGCTTCTTCAATTAATACTTCAAATTGACGAGAAAGAACATGCGCCGGATCTGCAAGCATAGGATATTTAATTTTGCCGATTGTATCTGTAGCGTCTGCCCATGCTTTATGTACAAAATGAGAGTCCGTAGATACGGAGTACACTTCGCAGTTAATTTCTTTAAGGGCATCATAATTATCTTGCAGGTCAGCTAATTCAGTTGGGCACACAAAAGTGAAATCAGCTGGATAGAAGAAAAAGATTGACCATTTACCTTGAACATCTGAAAGACTTACTTCTTTAAACTCTCCATCATGGTAAGCCTGTACTGTAAAATCCTCTAATTTTTTATTAATAAGTGACATATCGTATATCCTCCTAAACAATATCATCATCTAAGTGATGTTTAATACTATATTATAATAATTATTAAAAAGAAATTTGTCAATTGCTTATTTATAATTATTATCATATTCCTTTAAAATTTTCCGCTCTTTCCATTAGGTAAACTCAATAAAAACTCTCTATATAAACGGTAATCAGGATCAAACATAATTACTGTCGATACAGTAAATTTATCAATTGAATTGTATTTTAATGATAAAACGTGAGGGAAATCACCGAGTTATATTATATAAATATAATTTATTTTGCTTTTTTCTTTCACTTGCTAGTATGCCCAAAAACGTTCATTTTTTTCATCTGTTTATGTTTCAATACAATCTATTTATCAAGGTACTTTTTATCTTCATTTGAAGGTTTTGTTTTATAAAAAGAAGAGCCACACTGGCTGTAATAGTCCCTTTGCAGCCAATAATCATCAACGAAAAAAACGTGTGATTAGTCACACGTCCTGTTGTTGATTATAAAATTTTCTCCATATACAACCGATCCTCACCGTCTCCGAATTCACCATACCTTAATTCATTTACAGTAAAACCGATGTTTTTATATAATTTAACAGCAGCCGTGTTTGCTTCGCTTACAGTTAAACTGACTTTATGAAAACCATCATCCCTCAGAATGCTCAGAACCTCATGTAAAAATTGTGTCCCCAATCCTTTCCCATGCTGATCTGACCGTACATAGTAGCCAAATATATAAGCTTTATCCGGCTGATTATAATCTCTCATACATTCACAAACCGCAACTGGTCGTTCATCCCCCTGTTGTCTATAAAGGATTAGTTTTCCGTATCTCGCCAAAGGAACCAGTGTTTGTTCATCTACCGCTCCCAACCCAGGAAATGCATCCTTTTCGAGCTCCATCATCATGTTCTGCTGTGCAGGCGTTAGGGATTCGGGTATTTCAATGTAATACATCGAATTCGTTTGTGTCATGATTTTTTCCTCTCTTCTACCTTTAGAAATTCTATATTTTTTAAGGGCCATGTTTGTTCCGGGATATTTTTATAGGGTAGCTGTGCGATGTTATTAGTGGCCGCGCCCGGTGCATCAACATAAATGACTTCA
This sequence comes from Bacillus sp. FJAT-27986, assembly GCF_001685035.1. Classification (NCBI taxonomy): domain Bacteria; kingdom Bacillati; phylum Bacillota; class Bacilli; order Caryophanales; family Bacillaceae; genus Bacillus; species Bacillus sp. FJAT-27986. The sequence goes on along the minus strand of NZ_MAYV01000012.1, from coordinate 170,953 downwards.
CTTATCAACGGATCAAAAGCTGCCCTGAAATGATTTTTAGCTTTCAATATCAAATACCTGTACGCACTTGGTTCTATCCCAATATGACGAAAAAGTTCAGGATCATTAGCAGACATAGGTCTTCCAATTAGGAGAATATCTATATTTCCTACTCGAATCCAACAAGCACCCTTAACATCTACTTTCAAATCTTTATTAAATGGTCCACTATTATAAAATACACCATCAGTTAACCTGATAACAGTTGCTTGCACATCAACCGGTAATCCAAACTCAGGATAGATTTTCCCGCCAAGTGACAGTTGGACGGTTCCACCAACTCCCACACTCCTACATATATCAATTGCCTTAGAATCCGTTAATGCTCCAAAAAGCGTTTTCTCTCTATTGTATTCTATACATTCTCTCAAAAGCTTCGTTGTATCTCCACTGCCACCGCTCAACGGATTATCAGAAATATCAGCTAATGCGATTGGTTTATTTTTCTTCATTGCTAACGCAAGCTGAAATGCTTCTTTAACATCAGGCAATTTGACGATAAATTCTTCCCTTAGTTTCCAAAATATTTTGGCCAAGTCACTGGCAGTACGTTCGGCCAACAACTGATTTTTAGCAATTACTATCACACTTGCACCTGCGCTCGGTACATCTGAATATGGAAATCCACCAAATACGGAAATGTTTAAAATACCATCTTCCTCTTCATAACGGTGAGCAAGCTTCATCATTTTTGCCATTGGACCTTCCATTGTCTTCATATTGATTGAGGGAAGCAGCATGGGAATTTTAACACATCTCGCTACATAATCTACACCAAGCGAAAGATGATTCATTAATGCATTCGCGGCATTTACTCCTTGCTCATACATATCAATATGCGGATAGGTTTTAAATCCAAAATGATAGGGTGTAATTCCAACGATGGCCGGACTAATATTGGCATGTAGATCCAGGGTCGTTGCAATCGGGATATCTACCCCAAGTTTTGCTCTAATCTTTAAAAGTAAATATTCTTCTGCATCATTAATTCCCTCAATGACCATTGCTCCATGCAGGGCAATCAATAATCCATCAAGCTTTCCTGCCGCTTCCATTAAACCCATAAGCTCTGTTTCAATTTCTTCGTATGTTTCATAGGTTACCGGACCCGAAGGAACAGCTGCTGCACAAAGAAGGGGGACTATCTCTACCTCTTCAAGTTTCCTCAGAACATCAATAAACCCGCCAACCTCTGTCCTTGTATTTGTATAAACGTCAAAAATTTGGTTCCCTTTAAAATAACCCTCATTCTTAAAATCCTGAATAGTCGTCTTAGTTCTAGAGAAACTATGGGATTCATGATAAAAAAAAGCTATTCCAATCCTCATTTGTTTCACAAGGGAATCCCTCCTATAGATAAGTCATATACACTGATTTCCATTCCGTCATACTATCCAAAGCATGATGGGATACTTCACGATGGCCATTCCCTGAATACTTCATCCCGCCAAACGCAACACCAATTTCAGCATTAGCAGTTCCGTTATTCACATAAACCAATCCACTTTCAATTTCAGCAGCAGCTCGGTTAGCAATAGACAAACTGCTTGTGAAAATTGATGTCGACAGTCCATATTTCGTATCATTATTAACCTCAATCGCCTCTTCATAGCTGTCCACTTCAATAAAGGCAAGAACAGGTCCAAATATTTCTTCTTTAGCAATCGTATGTTCCTTTTTCACATCACTGAAAATAGTTGGTTCAAAAAAACACCCTTCTTCGTTCGCTAATTTCTTTCCTCCACACTCCAATAAGGCTCCTTCTTCTGTAGCTATCCTTACGTATTTCTCAACCACCTTCATTTGCTGCTCATTTACTAAAGGACCTATATCTATATTTTCATTAAGGCCATTACCTATTTTCAATTCCTTCGTTAACTTTACGACCCTTTTCAATAAATCCACTTTAATCGATTGTTCAACAATAACCCGGCTTGTCGCCGTACATTTTTGGCCAGTTGTTCCATATGCACCTTTAACAATACACTCTGCTGCATAATCTAAATTAGCGTCCTGTAGAACAATTGCTGCATTTTTCCCACCTAGCTCAAGGGAAACCCTTTTTAATTGTTTGGCACCTACCTGTGAAAGCAGCAAGCCTACTTCAGTAGAGCCTGTAAAAGAGATCACTTTGACATCTTCATGTTCAGCAAGCTGCATTCCCACCTGACTGCCGCTCCCTGTAATGAGATTTAAAACCCCATTTGGGAGACCAATTTCATGAAAGACTTGCATAAATATACCTGCTGAGAGTGCAACCTCAGAAGCTGGTTTCCACACAATCGTATTCCCACTGATTAAAGCAGCACAAATTTTATAAGCGGCAAGCGCTACCGGAAAATTCCATGGAGTGATACATGCAACTACACCAAGCGGCTCACGATTCATCGTAATCGTTCGATTGTTGTTGCCGGAAGCAATGGTTTCACCATACATTCTGCGACCTTCCCCAGCCATATAGCGGCATGTTTCTATGACGACATTCACTTCCCCGCGTGTTTCCGCCAGAACTTTCCCCATTTCTTTGGTCATAACTTCGGCTAATTGATCTCTTTTTCGTTCAAATAATTCTGCTGCCTTCCATAAAAATACAGCACGTTCCGGCGCGGGTGTTCGTCTCCAGCTTTTAAAGGCAAGGTGAGCATGCTGTACAGCCTGGTCTACCTGGCTTGAAGTTGCGATTGCATACATACCCACCGCTTCATTCGTTGCAGGATTCTTGCTTTCCCGATAATTCTGATTTAAATCGTGAGTCCAATGACCATTCATGTAAAGCAGCTGTTTTGTAAATTCTTTGGACATTTACTAAATACCCTCCTTTACCACGTCTCCAATAACGGTTTCGAGAATGGTTAACCCAGCATCCAATTCTTCTGTTGATATATTTAATGGCAGCATGAGCCTGATGGTTTGCCCGTTAACTCCGCAGTTCATGATTAGTAAATGCTTATCCAGGCATCGTGCTTTGATAAGCGGCACAATGGACTTTTTATAGGATTCATTGAATTCAATGCCAATCATCATACCGATTCCGCGGACTTCTTTTATTGGCTCGTATCCTAGCAAACTATTTTGCAGCCTATTAACAATTTGCTCACCGAGTTCTTTACTCCTCTTTACCAGATTCTCTTCTTCAATCACCTGTATACTTGCTAGGGCAGCTGCACATGAGATTGGGTTGCCTCCAAACGTGGAGCCATGCCCCCCTACAGGCCATTTATTATGTAAATCCCTATTTGCCACAATTGCACCAAGAGGCAGTCCGCCTGATAAAGCCTTTGCTAAAACGAGAATATCTGGAGTTACTCCTGAGTGTTCCGAAGCAAACATCCGCCCAGTTCTGCCAAATCCTGTTTGAACCTCATCAAATATTAATAAAATACCATGCTCATCAGCAATACTCCTTAATTCCTGTAAAAACAATGGAGGTGCGGGATAGTAACCGCCTTCCCCCAAAACCGGTTCAACAAGTATAGCAGCCACTCTCGATGGGTCAATATGTAAATCAAATAACGAACGTAATTGGTTAATACAATAATTTGTCAAATCAGCATTATCGATATTTTTTACTAAACCGGGATATGGATAAGGTGTATGGTAAACCTCTCCTACCAGCGGTTCGTAGTACTTTTTATATTTACTGCTTGATCCTGTTACAGTAGTAGCACCTAACGTACGTCCATGAAAGGACCCATTGAAAGCGATAATTCCCGGGCGGTCAGTAGCCGCACGTGCCAGCTTCAATGCTCCATCAATGGCTTCACCGCCTGAATTTGAGAAGAATACAGTATCTAAATTACCTGGCGTGATTTGTGCCAGCTTTTCAGCCAAGCCGATCACAGTCTCGTAATAGCCATAATTCAAACCAAAATGAACGAGTCGCTCCGCCTGTGTTTTTATAGCGTTAACGATTCTTTCATGAGAATGGCCGAGTGCATTAACTGCTACCCCTGAAACAAAATCAATATACTCTTCTCCATCCTTCGTCCAAAAACGTGCTCCCTTACCTCGATCTATAATTAATTCTGTCACTCTTGTGCTAACTGGAGATATATGTTTTCTCGCTTTCTCTGTTAATTCAGTAACTTTTTCAGAATGACTCATGATTTACTTCCCCCTCGAATACATAAATTGTTGCAGAGCAAGTTCTAATATATTTATGATTGCATCGATTTCTTCCCTGGAGACTGTTAAAGGCGGAGCAATTAACAAATGATCACCTTCATAGCCATTGATTGATCCACTTCCAGGATAAAAGACAGCTCCAATTTGCATGGCAATCCGATTAATCACTTCAGATGTTGAGCTAGAGGGAGGGAATGGGTCTCCTTTCGGACTGGAAGCAAATTCAATGCCTATCAAAAGGCCTTTACCCCTTATATCCCAAATGACAGGGTAACGGTCCTGAAGCAGTTTAAGTTGTTTAATTAAATATTCACCCTGCATAACTACGTTGGGAAGGATTTTATTGTGAGCTAATTTTTTCAGAACTGCCAATCCGGCAGCGACAGAGACCGGATGGCCACTGTATGTATATCCATGCGCAAATTTCCCCTTGCTGTTTTGAATAATCCCTTTAATTAATCGATCGTGAACAATCATACCGCCAAGAGGCGAATAGCCGGCTGATACTCCCTTGCCAAACGTAATAATATCCGGTATGAAATCAAAATGCTCTACAGCAAAATAGGTCCCTGTTCTCCCAAAACCCGTCATCACTTCATCTGCAATCAAAAGAATATTATAATCGTCACATAACTTTCTGACCTCTTTAAAATAAGAGTCTGGCGGACTTACACTTCCCAATTGGCTCCCGACGATTGGCTCAGCTATGAAGCAAGAAATTTGTTCCGGACCTATCTCAATAATCAACTTTTCTATATCCTTAATGCATGACCAATTGTGTTGTTGATTGCAATCATCGAGATTTCTTTGGTATGGGCATCGTTTACAATGAGGGGAATAAACATGTTTAAAATCAAGTAGATTTTGAGTGTATACCTGCCTTCTTTTAATATCGCCTCCAGCAGACAAGGATCCTAAAGTATTCCCATGATAAGATTGCCATCTGCCAATCACAATATGTTTTTCCGGATTTCCTGCACCTTTATGATATTGCTTTGCAAGTTTAATAGCACTTTCATTCGCCTCCGAGCCGCCACAGGTGAAATAAACCTTGTTTAATGGAACGGGAGCAATCTCCGCAATTCTCTCTGCCAGAAGATGCAATACCTCGGTTTCAAAACGCATCGAATGTACAAAGGCTGCTTTTTTTGCCTGTTCAGCCATCGCTTCAGCAATTTTCACATCCCCGTGACCTAAATTTGCGGCAACAGCACCGGAGCATGCATCAATATATTGCTTGCCATCCTGATCGTATAAATAAATCCCTTGCCCATGCGTTATGATTGGGTATTTATTCGTAAAATCACGATGAAATACATGGTCAGCCATTTGCGTCTCTCCATTTCATAGAGCTGTTCTATCATTTTTCTACATACAAGATATGCTTAAAAAGCAAGTTCAAGACTTTTTTATGCTACATATCAAAGCCAACAAATTCACTGTTTAATTGAATTCTGAAATCCGCTTCCGTTTTTTCTTTAACAGTTTCCACTGTTATTCCTGGACCAGTTTCCACTAAAATAAGCCCCCTATCATCGACTGCAAATACGGCCAATTCAGTTATAATGAAATCCACTCTGCGCTCAGATGTAAGCGGATAATTAAGATTCTTAACGAGCTTCGGCTTCCCCGCTTTTGTTGTATGTAAGGTTGTTACGATAATTCTTTTAGAGCCCTCTAATAGATCCATCGCTCCTCCTACACCCAAAACCGCTTTTCCTGGAACTGCCCAATTTGCTATCCTGCCCATTTCATCCATTTGCAGAACACCCAAAATCGAGACATCAATATGGCCCCCACGTATCATCGCAAAAGATGATGCACTATCAAAATAAGATGCACCAGTCATGACAGTTACAGGAAGCTTTCCTGCATTCACCAAATTGGGATCTGGTTCATTTAATGGGGTAGGTCCCACCCCAAGAATCCCATTCTCTGTATGTAGAAATACGGATAGATGAGGAGCGATAAAATCTGCCACCAATGTTGGAATCCCAATCCCCAAGTTGACAATATCACCATTTCCAAGGAATCGTGCAGCACGTTTGGCAATCGTCTCTTTTGCACTCACAACGACTCCTCCTTTAACACTAAGTAATCAACATACAAATGAGGTGTGATAATTTCCTCAGGATCGAGTTCTCCCGCTTCTACTATTTCATCAACTTCAGCAATCACGATATTCCCGGCCGTCGCCATAGCAGGATTAAAATTCCGGGCAGACTTTATATAAATTAAATTACCAAGTTTGTCTGCTTTATAGGCCTTAATCAGTGAAAAATCAGCCTTCAAAGAATGTTGCAATATATATTTATTATCATTGAATTTTTTTTCTTCTTTCCCATTTGATAAGTCAGTGCCTACTCCAACGGGTGTATAGAATGCTGGTATTCCAGCTCCACCCGCACGAATCGCTTCTGCCAGTGTGCCCTGCGGCAGAAGTTCAATCTCAAGCTCTCCCCCCAAATAAGCCTCCACTACATCCGGGTTGGATGTGAAATAAGAACCTATCCCCTTTCTTACCTTCTTTTTTTGAACAAGCACTCCAAGTCCCCTGCCTGGCTCACCGAGATTATTGCTGATAATTTCAAGATTATTTATCCCTTTTCGGTCAAGAGCGTGTACCAATGTTATTGGACATCCCACCAATCCAAAGCCCCCAACCATGATACGGGCTCCGCTCTTTAGCAAGGATGCTGCTGCATCAGGTAAAAGTACCGGTTTCAACCTATTCACCTCTGTCCATTTCATTTTAATAAAAACGCCAAAGAATATAGCTTTTCTTTGACGTTGAATAACTGAAATCGCTTACATATATTTTGTCTATTTGAAATAGTTTCGCTTTAATAACCTTGGTACTTTCATCAATTCTTCAAAATGTACAGTGCCTGTTAATTGTTTTGTATTAATGAGCAATAAATGGTCCTCAATCTCCTCAGTCTGTTCATCCGTTAAATATTCCATTTGGCAATTGCCACAATGGATGGCTGGTGTTTCCTTTATTTCTAGTGATTGCGTTCCATCTGGCAGCTCCCAAAATACAGTGGTATTGGTCTCAATTGCCCCATCTTGTTCACACCATTGGCATTTCATACTTTTGAATCCTCTTGATCAGTTTTAGTTGTTTTTGTTTGTTGGGCCTTGAATTTCTTTTCTTTTAGAACGTCCCGTTTATCTCGTTGATCTTTTAGTGACGAATGCTCCGGATTTTGTTGATAGGCGTTTCGCTTGTTGTATCTTTCTAATCCATCCGGAGTAATATTAAACTTTTCATCATCCATAATGGACAAGATACCTGTACTGTTGTAATCTTCATATACATTTGGGTATGTTTGTTTGAAATATTCATCTGCACGACCGGACACATAGTTCTCCGGTTCTGGATATGATGTAATCACACCTTCAAAATTACGTAAGATCACTTTATTTGAACTTTGTGAAATGATGTAGTTCGGCTGAAGCGGTATTTTTCCACCCCCGCCTGGTGCATCAACCACAAAAGTCGGCACAGCATATCCGCTTGTATGACCGCGCAGCCCCTCCATAATTTCTAAGCCTTTACTAATAGGAGCTCTGAAATGTCCAATTCCTTCTGATAAATCACATTGGTAAATATAATAAGGACGAACTCTTATTTTGACTAAATCATGCATTAATTTTCTCATGATTGGGACACTGTCATTAATCCCAGCCAAAATAACCGCCTGATTGCCCACAGGTACTCCCGAATCAATAAGCAGCTCGCAGGCACGCTTTGATTCTTCTGTAATTTCGATCGATGTATTAAAATGTGTATTCAGCCAAACGGGATGGTACTTTTTAAGAATGGTACATAAATCTTTAGTGATTCTTTGCGGAAACACGACCGGGGCTCTAGTTCCAATACGAATAATTTCTACATGAGGAATGGCGCGTAAGTTTTTTAATATATATTCCAGTATACTGTCATTAATGAGAAGGCCATCACCACCAGAGATTAAAACATCCCGGACTGCCGGTGTTTGGCTGATGTAATTGATTGCTTTATCCAACTGCTTCTTCGGAACTCCCATACCAATCTGACCAGAAAACCTTCTTCTTGTGCAATAACGGCAGTACATGGAGCATTGATTTGTTACTAAAAATAAGACACGGTCCGGATAACGGTGAGTTAACCCTGGAACTGGGGAATCTTCATCTTCATGTAAGGGATCCTCTAAATCATACACCGTTTTGTGGAGCTCTTTTCCTATGGGAACGGATTGCATACGGATTGGACAGCGCTCATCATCAGGATCCATTAAAGATGCGTAATAGGGCGTTATATTCAAGGGAATCGTTTTAGTTGAGATCCGTACACCTTCTTCCTCTTCTGGTGTAAGATTAATCACCTTTTTTAAATCATCAAGTGTTTTGATGGTGTGGGTTAACTGCCAAATCCAGTCATTCCACTGATCATCCGCTACATCCTTCCATAACTCGATTTCACTCCAATGGCGTTTAGGTTTGTATAAATTATAGTCCACTATTCTCCCTCCCATGGTACGTATTCCATAACATCTCGGCTATGTGAATGGATAATTATTCGAGCTTTGCTCAGAAAAACCATATCGGTGGCTTTATTGTCATTCGATTGGTAAATTGTACTCCATCTGAATGGTAAGCTCATTCTAAATCATTCAGCTCCTGAGCTGAGCGCTGAAAAGAAGTCTCCTACGGAATGAAGATTAACATTTAATTTTGATTTACAGATACAAAATCTAATATATGAGTGAATGAAAATATGGTGTATTTAACCCAATCTCAACCTATCACCTCTAACCTTACACTGTCAATGACAAAAAATTTTGACAATTTAAGTCGAAAGATTTTCATATTTTTTATGACAAACAAATAAAGCAGTTCAGCTAAAAACTGAACTGCTTCGACAAATTTTATAGTTGGTTAAGAGCTTCCTCAATCGGGGTATCACCTGATATTAGATCAAAAGAACGATTATAGTTTGCCTCATTCGTGAGGCAAGCCAAAATAGTTCGTGCCACATCCTCACGCGGTATCGTTCCAGCCTTTATTGTATCCCCAGTACGGATTTTCCCGTTTCCAGGTTCATTCAGCAATCCACCCGGCCTTATAATCGTATATGTTAATGGGCTGTTTTCCAGAATTCGATCTGCATAATGCTTGGCAACATAATAAGGTTTAATTTCATCGCTCCAGTTTTCGCGGTTGTTAGCCTGAAGGGCACTGACCAAAATAAATCGTTTGATTCCAGCCTTTTCAGCTGATTCCATCATTTTCACTGCACCATCAAGATCAATTAAAAGCGTTTTGTCATGACCTGTGCTTCCTCCTGACCCAGCTGTGAAGCATATCGCATCTGATCCTTCAATTTCCTTCGCCAGATTTTCTACGCTATCTTCTAAATTAGCAAGAACAGTCTGTATACCACTATTTTCAAATGATTTTACCTGCTCTTCTTTTCTGATCATCGCTTTTACATTGTGTTGTCCATCTTCCTTAATGAGGTGAACCAATTGATTGCCAATTTGTCCATTTGCACCAACTACTACTATATTCATAGAAACAATCACCGTCCTATCCATACATTCAGCCTTCATTTACTGCAAAATCATGATTTTGATCCAGACAATAATCAAGAATCCACTGCCATTTTCCAAAACCGGAGTCGATATTGATATGACCTTTATTCACAACCAAAAGTTGTATAATACCCAAGTCTTTATAAAATTGACTGTCTTCAACAGAGCAATAAGAATCGTTTGTGGATTGAATTTGCAGTGTATGATCAATAGACTGTATTAATTCTTTACCCTTAACTGGAAGGGGAAAAAACCTTTGGATGATTTCATGCTTTAAATAGGGAGAGGGCGGTGCCACTAAAATAACACGGTTAACCGATTTTTTTATCTTATGAGCATTTTTGAGAGCAAAATGAAGCCATAGGACACATCCTAAACTGTGAGCAACAACGGTTATATGGTCTGAGGTAATAGTTTGAAAGGTATCTTCCAATTTTTTTATCCACTTATCTTTATAAGGATCATCATATTCAGGAAGGGTCGGATAATAAACTGTTTCACCTGCATCCACCAGCTCATTATACAGCCAGGATTGCCAATGTTCAGGTCCGCTTCCGCCAAGTCCATGTATTATGAGAAAACTTCGGTCCATATTAACCCCTCCTTTTACCGATTTTATTCCATACTAAGTTTATCAGATTAATATATTTTATGTCTACTTTTATAGTAATCAAACTTTTTCCAAAAAATAAACCGGTACAGAGTGAATATCCTCTTTGTACCGGCTTTCGTTAATTTAATTGGTTATCCATGTGGTCACTTCATCAATAGATTTTCTTGAACCTTCTTTAGGATTCATATCTGGATATCCTAAATAGATAAACCCAGTTACAGCACCATCCTCAGAGAGATTAAAAGCCTTACTCATCCGTTTATCATGGCATTGTTTCCCGGTTCTCCATACGGCACCCAGTCCAAGAGCGTGAGCTGCCAGCAGGATATTTTGTGTAGCTGCATGGACAGCAGCGTATTCTTCTTCAATCAGAACCTTTTCATTCTTCACTGGTTCAACGGCAGTCACTATGATAACAGGAGCACGATAGGGATTCTTGCTTACTTTTTCTAATCTTTTTTTACTTTCTTCTGACTCAAGATCATCTAATTCAGATTTCAGGATATCCACTAACACATCACTGAGGATTTTTCTGCCATCCTCTTTCAAAACAAAAAACTTCCATGGTTCTGTACGATGATGACATGGTGCCCATGTTCCCGCTTCAATAATTTTATGTATGAGCTCATCAGGTATCGGCTCATTTTTAACCTTGCCAATACTTCTTCTTCCTTTAATGGCTTCAAATAGTTCCATAAACATTACCTCCCTATCTATTTCTCTCTATATTTTGTAAAATTTAGTTACTACTATACTATATATCCCTATGTTAGAAAGTACAAAAATTTCTTCTTCTCAAACAAAAAAGAGCAAACCAGTAACGGCTTGCTCTTAATCATTTATACATAATTATTCAAATTTATTTTTAATTTTATAATCTTTCTTTAAATCTTCCAACCATGTGCTGTACTCAGAAGATATCTTTTCGCTTAGAGCGGCTTCTTTAGCATCCTCTTTTGATTCTTCATAAGTGGATTCTTTAGCTTCTTTATGGCCTGTAGCTTTAATAATGTGGTAGCCATATTCTGATTTAACCACATCACTTACTTCATCAACTTCTAAAGCGAATGCTGCTTTTTCAAACTCTTCTACCATTTCTCCTTCAGAAATATAGCCGAGCTCTCCACCATTTTCAGCAGATGCTGTATCAGTGGAATTTTCTTTGGCGAGTTCAGCAAAATCCTCGCCGTCTTTGATTTTTTTCAATAATTCCTTTGCTTTGTCTTCGTCTTCAACAAGGATGTGGCTAACTTCAACTTGTTCAGATTGATCATAATTTGCTTTATTCTCTTCATAATAAGCTTTTACTTCATCCTCAGTGATTTCAATATCTTCCTGCATTAACTTTTCGATTTTAATATTTACCGCTATATCCTCTTTTAAATCATCAAGAGTTAAACTGCTAGCTTCAAGTGCTGATTTTAAAGCATCCTCTCCACCATAGCTTTCTATATATGCATCTACTTCTTTATTAATTTCACTATCATTAACTTTTATATTGCGCTCATCTGCTTCCTTTTCAATAACCTTCATCGTAACTAAGCTATCTACAGCAGAAGCTCCATACACATTGGCCATTGTGTCATATAATTCACTTTTAGTAATACGGTCGCCATTGACACTGCCTACTGTTTGAGATTTAGTATAAGCATATGCTCCGCCAGCTATAGCTGCAGTTAATACGGCAGCTGCTGCAATACCAGCAATCCATTTTTTATTTTTACGTTTTTTTGTTTGATCTGTTTTTATTTCAGTAGCTTTCTCTTCTGTATCTGAAGTATTCTTTGTCTCGTTGGTCATAATATAACTCCTATCGAAATAAAATTTATGTTGTCTGTTAACAATACTATAATCATATAATGTGTCAGGAATATGTCAAATATAAAATACCCACTGTCAAATATTGTTTAGTCAATGAAACAATGAATATTATTAGCATTACTATATGTAATATTATCTAATATAGTATATAAAAATATCATAAAGTGAAAATATAACCACTAGTTGAATTTGCACTGTATGTTTTCACTCCCTAAAGGATACTGTTCTACAAAAATAGATCTTCAACCATTAATTTTCTAACATAATAATATGTTCCAACCTTGTCCTAAAGTATGGTTAGACGATTAAAAATAAAAACTCCTTTTCAACTATATTTAAGCACTTTGTGTGAATAAGATTCATTTACGCATTAAAATGAAGATAATAGTAAAATAAAGGGGACTTTATAATGGCAGAGCATCAATTTATTTTAGAGGCTGTTTGGCCTGGATTACGAAACGATATAGGAGAAATACATACTAAAAACCTTCATACTAAAGTTTCGATACCGGAGGAAATGGATGGACCTGGAATCGGAACAAATCCTGATGAAATGTTACTTGGTGCTGCAGCAACCTGTTATATTATTACGCTGGCAGCCATGATGGAACGCAGCTATTTAGAAAAAGAAGGGTTAACCTTACAGTCAGCGGGAATTGTCGATGTAACAAACGGTGTGTTTACCTATAAAAAGATCATTCATCGGCCAACGATTATACTAAAGGACTCTGCAACAAAAGAAGATATCGGACTTGTCCAAAAACTAGCCCAAAAAGCTGAAGCATCCTGCATGGTCAGCCGTGCTCTCAAAGACAATGTAGACATAGAATTAGAAATCACGGTTAAGCGTATTTCTGAATAATGGTTATATACTCTAGAAGATTTTGAGTTTATTCAATCCTAATATCCGTAATAAACAAGAAACAACCTGAGCCCATATGAACTCAGGTTTGTTTATTTAGAGTTGATCTGGAGTACGATCAAGTCCCTTAACAATAGGAATCTCAGTTTTAGCCAACTCTTCTTCAAGGTTTATTCTGGGACTGACGCCTGAATTTTTACCTGCAAAGCTTTCAATTAACTCTTTCATGTCGATACCGGAGGATGCTTTTAATGACTCTTGTAAAGTTGCCATTAAATTCGTCGCATATCCGGTCACTTTATTGGCGCCGCCGCCTGTACCGCCGCTCCCTGTATCAACAATCGTAATTTTATCAATACTGCTCAGCGGTTTAGCCACTTCCCTTGCATATTCCGGAAGCATTTTTAACATCATATCCATAACAGCAGCCTGACCAAATTGCTCGAAGGCTTCTGCGATTTTTTGCTTTGCTTCCGCTTCCGCCAAACCTTTTAAACGAATGATATCCGCTTCGGAAACCCCTTGTGCTCTTTGTGCTTCTGCTTTTGCAAGACCATCTAAACGTACTCTCTCTGCTTCCGCTCTCGCCATTGCTTCGATGCGATATTGATTGGCATCGGCTTCAGTTAATTGCTTTGTTTTTTCCGCAGAAGCTGCTTGTTCAACTGCGTAGCGATCTGCATCCGCCTTTTTCTTCACTTCAGAATCATATTGCTTTTCACGGCGTAAAATTTCTTTTTCTTCTAATTCAATCAGCTTCTGCCGCTCAATGATTTTAATTTGCATCTCTTGTTCCGTAACATCTTGCTTAGAACGTGCAGTCTCCAAATCATATGCCTGATCGGCTTTTGCTTTAGCAATATCCTGTTCACGTCTGAATTCAGCAATTTTCAATTGATTTAATTTTTCTGCCTCTGCGATTTCAGTTGCACGTTCAAGTTCAGCTTTTTGCGCTTCCTTGGATGCTTCAGCCCGTTTGATCCGTGTTTCTTTATCGGCTTCGGCTGTTGCGATATCCGCATCCCTTTTCACCTGAGCTATTCTCGGTTTACCAAGCGATTCCAAATATCCATTTTTATCACGTACATCTTTAATTGTAAATGAAACGATAACCAATCCCATTTTCGCTAAATCCTGTGAGGCAACCCTCTGCACTTCCTGTGAAAATTTTTCACGGTTTTTATAGATTTCCTCAACTGTCATCGAACCAAGAATGGAGCGTAGATGCCCTTCCAGTACTTCTCTTGCTTCCTGTTCACGGTCATCCTTCGTTTTCCCTAAAAATTGTTCAGCAGCCGTTGCAATTTCAGAAATGGTATTACCTATTTTAATAATGGATACACCATCGGCCATTACCGGCACACCCTGTTCGGTATATACTTCCGGTGTTGAAACCTCTAATTTACTCGATAATAAGCTCAACGGCTCAGCTTGCTGGAATACTGGAAGAACGAAGGTCCCTCCTCCGCGTACAATTTTGATTCGATTTCCGGATTCATCAATATGTACATTTTTACTGCCTAAGTAACTGCCCGTGACAATCAATGCTTCATCAGGACCAGCTGTTCTATATTTTGTAACAAAAACTCCTATAAGGGCTAATAAAATAAATACCACTGCACCAACAATACCGTAGATTAATGTCATACTACTCCCACTCTCCTATCCCAGTTCATTTAATTCTTCATGTGGACTGACATGCAGAACACCATTTTGGATATCAATGATTAATACCTTTGTCTCAGATGGTATCGCTTCTTGGTCAAAACTTACGGCCGGCTTTGAAAACGTTCCGCTTTTACTTGTTATTAATACTTCACCATACCCATTAACAGGTACTGATGTTATCACTTTTCCCAACCGTCCCTTTAGTTCATCCTCGGTTATCGTTAAAGATTCATGAGCTGCCGACAAGGGGACTAAAACGAATAGATTAATAATAGAGACAAGTATAAAAGCAATTGCGAAGGAAATAAAAAAAATGGGAAGTGCCCGCAATGAGGTTAAAGAAACAAGCACATACCCTGATCCGCTTGCAATGGTCAAAAAGCTTAGTATAAGGGTTGGGTTTAAAAAGTCAGGGAGGTCTAATCCGGCAAACAGATCATTAAATAATATGAAGAAAAACGTAAGGATACCGGATATAATCAGTGAATATAAGAAAAAATCAGCTAATTCCACCCCTAAAAATTCCATACTAATCAACCCTTTATCAGTTATTTTTCGCTATTCAATGAATCCTTTAATCTTTGTAATTCTGATTCAACTAATTTTTCGGTTTCCATCTTTTTAAACTCATTATCAATTTCAAGATGATTACTTTTAAGCTCTTTACTGACTTCCGCTTCTGCTTCATATTCCATTACTTTTTGTTCCATTCGTTCAAATCCAGCTTTGGCCGAATTTCGACTTTCTGTATGGAAAGAACGATTTACTGAAGCTTGCACTTTAGCAGAAAGCGCTCTTGCCTTTAATGTATCTCTGCGCATCACAAGTTCCTGATAATCAGCTTTCATTTCTCGCAGTCGATTTTGCAAATCCTTGACATTTTGTTTAGCCTGTTCATGCAAATTCTCCAATGAGGCAAGCTCAATCCCGAGCTGAAGTTTGTTTTCTAAAGCTTGTTTTGCAAGCGTCTCTTTACCAGCTTGAATGGCTTCCATTGCCTGAGTATTACGTTTTTCAATCAGTAATTTTAAATCGGTGATTTTTCTGTGGGTTAATTTCTCCTCAGCCATGACCTTTGCAGTTGTCTTCTCTGCTTCTTCAATTTCATGATTCATTTCTCTTAGGTATTGGTCGGCCATTTTAATGGGATCTTCTGCTTTTTCAATGAGTGCATACAATTCTGAACTGACCACCGTCTTCATTCGTTTAAAAAACTCAAACATCTTATCAACCTCCTAGGATAATCTTACCATTTTATACGGTTGAATATCACTGAAAGTTTCAATTATTTTACAATATTATAATAATTCAAAAAATTTTTATTAATGAAATACGATAGTTATTCACACCATGAATAATCTAATCATGCTTTTTGCTCAATCTTTTACTCCGCAATAGCCTTTATAGTAAGCTTAAAAAATAACAACATAGTTATTCTGAAAGGAGATTTTCATTGAATATAGAAAAACCAGAATCAATCGATGCAATTATAAGTGACTTAAATAATGAAATAAGCTACTCTTTAACTACTCTTTCACCGTTTAAAAAAACACCGGAAGAGTTAAAGGCGGCCAGCCAATTGGCTACATTAAGAGATTCAGATATAATGGCTATTTCGTCAATGGCTCGTATATTGATTTCTCAAAGTCAACACCAAACAGATCAAGAAATAGCATCCAAACTAATAAAAGAACTATCCAATTCTCATCCGAATCGTTTCATCAAAAAAATATGCAAAAAGATGGCAAAGCAAAAGTGGGGTGAAAAACATGAGACAGAATGACCTTCATCATTTATGGGAGAAAATTAAGCCAATCACATCAGATCCCATTATCCAAAAACAATTCTGGAGCATTCTTGTCAAACTAATTAAAAACGAACGAAATCTTCAAAACCAACTCCCCATTCAGAAGGAAGAAGTGTAAAAAAGGTTTCCAGAAAACCTGGAAACCTTCTAAGTACCTATTTCTTTTCTTGCACGCGGATTGTGTACGGTGACAGAGAAGCAGAACCTTGAGCATCTTTTAATTTTATATAATAGGTACCTTTTTTAAGACTGATATTTAAAACTTCTGTATCATTTCCAGCATATCGGTCAGAGCCGGCGATTTTTTTGCCATTTTGATAAACCTCAAAGGCTCCATCCAATTCCCTGCCGCCACTTAAAGTGATTTGACCGCTGAAGGCTTTATCCACTTTAAGCTTGTACCAATCTTCATCATTTTTCTTTGTATTAAATGCGTTAAATCGGCCTGTTTTCTCCCATTTTCCCTTCGATTTCTTAAAGCTGATTGGTTTTGATGGTTTATTTTTCTTAATAACAGTCCCGGCATCTTCATCTTTGTGATTCACTTGACTGAGCTTAAACGTATATTGAGTTAAAGAGAATGGTAAATATTCCCCATCACCCATAATCGCGATAAAATACGCTTTACCCTTTTGGAAATAATGTGAGCCATATGCACCTGCAGGATCATAATAGGAATCTATATATTTAATCGTATCTAAATCCGCATCATCTACATTCTTGTTATTATTTTTATCTTCCATTACGGCAATATACGAATAAACATCACCTTTAACTAGTGCAGGGAGTCCTGGTGTGCTTGGTTTATTATTATCCACCGTTAATGCATAGTTACCAGATGCTTTGGCTGTGTATCTAAACAGATCCGTATCCGATAATTTTGCGTAATCTCCTTTAACAGTAGTACCAGGAAGAGTCTTTACGTTTTTCATAGAATCGTTGTTCTCGTATTTATCAGCAGGCTTACCTACCAATCTTGATTCAAAGAAATATTTATCCGTAGAATAGGAATCAGACATCCAATCCATCTCAATCTTCATATAATAGGTTTTTCCAGCTTCAAGTGAGGCATAAAACGTATTAAGCTTTTTGCCGGTAAATGGATCATAATTATCAGCAACTGCTTCTAGTAAACGGATTTCATTTCCGTCTTCACCTTCAGATTCAACGACCTGATAAATGGAGTACGAATGTTTAGCTGTACCTAAATCAAAGGCATGGATTCCTGCTGATGTTACATTGACTTTATACCAATCTTCATCATAGCGTGACTGTAAATAACCCGATTTTTCACTTGTTAATTTATACGGAATGGCCATTTCATTCAGCATTTCAATTACTTCATCGTCGCCTTCTTCTTCCCAATATTCTTCATCATCACCAACATATTCTTCTTCTTCGTCATACTCTTCATCACGATCATAAATGGAATGAATTCCATCCTCGTCCGCTGGCATTTTGACTAGGCTGGCCTTGAAAATATAGGGATCACCGTTTTGTCTGATTGCACCAGTTATCTTGGTAGCCGATGATTCGAATCCTTCTGAAAGGATAAAAAAGTCAAAGAAACTTTCGGAATATCCTTCATATTTGTTAGAAATTTTAATGGTATAGGTTGTTTTAGGCTCAGCAGTGAATACATCCTGTTCACTTTCTCCGATGGTGCCGCTGTTAATTTCCTGTTCAAGAATATTAACATGCGTTGGCTCTTCTTCTGAGTTACCATCCTCTATGTCTCCATCTGCTTCCTTACTCATACCCTCACCTTCAGTAATTTCCTCCTTTTCTTCCAACTCCTCTTCATCTCTAATGTCTGTCAAAGCATAGACAAACATGCTGACGTCTGCACCAGGTGTACCATTTACAGAAAGCTTAATGTTTTCCTCTTTTTCACCCGTTGTAAATTGAAAATAATCATCATCTCCATTTTCGCCAACAAGATGCATTTTTTTACCGGTAGTATCATATGACAATTTTGGTATTATAATCGGGTTTTCTTTACCGGATTCATCTTTTGAAACAGTTACTTTTTTGAATACTAATTCATATTCAGATAATTTGCTTCCGGCCACATCGTAATTTCCGCTAATATCTTTAACACCAACGGTCAAAGTACCATCGTATGGTGCTTTAAAGTAATAACCCTCTGTTTTACCTTCAGTGACATCATCGATTTTTTTCGTGCTTGATTTATCCTTTCCATACATATTCACAAGTAATTGGGAATCAAACACTTTAGATCCCATTAAATTGATTTGATATGTTTCACCTTTTTTTACGGTATGCTTAATCCAGTGCTGTTCCAAAGGTTTCATAAATGTTTTTTTCACCGTATAGCTGCTGCCAACCGTTTTAGCACTTTTCATAATTGTATCCTTATTCCACACGGCAGTAGTTAAGGATGGAATTTTTTTAATATCAAAGCTTAAAGCAGATGATGGGTTGATTAGTCCATATCCATATTTCTTATCGTAGCCCTTCGTACTCAAATCGGTAGCTGTTTTCTTCAAGATGTATTCTACCTGTTCCGGTTTTAATTTAGGATATTTAGATAATAATAAAGAAACCGTACCAGTCACCATTGGAGCTGCCATCGATGTGCCGCTAAATGAAGCAAAAGTCGATTTTTTCTCATAATCATAGATTGGTGCATAAACATTATCCCCAGGTGCTACCAAATCTGTCGATACACCATAGGATGACCAGGATGTCAGTGTTTTGCTTTTATTCACAGCACCGACACTAATGACTCCTTCATATGCAGCCGGGTAACCTTTCATATCAGATCCTTCATTACCAGCCGCAGCAACAATCACAATTCCAGCCGCTTTCGCTTTTTTGATTGCGGCTTCAAGAACCGGTGAACTGAATGGGCCACCTAAGCTTAAATTAATTACCTTCGCTTTCTTTTTAATCGCATATAAAACACCTTCTGCGATATTGTAATCATACGCACCCCATTCTCTATTAAATACATCAATAGATAAAACCGAGGCATTTGGATTTATGCCATATCCGCCAATTCCATTATTCTTCTCAGCTGCAATTATGCCGGCTACATGTGTGCCATGATCCTCCGGCAATGAGGCGTTAACTGGATTATGGACATTATAGCTTGATACAATTTTGTTTTTTAATTCAGGATGATTTTTATCAATTCCCGTATCAATCACAGCCACCAATACTTTATTTTTCCCTGCTTTTTTCTGTGCAGCAGGTAAGTTTAACAGCTTGTTATAATATTGTTGACTGATCTTAGGATCGGTTTTGACAGAAGAAGTTTTATACTTTACGCTCGGCGAAATCGATGTGACCGAATTAGATTTACTTAATTCCGTGTAAGCTTGTTTAGCTGCGGATGCTGTTTTAAATTTTACAACTGAATAACCAAGGTTCCCGCCAGCCTTCATCACTTTCCCCTTATATTTGGTCAGGGTTTTCTTAGATAACGATCCACTATGCTTAATAACCAAGGTGTCTGCCTGAATATATTCGTCATATTTCTTCGTTGTTGGTTTGTAAATTTTTTCGGAACTGCGGATTTCATCTCCCTTTTGGTTTATTGAACTCACCTTTGCCGCAGCAAATACCCCACTTGTACCCGACGTGAGCAGCAATGCGGTAGCGGCTATGACAGCTACTATCTTTTTCATTCTTTCTCCCCTTTTTGTCTTCACTGATTTTTAAATTGAAGACTATTACCATTTCGTTACATTTATGTAAATAACCTGCTGTTAATTATGAAAAAGATTCGACAAAATTCTTTCTCTGCTATTTTGAAATCGGCAAAAAAACTGTTCAGCATTTATGCCAAACAGCCACTTATAATTTAAGGTGATTTTATTAATTAAACTGGGACCAAGGTAATATGTATATATTGCATCAGAAAAAATAAGCAATACAGCAGAAGTGCAGCATCATAGACGATGACTGCACTTCTTTTAATTTATCAATTGCTTCTCCGGTTCAACGCTCGTTCAATCTTCTGCCGATCCACATCTTCCACCCAATCCTTATGTTGTTCATATAGCGGGCGCAGTCGTTCAGCGTCTATAGCAATAACCTCACACCCACGGTCATCATAGACAAATAAAATAAGGTCTTTAGTGATGTTCACTAAGAAGACATCCGGATAATGAATGGCGTCCCCTCCGAATCTTGGCTTTAGAGGAAAATCTTCGTGAGTTGCTGCTTTTAATAATTCAGTTATGCGTATGTCCTTTGTTTTACACAATAAGGAAAATTGCTGCGTTTCATATTCTTCTTCATCTAACTCAAAAGGATATGGACATGTTCTCACCTGAATATGATTTAAAGAATTTCTATACTTTAGAAAAGGTTCATATACCTTCAACTTTCTCGTATGCTTTACATTAGTTTTATACGTGTACATATTCGTTACAAGGAATACGTCATCATATTGCTCAAATAATTGATTAAAGATCGTATCAAGTTGCTTGTACACTAGCCTAAATCTTTCACAATTTAGTTCACCATTTTTTTTGAACTGATAATTAGTGCCACCGAGCGTAAAGTGGATTCCTATGTCCCATTGATTATATATACTTGGCATTAATTCGATAGATGGAAATTTCTCCTTCAGATAGTCTATTACTTTCAAAGATTGATTCTCTCTTTCTATTATTAAGTGTATGGCCAATCTTACTAATTAAATAGAATTATTAATTCGGGTCTATTTTGCCGTAGAAAAAAATTTACTCACCTGTTAATCCGGTTCCTTTTACATATTGAGAAGGTGTCATAGATGTAATCCGTTTAAAAATCCTACTAAAGTAATTTACATCATTAAATCCAACTAGGTAAGCAACATCTGTGATTGACATATTTCCATTTAATAAATATAACTTGGCCGCCTCTATTCTTTTTAAATTGATGAAATCGGTGATACTTTTGCCTGTCTCCATTTTAAATTTTTTTGATAAATGTGATGGATTCACATGAATAGACTCTGCTATTTCATTAAGCATCAAGGGGCTTTCCAAATTGAAATTAATATATTGCACAGCATTTTTGACAATTGGACTAAACTTTCGTGTTGAGAACTCATTGACGAGTTCACAATATGCATCAAGCATACTCCTCATAAGCTTGTGTAAATATGGAAGATTATCTGCTCTTTCAATCAGAATAGCATATTTTTCTGAAATATCATGTAGATAAACCGGATGAACTCCGCCTTTTTCAGCAGCAATTCTAAATAATGTATTCTGAACAAACGTTAAATTTTTAGTCGATCGAATTGGATTTTCCGGCACCCTATTTTTTAGATGTACATCAGTTAAACCCGTTAATTGGTTTAATGCCCCTTCCTTATCCCCTCTTGCAATGGCATCTATAATTCTTTTTTCTATTTTATAACGGTGTTCAATGATCTTTTCACGATCCTCTTCTTCATGCTGAATAGGTTTTACTGGATTACTTTGTTTATTAATAGTCGGTGTAACCAGCTGTGATGACGAAATATAGTCGTGAGGACACAAATTTACTAATAACTCTCCAATACTTCTTATTTCTTCATCACTTAGGATTGATAAAGTCTCGTAGAAATCTTGATATTGCTTTCTGTCACTAATGGGTAAACTTTGAGAGGAGATAATTTGGCTGATAAATAAATCTGAAGGTAAATCAGACAAAAAAGGGCCAACCATCACTGTGCCTGCATATTGATCATCTTTCCAGATTCCAGCAAAAATACATTCCAATTTAGCCGAATTAATATAATGTAAATATTCATTTTTATTACTTGCCTTTAAAAATTCCGTGATTGATTTATTTTCCTCTTCGTTATTTGCCAATCCACTTGGTATCTGGTGTTTAGCCATTAGGATAATTTTATTTCCATCCAGGTCAAGCAGTTTTACATCCAATTTAACAATTGAACTGACCAGATTACATAGCTGAGCGTATACTTTTATCTGTTCCTGATTCAATCTAAATCATCCTTTAAAATTCACTTTTTTATTTTCATTATACAATGAAAACGCCATCACGAACTAAAAATAATACTAAAAAAACAAAAATTGTACGATATTTTTCTAAAATTAATACCTATAATGAAATTAATTCAGTAAACACTATATATGAAGACAATCTGTTCTTATATCCTGATTGTTTACTGAATTAATTTATAAACAGGGAGTTCAATACATGAGAAAAGTAATTAATCTGAATGACGCATGGAAATTCATTAAAGAAAACGTACAAGATGCAATGAACCAAGTTTATGATGATGCTAATTGGGAGTCCGTAAACGTCCCTCATACGTGGAATGCGATTGATGGCGCAAATGGATTTGATTTTTATAAAGGAGCATGCTGGTACAGAAAAGAATTTACTGTAGATACTATAAATGCCGGCAATAAAGTATATATCGAATTTAATGGAAGCAATAGTGTCACAGACGTTTATGTTAATGGACAACACCTTGGCCAACATCGTGGCGGTTACTCTATTTTCAGATTCGATATTACAGATGTTGTTACTTTCGGAGGTAAAAATACGATTGCCGTAAAAGTCGACAATACAGTTGTTGAAGATGTATATCCTCAAATGGCTGACTTCACTTTCTTTGGCGGAATTTACCGTGATGTTAATTTAGTTATTGCTAGCCATGTTCACTTTGATTTAATGGATCATGGTTCCCAAGGTGTTTATATCGTTCAAGATGAAGTGACGAAGGAACAAGCATCCATTACCCTAAAAACTAGACTTACAAATGATCATGAAGAAGAGAAAAAAGTTCGTTTATGGGCTGATATGCTTGATGCAGAAGGTAAGACAGCTGCTTATGGAGCAAAAGAGATTGTTCTTCCAGCAGGACAAACTACTGTTGTTGAATTGCCAATCAAAATCGAAAACCCAATCCTTTGGAATGGCCGTAAAAATGCCTATATGTATGAAGCTAACCTATCTTTAACAAGCTATAACGATGTAATTGATGAACTTTCCATTCCATTTGGTGTCCGTTTCTTTAAAGTGGACCCTGAAAAAGGCTTCTTCTTAAATGGAGAACACCTTCGTCTGAATGGGGTTTCCCGTCACCAGGATCGTAAAGATATGGGCTGGGCAATCACTAAAAAAGAGCACAAAGAAGATATGGAATTTATCAAAGAAGTGGGCGCTACTTCCATTCGTTTGGCTCACTACCAACACGATCAATATTTCTATGATTTATGTGACCGTGAAGGTATGGTTGTTTGGGCCGAGATTCCGTTTATCTCTATCATGTCCAAGACTGAGCTTGAGGGTATAAACGCTAAACAACAAATGGTTGAGTTAATCAGACAAAATTACAACCACCCTTCCATTATGTTCTGGGGTGTTCAAAATGAGATTCAAATTGGCGGTAACAGACCAGAAGTAAGAAAACTTGTTAAAGAACTTAATGAGTTAACGAAAAAAGAAGATCCAACACGTTTAACTACACAGGCCAACGTTATGTTTGTTCCTGATACAGATGAATACAACTATATCACCGACACGATTGGTTACAATAAATATTACGGATGGTATCAAGGTAAGGCAGAAGATTTTGCTGAGTGGATTGATGCTTATCATGCAACGAACCCACAAGTTAGCCTTGGTATCTCTGAGTACGGTGCAGAAGGTATTATCCAGTACCATACAAACGATCCAAAAGTAAAAGATTACACAGAAGAATACCATACTCTATATCATGAAACTGTATGGAATATATTCGCTGACCGCCCATTCCTTTGGTCAACATATGTATGGAATATGTTTGATTTCGGAGCCAACATTCGTGATGAAGGCGGTGTAAAAGGCAGAAATAATAAAGGTTTAATGACTTACGACCGTAAAATTAAAAAAGATGCATTCTATATGTACAAAGCAAATTGGTCTGATGAAAAATTCGTGCATATTACAAGCAAACGATTTGTAGACCGTGCAGACGAAAAAATTACAGTTAAAGTGTATTCTAACTGCGAGGATGTAACGTTAGTAGTAAACGGGACTACCTATACAACAGAACGTAACCGCGCTGCCTTTACCTTTAATGATGTGGCACTGGAAGACGGCATGAATACTGTAAAGGCAATCGGTACATCCGAAGGAAATACATTCGAAGATACTGCTCACTTCAATAAAGTGGATGAGCCAAATCCAAGCTACCTAGTTCCAGAAAGTGATGGTGGCGGAGTGGTTGCTAACTGGTTTGACATGCCTGATTTAGATGAAGACATGGAAATTGAAGAACTTGTTATCACTGATGATGTATATTCTACTCGCAATACACTCGGTGAGTTATATAAAAATGAAGAAACTAAGAAAGTATTAGAGAAGTATTTAAAAGGATTCAATGAGGATAATCCAATGTTCGGTATGGCAGAAGGTATGTCAATTGATATGCTGGCATCCATGGCGGATGATATATTTACTGAAAAAATGATGTATGCCATTAACAAAGAGTTAATTAAAATTAAAAAAGCTTAATTTAAAAAATGGAAATAGCGATCTGGGTTTATACCCGGTCGCTATCTTTCCTATATTCTTAGTCAAATAAAGAAGGTGCACGTATTGAAATCAATCATGTTATTTGGTGAAATGCTGTTGCGTTTAACACCAACCAATCATCAAATGTTAATTCAGGCAAGCCAGCTGGATATGATGTATGGTGGTTCTGAAGCAAATATTGCTGTCGCTCTCAGTCATTGGGGTGAAAAAACCTCCTATGCTACTTGCTTACCAGATAATAACCTTGGACTTGCCGCTGTCACACAGTTAAGAAAATATGGTGTAAACACTAATCATATCGTCTATAAAGGCAAGAAAATGGGCTTATATTTTGTTGAACAAGGTCATTCCATCAGACCTACAGAAGTCACTTATGATCGCCAAAACTCCGCTTTTGTTGAAGCTTTGCCAAATGATTATGATTTTGAAGCGATGCTTTCCGAAGTTAAATGGCTCCATGTCAGCGGAATTAGTTTAGGTGCAAGTAAAAATGCACGTGAAACGACTATGGAATTGGTCAAGGCGGCAAAACAAAAAGGCATTAAAATCAGCTTTGACTTTAACTATCGTGCAAAATTATGGACATTAGATGAAGCAAGAAAAGCTTACATCGAAATCCTGCCATATATTGATGTTATTATCGGAAGTTACCTGGACGTTCTAACAATCAGACAGGAAAAAAGAGAAGTTAACACATTCGAAGAAAAAATCGCTTTATTAAAAGAGTTTCAAAAAGAGTATCAGTTTGACCAAATTTACACAACTGAAAGAAATATTCTTGGTAACAATGTACAAGAATTACGATGTGCCATTATAACTGAAACAGAGCACTTCACAGCAGGTCCGGTTAAAGTAAATGTTCTTGATCGAATCGGTACGGGCGATTCATTTGTAGCTGGCGTATTATATGGAATCAACAATCAATACAGTCCTCAAGAAATCATTAATTTTGCCCTATCATCATTCGCCTTAAAACATACCATTATCGGCGATTTTCAAATTGCCAGCAAGGCGGATGTTCAACAATTTGATGTTGAAAATGAAAAAGTAGTTATCAAACGCTAATGAAAGCAGGTGCTAAAAAAGCACCTGTTTTTCATTTTCTCCCCTCTTCTGCTCCCTTTCAATAAAAAGCAATTCTCGAAAAACAAGTTTAAAGATTATGCAATTATGGAGATAGGTATATATATTCTATTAACAGCTTATATAGATTTACAGAAAGTGAGTCGATTGTTCATGCCATCTGAAGTACTAACAACTGATTTTTATATTTTAATAGCAGCGATCCTATTAATCCTCGGAATTCTGTCTACCAAATTCTCAGCAAAATTAGGAGTCCCTTCACTCGTCTTTTTTATACTTGTCGGAATGGCCATGGGAAATGATACCTTCGGCGTAATTAATTTTTCGAATGCAGGATTAGCACAAACGATTGGTGTTCTGGCCTTGATTATTATTTTGTTTGAAGGTGGAATACAAACTAAATGGAAATCATTGCAGCCAATTATTCTCCCTTCCCTTTCACTGGCAACCATTGGTGTTTTGATAACCTCTGCAATAGTTACGATAGCAGCTCATTATATTCTTAATGTTGATTGGCTGATAGCTATGTTATTCGGTTCAATTGTTGGATCAACGGATGCAGCAGCAGTATTTGCTGTATTAAAAGGACAAAACATACAAGACCATTCAGGTAAAACATTAGAGGCTGAATCTGGTTCCAATGACCCGATGGCAATCTTTTTAACCGTGTCCTGTATTGAAATGATTACCTCTTCTGAAGTAAATGTAGTTAATCTAATTGGATCTTTTATTGTCCAGATGGGACTTGGTTTACTGCTTGGATGGATATTCGGGAAAATAGCCGTTGCTGTGCTTAATCGGATCAATTTGGAATCAACTGGCCTTTACCCTGTTTTCGCTGTTACATTCGCTTTATTAACATACGGTATTACTGCGAATCTAAACGGAAGTGGATTACTGGCCGTCTATGTAATGGCTATTATCATTGGAAACTCTGAGGTCGCCTATGAAAAAGCTACACAATTCTTTGCCGAAGGATTTGCCTGGATGATGCAAATTTTAATGTTCATTATATTAGGCTTACTTGTTAATCCCGACGATTTATTTTCACTTGAAATTATCTTAAAAGGCTTATTGCTTTCTGTTATTTTAATCCTGATTGCAAGGCCGGCAGCTGTATTCATTTCTACTATTAAAATGAATTTCAATTTTAAAGAGAAAGTATTTTTATCCTGGGCTGGCTTAAAAGGCTCCGTACCAATTGTCCTGGCGACATTTCCCTTACTTGCAAACATTGGAGACAGCCACCTGATTTTTAATGTTGTCTTCTTTGTTGTATTAACAAGTTGTTTAATACAAGGATCCACCATATCCTTCGTGGCTGGCAAACTTGGATTAGCCGAGCCTGCCAGTGAAACCCCTAAGCATTCACTTGAAATTGTCTCACTGGGTAAGGCCAATGCTGAAATGGTGAAATATCAAATGGAACCGGACTCTTTCTTGATTGGGAAAACACTAATTGAAATACCATTCCCTGACCATACATTGGTCAATGCAATCATAAGAGATGACAAATTGGTTACCCCTACCGGTGACACAGTGATCAAAGAAGGCGATTTTCTCTATGTATTGACACCTAAGTTAAAAAAACGCAGCGTAAAACAGTTACTGCGAAAGAAAAATACTGATAATGAAGAATAATAGTAAGATTAGAAGTTAGTATCCTATTTCAAAACTATGATAGGTTAAAGAACAAAATCTCATCAAAAAATGCCTCCTATCTCAAGGATAGGAGGCATTTTTATTAGACAGTCACTACTTTTATTTCGTTTTTGATCACTTCTGCTTTAAATGTTCTCTTGTCTGGGTGATTGAAGACACAATCCGCAATTCCATCCTCAAGTTGTTCCTGAATAACTCGACGTAATGGACGTGCTCCAAAAGCAGGATTATATCCAAGCTCAGCCAGTTTTTCTTTTACTTCATCTGTTATGGTCAGTTTAAATCCTTCATGATCAAGCATTTCATATAGTTCAGCAAGCATAATATCTACAATTTCAAGTAAGTTTTCTTTTGTTAATGATTTAAACTCAATGATGCTATCAAAACGGTTTAAAAATTCAGGCTTGAAGTAGCTGCCAAGAGATTGAAGAATAGATACTTCTTCCTCTACTCCTCCTGCTCCAAAACCAACTTTCTTAACTTTCTCACCGACTCCTGCATTACTTGTCATGATAATCACTGTGTCTTTAAAGTTTACTGTGCGTCCCTGACTGTCTGTTAAACGTCCATCTTCAAGGATTTGCAAGAACATGTGCATCACATCTGGATGAGCTTTTTCAATTTCATCCAAAAGAATGATGCTATATGGTTTACGGCGAACCTTTTCGGTTAATTGTCCTGCTTCTTCATGTCCGACATATCCCGGAGGAGAACCGATTAATTTAGACACACTGTGTTTCTCCATATATTCACTCATATCTAAACGAATCATAGAGTCTTTTGTGCCAAACAATTCTTCTGCCAATGCTTTTGATAGCTCAGTCTTCCCAACTCCAGTCGGACCTACAAATAAGAATGATCCAATTGGGCGATTTTTGGCTTTTAAGCCGGCACGGCTCCGACGAACAGCTTTCGCCACTTTTTGAACGGCCTCATCCTGACCGATTACTTTATTTTTAAGTTCCTCTTGAAGCTTATTCATTCGAACAGCTTCATCCTCTTGTAGCTTACCTACTGGTATACCTGTTTTCTGTTCGATGATTTTCTGGATATCTTCTACAGTTACCTTCGGCTTTTCACCAGTTCCTGTTTTAAGCATATTTTCAAGTTTTTCTTCTTCGTCTCGAAGTTTGGCAGCCTGTTCATAGGCTTCTGTTTTTAATGCCTGTTCTTTTTCTTTGTGAATTTGCGCCAATCTTTCTTTTACTGATTCTTCACCTTGATTTTCAATTGTCAAATTCAATTTAGAACCAGCTTCATCCATTAAGTCAATGGCTTTATCCGGCAAGAAACGATCTTGAATATAGCGGTGTGACAGTTCTACCGCTGCTTCTAATACTTCATCACTAAATTCAACGGAATGGTAGGATTCATATCTTTCTCTTAATCCTTTTAGAATATCTAACGCTTCTGCAGTTGTAGGCTCATTAACCATTACTGGTTGGAAACGTCTTTCAAGTGCCCCATCTTTTTCAATTTGACGATACTCATTTAATGTTGTTGCACCTACTAATTGTAACTCTCCACGCGCAAGCGCTGGTTTCAGAATATTCCCTGCATCCATGGAGCCTTCTGCAGATCCGGCACCTACAAGCTGATGAATTTCGTCAATAAACAGAATCACATTTTTTCTTGTTTGCAATTCTTGAATAAGCTGCTTCATCCGTTCCTCAAATTGCCCACGAATACCAGTATTGGATACTAAGGAAGCAACATCAAGCAGATATACTTCTTTATCCTTTAGTTTTAAGGGAACATTCCCTTCCGCAATTTTAAGCGCAAGTCCTTCAGCAATCGCTGTTTTACCAACCCCTGGTTCACCGATCAGGACTGGATTATTTTTCGTACGTCTGTTCAATATCTCAATTACACGTTTAACCTCTTCTTCACGTCCAATCACTGGATCAATGAGTCCTGCTTTTGCATTATAAGTTAAGTTACGACCGTATTGATCAAGTAATCCTCCACCATTAGGCGGCTGTGTTTGTGTTCTGACCTGTTTATGCTGGTTGTGATTTGTCTGGTCCATTGAGCCAGACATA
The DNA here is from genome assembly GCF_001685035.1 of Bacillus sp. FJAT-27986. Taxonomy (NCBI): domain Bacteria; kingdom Bacillati; phylum Bacillota; class Bacilli; order Caryophanales; family Bacillaceae; genus Bacillus; species Bacillus sp. FJAT-27986. The sequence goes on along the minus strand of NZ_MAYV01000012.1, from coordinate 141,156 downwards.
TCTGACATAAATGAATCTCCGTTACCCTGGTTGAAAAATGATTCTAATGTAAATGGCTTAAATGGATGTAAATTCATTCCTCCCATTTGAGCTCCTAATTTATTGCGTTCCTCTTTATAGCATGAAGAACACAAATGATGATTTTCCTGATGTCCATTCACCCTTAATTGCATCTGTACAGTTGCTTGGTTTTGTTGGCATTTTTCGCAAACCATAGATGTATCCTCCTTATAATTCTAAATTTATTTTATCGTTTTACAGTTACTAAACTCATTTGAAAATTGGTCAATTTGACTTTGACTATCTTTGACCTTAATTACATTATACTCTGACCTTTTTTGACTTTCAACTATTTTATACCCCTTTGTTTATTTTTTAATCATAAAAAAAGGAAGCGCCTGATACAGCGCTTCTTAGATAAACAAATAATTAATTAGTCACGGCTTCCTTTATATCATCATATCGCAAAGTTGCCTGTGCAGCTGCCAGCCTTGCCAATGGAACACGATAAGGCGAACAGCTTACATAGTCTAAACCGGCTTTATAACAGAAGTCGATTGATATTTTTTCTCCGCCATGCTCCCCGCATATGCCAGTTTTTAATTCAGGTTTTGTTTGTCTGCCCAATTTCACTCCCATTTCGACCAGCTTACCTACACCATCTTGGTCTAACACTGCAAAAGGGTTTTCAGGCAGGACTTTTTCTTCTATATATGTTTGTAAAAACTTCCCTTCCGCATCATCACGGCTGTATCCAAAAGTTGTTTGGGTTAAATCGTTAGTACCGAATGAGAAGAAGTCTGCCTCTTTGGCAATTTGATCAGCAGTAAGTGCTGCCCTTGGGATTTCAATCATAGTACCAATCGTGTACTGGAACTTTTTGTCCGTTTCTGCCTCTACCTGAATCGCTGTATCCATCACCAATTGTCGCATTTGTTTCAATTCATTCACATGTCCAACAAGCGGAATCATGATCTCAGGCTGAACCGGAATACCGCGCTCCATTAAGTTAGCAATCGCATAGAAAATAGCTTTTGCCTGCATGCCGTATATTTCTGGATGAATCATGCCTAATCGGCAACCGCGATGTCCAAGCATAGGATTAAATTCATCCAATTGACGAACCTTTTTTAACAGTTGCTCTTTTTTCATTAATTCCTTTGAATCAGGATCAGTAATTTGAAGCTTCGTCACTTCGATGATTAATTCTTCTTTATCAGGTAAGAATTCATGTAATGGTGGATCTAATAAGCGAATAGTAACCGGATTTCCCTGCATGGCTTCAAAAATGCCTTCAAAATCCTCTTGCTGCATTGGCAATAAATATTCTAATGCTTTATTTCTTTCCGCAATGGTCTCAGAAAGAATCATTTGTTGGACAAACGGTACACGTTTTGCATCCATGAACATATGCTCTGTTCGACATAGTCCGATTCCGCCAGCCCCAAATTCGAGAGCCTTTCTTGCATCCTCTGGATTGTCGGCATTTGCACGTACCCCTAGTTTTCTAGTTTCATCCGCCCATGATAATAAAGTTAAAAATTCATCCGATAATTCTGGATCAATCATTGGAATCTCTCCAAGCATGATTTCACCTGTAGATCCATCTATCGTAATGGTATCATGATGGTTCACTACTGTATCGCCAACTCTGAATTGCTTTTCTTTTAAATCAATCTTTAATGGCTCACAGCCGCAGATACATGGCTTTCCCATACCTCTCGCTACCACGGCAGCATGGCTTGTCATTCCCCCACGGGTTGTAACAATTGCCTGGGCAGCAACTATTCCATGAATATCATCAGGTGTCGTCTCAGGACGGACAAGAATGACCTTTTGGCCGTCATTGCCCAATCTTTCTGCTTCATTCGCATCAAATACTACTTGGCCTGTAGCAGATCCTGGTGATGCTGGAAGGCCTTTAGCCAGTTGTTTTCGTTCATAAGTGTCATCAATTCGGGAGTGGAGTAGCTGATCCAATTGCTCCGGATCTACTCTTAACAGCGCTGTTTTTTTATCGATGATCCCTTCCTGCACCATTTCTACAGCAATTCTAATGGCTGCCTGTGCAGTACGTTTACCGGATCTCGTTTGAAGAATGTATAATTGTCCACGCTCAACCGTAAATTCTATATCCTGCAAATCCAAATAGTGTTTTTCAAGCTGCTTGCATGTATTTACGAATTGTTCAAAAACATCTGGCATATCATTTTCCAAGGTATGTATAGGCTGTGGTGTCCTGATTCCCGCAACTACATCTTCTCCCTGAGCATTAATTAAATATTCCCCATATAAAACATGCTCTCCGGTGGATGGGTTTCGGGTAAATGCCACTCCTGTTCCGGAATCTTCACCCATATTCCCAAAAACCATGCTTTGAATATTAACTGCTGTTCCTAAATGTCCAGGAATTTTATTTAAACGTCTGTACACTTTTGCACGCTGATTATTCCAAGAATCAAATACCGCTTTAACAGCTAAAAACATTTGCTCACGAGGGTCTTCGGGGAAACTTTGTTTCGTGTGCTTTCTAACAATATTTTTATAACCTTCTATAACTGTTTTCCAATCTTCGGCGGTTAATTCAGGATCATTTTGATACCCTTTTTGTTCACGTATATCTTCCAGCAATTGCTCAAAATAAAATCCATCAACTCCCAAAACCACATCGCTGAACATTTGAATGAAACGACGATAAGAGTCATAAGCAAACCTTGGATTTCCTGTTAACTCTGCCATGCCAACAACCGTTTTATCATTCATACCGAGATTTAAGACAGTATCCATCATACCCGGCATTGAAAAGACGGATCCTGATCTAACAGAAACTAAGAGGGGATCAGTTGGGTCGCCAAGCTTTTTACCAGTGCTCTGTTCAAGATTTTGGAGTGCCTCGAGAATTTGCTCTTCCATCTCTTCAGTAATTTGTTTTTCATTTTCATAATAAGAGTTACAGGCTTCTGTACTGATGGTGAATCCAAATGGTACAGGTAAACCGATATTCGTCATTTCAGCTAAATTAGCTCCTTTACCACCCAATAAATCTTTCATATTACTATTTCCTTCGTTAAAAAGATAAACATATTTAGTCATCATACATAGCTCCTCTCACCTTTTAAAATATCCAAAATAATACTCGCTGTTTCTTCAATAGCTTTATTGGAAACATTAATGATCGGACAGCCGACTCTTTTCATAATTTTCTCGGCATAATCCAATTCCTCTAATATTCGCTCATAACTGGCATAGTTAGACTGAGAGGTTAAACCTAATGATTTTAATCTTTCTTTACGGATTGCATTTAACTGGTCTGGAGTTATAATCAGACCAACACATTTACTCTTTTTAATTTTGAATAACTCATCAGGCGGTGAAACTTCTGGAACTAAAGGCACATTGGCTACCTTGTACCCTTTGTGTGCTAAATACATCGATAATGGAGTTTTTGAAGTCCTTGAGACTCCTATTATCACAATATCTGCATTTAAAAGACCCCTTGCATCTTTACCATCATCGTACTTGACGGCAAATTCAACTGCTTCAACCTTACGAAAATAGTCTTCATCCAATTGTCTGGTTAATCCTGAAAGATGATTGGCTGGCTTATGGAATTTTTCCTCAAATGCATTTAATAATGGAGATAACAGATCAACTGCTACTACATTCGCTTCTTTAGCCCGCAAATCCACATGCTCTTTTAAGGAAGGAATAACAAGGGTGTACGCAATAATGGAGGAGTCCTGTTTTGCTAAATTGATAATTTCATCAATATCTTCTTCACTTTTTACATATGAATTTCTTCTAATATCTACTTGTCCGCCATTAAACTGTGTGGCAACCGCCTTTACGACAAATTCTGCTGTTTCTCCTACCGAATCAGATATAACGTATACAATTTCCCTCTTGTTCATCAGCCAATTCCCTTCTATCCATAAATTAGTTATGTATTCGTAATATATAAGCAATGACTGTTATTTTTCTGTTCATCTCCCTCTCTAAATCAACCTCAATTAATTTTTTCGTTAACTTAATAGTATCACCACTTTTTTAAAATTCAAACTAATATGTTATACTTTTTACCAATTAGTATAACACAATTTACTTCTTGAAAATCATCTATTATATATAAATATATCTCAATTTTATGTATTTTCAAAAAAAATAAACTATACAATTCATTACACAATAGTAAAATAAAAGATAAAGCGGAAAGGAGGTATCTATGAACGGCCTAACAAAGCGAATAATTGTAATATCTTTTGATTGCTTATCTGCATTGGATTTTCCTAAATTAACTAATTTAACGCACTTCAGGGATATAATTGAGAGAGGATCTTATGCAAACCATGTTCAAACCATCTACCCCTCTTTAACCTATCCTTGTCATACATCCATCATCACAGGTAATTATCCGAAAAGACATGGGATTATCAACAATACGCTTATTCAGCCCGGCCGGAAATCTCCTGATTGGCAATGGTACAGATCTTCTATTAAAGGCACTACTTTATATGATCAGGCAAAAAAGGCCAACCTAACAACCGCTTCCCTTTTATGGCCTGTCACTGGCCGTGCGAACATCGATTACAATTTGCCGGAAATTTTTCCAAACAGACCCTGGCAAACTCAACTGCTTGTCTCACTCTTCAGCGGCAGTCCTCTCTACCAATGGCAGCTGAATAAAAAATTCGGCCATCTGAGGCAGGGACTGAGTCAACCACATTTAGATGACTTTGTGCTGGCCTCTTGCCTTGAAACAATCAAAACGAAGCAGCCACATTTACTTCTTGTTCATTTCACAGATTTGGATTCAAAGCGACATGACCATGGATTTGATTCCAGCGAAGCTAATGAAGCACTGACAAGGCATAATGAACGTCTTGGCCAAATTATTACCACATTGAAAGAAATACAATTATATGAAGAAACAACAGTGATTGTCCTTGGGGATCACAGTGCATTAGATGAAAATAAAGCGATACAAGTAAACACCCTATTTAAACGGGAAAATTTTATACATATTAACAAACAAGGAAAATTGATCAATTGGAAGGCTTATTGTAAATCCTGTGATGGATCAGCATATATTTACGTAAAAGATAAAGAAGATATCGGTACCTACAAGCGAGTTCAGTCATTATTGACTAAATTAATGGAGAACAAAGACAACGGGATTGAACAAATCCTGACTGGTACTGAAGCAGAAAATTTAGGGGCAGACCCAGCTTGTGCCTTCATGCTTGAAGCAAGAAAAGGGTTCTATTTCACGGAATCTTATGAAGGCGATTTCATTAAGCATATAAGCGCAGAAGATGTGAAGCGTGAACCCAAATATACATTGGCCACACATGGATATTCTCCTCAAAAACCAGATTACAGCACCGTATTTATAGCAGCAGGCAAAGGAGTCACAAGCGGACAAATCATTCCAAACATGCACCTTGTCGATATAGGTCCTACATTAGCTGCTATGCTGGGTCTCTCCCTGGGAGAAACAGATGGAAAGGTGATAGAAGCGTTTATCCAGCCAAAAGAATAAAGGAGGTAAGGTATGAGTTCACTAACAAAGCAGGAGAAAAGCTGGGCTTTTTATGACTGGGCAAATTCAGCCTATTCAATTGTAATCGTGACAGCCATCTTTCCTATTTATTTCAAAGCAGCCGCAGATGCAGCGAATATATCGAATGCTACGTCAACTGCTTATTGGGGTTATGCCAATTCTATTGGTACATTATTAATCTCTATTTTGGCACCGCTCTTGGGTACAATTGCAGATTTTAAAGGATTTAAGAAACGTTTCTTTATTTTCTTTTTTTCACTGGGGATACTCTTCACTTTCATGCTAGCAATCGTACCTTTTGATCAATGGATCATTTTATTGATTTGCTACATCATCACTTCCATTGGTTTTGCAGGCGCAAATATTTTTTATGATGCCTTTTTAGTAGATGTGACCGATGATAATAAAATGAGTAAACTCTCTGCTCACGGATATGCATTGGGGTATATAGGAAGTACCATTCCATTTATCATTGGGATTGCCCTCACCCTGCTCGCTCAACAAAAAATCATTCCACTCTCCATTACAGCAGCAATGCAAGCAGCCTTTATAATCACAGCACTATGGTGGGGATTATTTACGATTCCGCTGTTAAGAAATGTACAACAAACATATTATATTGAACGGGTTAGAAACCCAATCAGGATGAGTTTTAAACGCCTGTTTGCTACGTTCCAAAATATCAGAGCCTATCGTCATTTATTTATTTTCCTGATTGCTTATTTTTTTTATATTGATGGTGTGCATACGATTATTACGATGTCGACTGCCTATGGAACTGATTTAGGCTTTAGCTCGACTACCTTGTTAATTGTTTTATTTGTCACGCAAGTCATAGCCGCTCCATTCTCTTTGCTATATGCCAGACTGGCAGCTAAATACAATGAAAAAATCATGATTTTAGTAGGTATAGCAATCTACACATTTATTTGTATCTACGCTTATTTTATTACGTCAGCGCTTGATTTTTGGATATTGGCTATCCTGGTAGGTACGTCACAGGGTGGGATTCAAGCTTTAAGCCGCTCCTATTACGCTAAACTTGTGCCAAAAGAGTCTTCAAATGAATTTTTTGGCTTTTATAATATCTTTGGAAAATTTGCTGCTATTACCGGTCCATTTTTAATGGGAATCACAACGCAAATTACCGGCAATACAAATATTGGTGTGCTTAGTTTAGTGGTCCTATTTATCATTGGCGGGCTCTTCATGCTCCGTGTGCCAAATACTGCCCAGCATGCCCCTACTGTTACGGCAAAATTATAAATATGTTAACAAATATAATCTGTTTATTGGTAAGGTCTACTCTTGTGAATATGATATATGAACGAGGTGAAGACAATAGCTTATGTAACGGCAGGAATGATAAGAGCGTTTATACCTTTTTTAATTTTGACTAGTATATCAATTGTTCTTTATTACGGCTCTGGACCGGTTCATGAGGTAAGAAGTACGTTTATTGTGGGTATAATCAGTGCTCTAGTTGCAGGTTTTTCAGTTATATACAGTATTGATGGCTGGTCGTTGAAGAAGCAGAGTATAATTCACTTTGGTTTTATGCTTTTGACCATTTTTCCATGTCTTATTTTCAGTGGATGGTTTGAAATAAAATCTTTAATGGATATTGCAGCCTTATTGGGTATCTTTTTGATATGGGGAATTACTTTATGGAGTATCTTCTACCTCATTTTTGGTATTCTAATCAAACGGTAAACCATAAAGAGATTTACAGAATGCTTTAACAAACAAAAAGAAACACTTTCTCGAAATGCTGAAAGTGTTTCTTTGTTTTCAAATAATTTTTAGATTAATGCCTTACTTTTGAATATGGACTTCTCTATACGACTAACTAAAAATTACATCGACTCAAATTTTCATTTCCAAAGAAATTGGACAATGGTCACTACCCATAATTGACGTGTGGATTTCTGCTTCGGTAATTAGATTAGCGATTGATTCAGACACAATAAAGTAGTCAATCCGCCACCCAATATTACGTTCGCGGACTTTGCTCATATAAGACCACCAGCTATACACTTCTGTTTTATCAGGATAGAGATAACGGAAGGAATCAACAAAACCGATAGATAATAAAGCTGTCATCTTACCTCGTTCCTCATCTGTGAAGCCAGAATTCCCTTTATTTGATTTGGGGTTTCGTAAATCTTCGGGTTTATGAGCAACATTTAAATCTCCCGTTAAAATCACTGCTTTCTCTTTATTCAATTCATGTAAGTAAGCATAAAGTAAATCTTCCCAAACCAAACGGTACCCAAGCCTTGCCAGGTCACGCTGTGAATTTGGTGTATACACATTTACAATGAAAAATTGATCAAATTCCAATGTAATGGCTCTGCCTTCCACATCATACTCATCATTCCCAATCCCGTATTTAACGGATAATGGTTTTTGACGAGTAAAAATTGCCGTGCCTGAGTATCCTTTTTTTACAGCGTAATTCCAGTATTGATAATAGCCATCCAGCTCCAGATTAATCTGGCCCTCCTGCAGTTTAGTTTCCTGCAAACAAAATATATCAGCGTTTAATTCTTTAAAAGTATCCAAAAAACCTTTTCCAACGCAAGCTCTTATCCCATTCACATTCCAAGAAACAAATTTCATAACTTCAATTTTCCCCCTGCTAAATATCTCTATCTAATTCATATAAAATTCATTATAACAAATCGAGTAGATAAAATGCGGTTTGGGCACCTTATATTTAAAGGAGACGTGATTAACGATGGCCAAACGCAGAAAAATTTTAGTACCTGAATCCAGGGAACAATTAGATCAGCTGAAAGCAAAAGTGGCGCAAGCCGACCACCCGGACAGAGCAAAATATGAAGTAGCTAAAGATCTTGGCATTCCCCTCAATGAAGGATATAATGGTCGCATTGCTGCAGCAGATGCAGGAAAAATCGGCGGTAAACTAGGTGGAAGCATGGTGAAGGAATTAACCAAATTGGCAAAGGAAAATATATTGAGGCAATAAAAAAAGCCTCTCAGGCTTCAAAAAAAGTTAAGTGAAGAATTATAAAAGCTGAAATTTATAGAGCTACAGAGTTTTTCAACTATTTTGTTAACCCCCGAAGATACAAGTTGATTGCTCGTTAACTCAATTACAGCTAATCCTGTTTTCCAAAATTACCGTTTCACTCTCAAATGATTTAATTTACTTTACTGTACTCAGACGCAACCGGAAGATCGCCAATTGCTATTGGTAAGGCCCTTACTTGTAATAATACAGCTGATTTCAACAACGCTGTCATAGAGTAAACTTCCTGATTGCTCCTTTATTCATTGACAGCTTGTTGTAATGCCTTTCTACCCATCAATTCAATGATAATACAAGCAAACCTTCTTTTTAATTTGGCAACGTTCCTACTCTTTCCAGTTTTTATTTGCCATCTTCAATATCGGTAAACCATAATCCCTTCACAGCCAATTTATTCCTCATACATTTTTATAAATTTTTCTATCAATTCCGGTGTGTAACTCGCTGCTTTCATATAATTCTACAAATTCAGCAGCCATATTCTTAACTGTCAAGGTTTTCATCAGATTATTCTGTGCAAGTAGCATTAAGAATGATACATTCATAACTTCTTCCGTTTCTTTCTGTAATAAACAAACTTGCGTTTGATGAGCCATTAGAATAGCATCTGTTGATTCTTTCAATTTTTGGTGAGCTAGGCTATAATCTCCGTGCTTCGCTGCAGCAATTGCTTCCACCGCACAGCTTCGACCGTCTCCACCATGGAGAATTAACCTGAATTTTTCTACTTCATTCATCATTTTCCCTCCATTTAGATAGATTTGATATTTTATAATATTGCAGTCCTCATCTCTGATTCTCCTGCTTTATCTTATGCTATCCATATTTTCATATCTTTTAATACGTATCAGATTGGAATTTCCAATCAATATTCCATAGTCGAAAAATCATTCATAACGTTGATAAAACAATACCCTTTTTAAAGGCTTACTAACCAGAAATTTCAAATGCAATAAATCTCATAATCATCAGCATTCACAATTAGTATTTTCATATAATATAGTACCTTCGTTTGAGTTATTTATATCTGACGATCCTAAGATTTTTATGATAGGATAATCATCCAATTAATACTGAGAACATCTGATCTTGAGTCTATATCACTCTCTGTAAACCCTGTTCAGTTTCGGAGGTATACACATGGTTAATATGAAATATCTAGAGGAGTCAGATACCATTATTTATTTTTCAGAAATAAAAAAGGGAAGGCCTCAGCCCTCCCTGTTATCATCTGTGTTAATCTCTATAATAGTAAACTAGCTCCCTCAGGTTACTGAATTCGGTCTGGATCTATGTATATGTTTTCTCTCTTCTTTGGTAGAAGTAACTCAACTATAGCTATTCATCTCTAGAAATTTCCTTCTAATTTAGGACTATTTCTTTTTAAAAAGCAGGAATAATTGAGGAGTATTAGCCGTTACAAAAATCATCATAAAACCTTGAAAAACATATTTCCAAGGCTTTGGTGACTCCCTTATTTAGATTTCTGCTTTCTCATTTTCCGTTCTTGATACTTCGCTTCAGCACGATTATACAGCTCTTTTTCAAGCTCGGTTTCAGGCAGTACTTTAGGAACTGAAGAGGGCCTTCCATCTTTATCAATCGCAATCATGGTCAAGAATGCCTCAGACGTTAGTCTTCTCTCTCCAGTCATCAGATTCTCTCCTTCAACCCTTACATACACCACCATTGAGGTATTGTGTGACCAAGTAACAAACGCCTCCAAACAGATAGCCTGCCCAGATTTAATAGGAGCATGAAAATCGAACGAATCACTTGAAGCTGTAACCACTGGTTTTCTACAATGACGCATCGCAGCAATTCCTGCAATTTTATCAACATACGCCATTACCTTACCACCAAAAATCGAATTGTACTGATTTGTATCAGCAGGTAAAACTAAATCAGTCAAATAAGCTTTTGAATTACTTGGTACTTTGCCTTCATCCAACATGGCGCTCGACCCCTAACCCAGTATATTCTATTTATCCCAATATACTACACATAGAAAAAGACTGCCAAATGACAGTCTTTTCGTTTAGCTTACTTAATTTCTCATAAAGCGTTTTGCTTACAAACACCAATAAAATGTCTTAACAATTGATCCATGCTGGCATCATGTTTACGCAATTCTTCTGGATGAAATTGTGTTGCCATAATTGAATCATCAATTCCTTCAAACGCTTCTATTAATCCATCTTCAGCCTTCGCGACTGGTTTTAAGCCTTTACCTAACTCTTTTATGCCCTGATGATGAAAACTATTCACATCCATTTTATCCTTTTTGACAATACTATATAGTTGGCTATCCTGTTCTAAAAAAACTGTATGAACTGGCTCAGGCCGCTCTACATTTGATAGATGCTCCAAATCATCAGAATTATCATCTTCTTTATCTTCTTCAACATGCTGGTAGAGACTTCCACCTGCTGCTACATTAATTAAATGTGAACCCCTGCATATTCCAAATAACGGTTTCCCTTGCTTGCGTGCTTCTTCAATGATTTGGAAATGTGATTGATCTAGCCCCTTATGTGTGTCTCCTAAATCCTCACTTGGTGGTTCATTGTAAAATATCGGATTCACATCAATACCACCCGTTAATAAAATCCCATCAACCATCGAAACCCAAATCTTAGCGAGTTCCTCATTACCCAATGGAAAAATCAATGGAATTCCACCTGTTTTTTTTATTGCTTCTGAATAACTTAAAAATACAGTTGTTGTATTGTTTCCTTCTATTTTTAATATATTACTTGTTAACCCAATAATCGGTTTATCATTTTTCATATCTAAATTCCTCCCTTAATCTCTCACTTCTATTCCCATTAAATATTATTTTTACTCTAGAAATATTTGTAATTTATTCAACTAACAAAAATAGCAGCCCAATGATGAGCTGCTATCGTATTAAATATTAGTGTATGTTTTTCTTTTCAAAGTTACCGCCCATAACATCAGAAACGTTCTGAATCGCTATAAAGGCATTTTCATCAATATCATGTACAACATCTTTTAATTTAGCCAATTCCAGACGTGTCATTACGCAATAAACCATTTGCGTATCTTCCTTTAGGTAGCCACCCTTTGCATAAATAAACGTGGTCGATCTTCCAAGGCGATCCTGAATAGCCTCTGAAATTTCTGCATATTCGTTGGAAATAATCGTTACAGATCTAGATTCATTTAAACCTTCTACTACGATATCCATAACCTTAGCGGCCATATAATACGCGAAAATAGAATACATTGCAGAATCCCATTCAAATACGAAACCTGCAGCTATAAAGATGAAAACATTTATGAACATAATGATTTGTCCAACTGGTAATCTTAATTTCTTAGATAATAAAATCGCTATGATTTCTGTACCGTCAAGGGCACCGCCAACACGAATGACAATCCCAACTCCAAGTCCAAGAATCAATCCTCCAAATAACACAGCCAGGATTTTCTCATCTGTAAATGGCTCAATATGATGCAACATTGCTGTACTAACAGAAAGGACAGCAATACCATAAATAGAGGAAATCGCAAAAGTTTTACCAATTTGTTTGTATCCAATATAAAGGAATGGCAAGTTAATAATAAAGATGAATAGTCCCAACTGTAATTTGGTTATATGTGAAAGCATAATGGATATCCCAGTTATTCCACCATCAATGACACTGTTTGGTACCAAGAAGAGTTCCAATGCAACAGCCATCATGACTGCACCAAGTGTAATGAAGAAAAATCTTGTTAGTATTTTTAATATAGATGCTTTTTTATGTGTTTTTGGCAAAACTATTCCTTCTTTCTTTATAAATATTTATTATTTTGATTGATAATCAGTAAATTTTTGAAGAATAGAATTTAATATCTTCAGTTCGTGTTCATCCAGTAAAGCTGCATACTTTTTTAAAATTTCTCGGGAGTTCTCTCTTGCCTTCTGAAGAACTTGAACCCCCTCTTCGGTAAGTGTTACAGCGACAAACCTTCTATCCTTCTCATCTTGAACTCTTGAAACAAATCCATGCTGCACCAGCCTTTCAAGCATGACGGTGATCGCGCTTGGTTTCACATTGAGGATTTTCGCTAAATGTTTAACGTTTGTCACTTTTTCTTTTTCAATTTTATTTAACAAATGAAATTGCGATCCGGTAATCCCCAAATCCTGATGCTGCGTAATCTCCGACATGATTGTTCTAATTGTTGAAATCAATATACTTTCAAATTCTTCTATTTGATTTTCTTTACCATCCATCCTATATTGTCCTCTCTTACATCGAGAATAATTTTAATTTTTTTGCTTAATTATTATACCATATTATAATTAAATAGTTTAACTATCTTATATATACACTTTCCAAATTAATATTAACCAAACAAAAAGGCATAAAAAAAACCGTGGTTACCCACGATTCTCTTTCAAAACTTTTTATTTATATACATGTATCTGGCTTTCTTCTTTGACTTCCTTTATCCAATTGAATGGATCTTCTACTTTTCCATTTTGTATTCCTGTGATGGTATCATATAATTTTTGCGTTAACGTTCCTATTTTCCCTTTGTTGATGGTTAAAATTTCATTATCCCATAATAATTCACCAATTGGCGAAACTACTGCTGCTGTTCCTGTCCCAAAGGCTTCTTCCAATTTCCCATTTTTATTAGCCTCAATAATCTCCTGCATAGAAACTCGACGTTCTGTAACTGGGATGTTCCAATGTTGTAATAGCTGAATAATTGATTGACGAGTCACACCATCCAATACACTGCCGTTTAATGCAGGCGTGACAACCTCACCATTTATTTTAAAGAAGACGTTCATGCTTCCGACTTCTTCGATATACTTTTTCTCAATTCCATCAAGCCAAAGCACCTGTGAACAGCCAAGTGCTTCTGCCAATTCCTGTGCTTTAAGACTGGATGAATAATTACCGCCTGTTTTGGCCATCCCTGTACCGCCCTTTACAGATCGTACGTAATCTTTCTCAACACCAATTCGAACGGGATTGATTCCCTCTTTATAATACGCTCCCACTGGTGACAAAATGATTATGAACTGATAATGCTTGGACGGTGCAACACCCAAATAAGGTTCTGTTGCAATAATAAACGGCCGTACGTATAAAGAAGTACCTTCCCGGTCCGGAATCCATTCACGATCAATATCGATTAGGATTTCCAATGCCTTGATAACAAACGACTCATCTATATGGGGGATGCATAAACGATCATTAGATTTGTTCATCCGTTCAAAATTCTTTTCCGGTCTAAACAGAAAAACCCGATTATCGTGAGTACGATATGCTTTTAGCCCTTCAAAAACCGTTTGTCCATAGTGAAAAGTCATGCAGGAAGGCTCAAGTGTAATAGGTTGATAGGGAATAATCCTCGGATCATGCCACCCACCCAATTCTTCATCATAATCCATAATAAACATATGATCCGTAAAAATTCTTCCGAAGCCAAGTGTTTCAGGATTGGGCTTTTCTTTTTTATAATTGGTTTTTGTGATAGAAATTAGTTGAGTATCCATGTGATGTCCCCTTTAAATTGTCAGAATAATTAATAAAATTAATTGTACTCCTCAAATAGGGAACCTGCAAGTAGCAAACTTAAAATTAATAAAAAAACTCCAATTCATCGACTATTTCTCATAATCAAATGTTTTAGCGCTCCGAGCTCATAATGATATATGGATGTATACGACCTGTACTATCTTTTCCTAACTTATCAATCTGCCAGTTATGATAATTAGCCTCATTCACATTAATCATTTGAAATGCATCAGCTTGATTGGAGCTGGATATTACATATTCCTCATGTGAGTTCGACTTTCTTTTAATATGGAAGAGATAGAGAGGTTGTTTAATTAAATTCTTTAATCCCAATAATTCTTCCATTTTTCTTTCAAAGGCATCCAATTTTTTCAATGTATGCTTACTATTATCACAAGCAGCATCCTCGTCACCCAAATCATGTACCACTGTCTTATGTTCGCCAAATTGATATACCAATCGGGTAACACAAGTCGGGCTATCCGGCACAATTTGTGCAGTAGTATTATAAATGAAGTTTTTGTAATCGAATGATAGCAAGAGATCTTCAATTTTTTTAACTCTTTGCTTAGAAACCATAAAGTTCTTAACGCCTATATATGAAACATACTTCTCACCCTGCCAACTTACATGCCCTTCACTTGTGATGGTTGCCTGATAAATCGGGGATTTGCCAAGACATGATGTCCGCGAGATGGAAAATTCTTTAAACAACTTTATACTTCCTCCTATTAGTACAAACTGATTCTTTAGAGTGCTAGATATCTATATATTTATCACCGCGCTCACTTTTCAAACATTTTCCAAATTATAATAGGTCTACCATATATACTATGAAAGACCAATACCATTTATAATAAGCCAACTGACACATTAATTAAAGACCAAAAGTATCTATTTAA
The DNA here is from genome assembly GCF_001685035.1 of Bacillus sp. FJAT-27986. Lineage (NCBI taxonomy): Bacteria > Bacillati > Bacillota > Bacilli > Caryophanales > Bacillaceae > Bacillus > Bacillus sp. FJAT-27986. The sequence continues at coordinate 126,093 of NZ_MAYV01000012.1, read as the reverse complement.
GGCTGGCTGCTACAAGTATAATATGAGTTAAATTTCCTAAATTAATATAGTTTTAAAAAAATATAACATACCTCTTTAGATGTTAGTTATCATTTTGCGGGAGAGTGTATTTTACATGGTGAAGAAATTGAAAAGAGAACAAGCTGTTCTTTCTTGACAATATCGAGGAATGTTTCTGTATGGATTTCTGCCAATAAATTAAAATCAATCACTAAGCTACTATAACATATCTGTAAAAATTGATGTTTCAGATAAATATGCTAACTTTAATTTTACGAAAATTAGAAACAGCAATCTTTCTTTTGGACAAATTTTATCTGAAAGAAGTGCTGGCTCATAAGCAGAAAACAAACTATAAGAAAGCCCGACTTTTATTCAATAACACATTTACTTATACAGGTTCCGCAATAAGGATAATTCGATGATGTGTTACATCAAAGTACCCATCCGACTGAATAATCTGGTGGATTATATATCATACATCCAATTAATGATCCAACTCAAAACTCGGTACTTTCCAGGGAATGGCTTTTAGATATAAAAGTACCAACATCATAAAACGTTGGATTGGATAGGCTTCTTGACTATAAACAACAGTCATATCATTCTTCCGGACTTCTTTCAGTGCTATTTCATCGTATTTTCCCCTTTAACAGATGATTTTATAAATCATTCTGTCAAAATGGGAGACCGCGGCATAGATTTCTCCGTTATTATTGTTCATATTCCAAATTTCGCATAATTATCCACCATCAATATCCATATTATATATATTTTATCATAATATAGAAAATAATTCGTGAACTTTTCCCGAGATTAAAAGGCACTCATTTTGTATATCCTATACTTGATGTCCTCAAAAGGGACATCAGAACGTATCCTACTGATGGGGTGATAAGCAATGAGTTATCGGAATCATTTAGATCCACACTCTTCTCTTTTTCACCATAACTGGACAAGGCGGAAGCGCTCAAAATCACAGGTTAACGGACATACTGCAATGTCCCAAACCAATATCATTTTGAGGAGCAATGCGAAAGCTCACCGCTGGTAAGGATGCCTTCAAGCAAAAAGACGCCGTAATGGCGTCTTTTTACATTTACAGTTCATCAAATCCATTGGTATCTGTTGTTTTTGTATATTGTCTTGATTTCTGCTCAAAGAAATCCGTCTTGCCTAAATCCACTTCCTGATAGGCAACAATCCATCTTAATGGATTTTTGTTCGGAACCTCTGGAAACGGAGATCTTCCATACCCCAATTGATTGCAACGCTTATTAGCCATAAACTGGATATATTGTTCGAGCTCAGCCATCGTAATTCCCTCGATTTTATTTCCTATAACTTTATAACCCCATTCAATCTCAAGCTCTGCAGCAGTTCGGAAGGTTTCAATCGCAAAATTTTTCAATTCTTCTGTATTTGTTTCAGGATGTTCAGCCACTATTTCTTTAAAAATCTTCTCAAACAGCCCAACATGGATCTGCTCGTCTCGATTTATATAATTAATCATCGTTGAAGTTGCCACCATCTTTTGGTTTCTGGCCAAATTATAAAAGAAAGCAAAGCCTGAGTAAAAGAAGAGCCCTTCTAGGATTACATCATAGATAATCGATTTAAGCAGATTTTCAATTGTTGGGTTTTCTGTGAAATCCCGATAGCCATCAGTAATAAAATCATTTCGTTTACGCAAAATCTCTTCAGTTCTCCAATATTCAAAAACTTCATCTTGCTTGCTTTCCTGGACAATACTTGACAATACATAGGAGTAGGAATGGTTATGAATGACTTCTTGCTGCGCCAGCATAATCATCAATGCATTCAGAGATGAATCGGTCAGATAGTCGGCGACTTTACTGGCATAGTCAGACTGGATACTATCAAGCAATGCCAACAAGCCTATAATTTTTAGAAAGGATTCTTGTTCAATTTCTGAAAGATTTGGAAATTGTTTCGCATCATTCACCATATTAATTTCAAAAGGCGTCCAAAAATTAGATAGCATTACTTTATATTTAGGATATGCCCATGGATAGCGCACATCATCCCAATTTAAAATATTTGAATTTCTGCCATTAATAATACCCGTTGAACTATTCGGTGCTTCCCGATCGACTAATTTACGTTTTTCCACTATTGTTTTTGTATCCATTATATTTCCCCCATCCTTATTGGCAGCTTTCGCATTCTTCTATAACAGCGCTTGAAGTAGAACGTACATAGTATGTTGTTTTTAATCCGGTCTCCCATGCAAGCAGATGCAAGTCTAATAAATCACGTGCTTTAATATCATTACGGACATACAAATTAAACGAGATTCCTTGGTCGATATGTTTTTGACGACGTGCATTTTGGAGAATGCTCCATTTTTGGTCAATTAAATAAACGGATTTATAATACCACATTGTCTCCAGATTCAAGTCAGGTGCAGTCACTGGAATACGGTAATTCTTCTTCTCTTCGGAATATTCCCTTCTGAAAATTGGATCAATTCCGGATGTAGAACCGGCAATAATCGCAGTTGAAGAATTTGGTGCTACGGCCATAAGATAGCCATTTCGAATTCCGGATGTATGCACTCTATTTTTCAATTGACTCCAAGCATCTGAATCATAGCCTCTTTGGTCAAAAAAGAATCCGCTATCCCAATCAGATCCTTCAAAAAATGGGTAAGCACCTTTTTCACCAGCTAAATCCACACTTGATTTAATCGTTAAATAAGCGATTTTTTCGTATAATCGGTCACAGTATTCAACGGCTTTCTCTGATTCCCAGGCAATGCCCTCAAGCGCTAATAAATGATGCCAGCCAAATGTCCCAAGTCCTATAGCACGATAATTTTTATTCGTTATATTTGCCTGAATGACCGGGATATTATTTAAATCAATGACATTATCAAGCATTCTCACCTGTATCTTAATTAAGCGTTCAAGGACATCTTCCTTTACAGCTTTGGCAAGGGAGATAGACGAAAGATTACATACAACAAAGTCACCCGGTGTTTTTTCAATAATAATTTTCCCATCCTCGGTTCTTTGTTCAATAACTTTGGTAGCACTTTGATTTTGCATAATTTCCGTACATAAATTACTGCAATATATCATTCCTTTATGGCGATTAGCATTAGAGCGGTTGACCGTATCCCGATAAAACATATAAGATGTTCCTGTTTCAAGCTGAGAAATCATGATCGCCTTAAACACTTCAATGGCAGGTATTTCTTTTTTGGAAAGCTGCGGATGATTGATACATTCAGTATATTTTTGTCTGAATTGGCCATCCCCTGCTTCTTCATCAAAATAATCTTCAAGAGAATATCCCATTACTTTTCTTACTTCATGCGGATCAAATAAATACCAGGTACCCCGCTCCTTGACCATTTCCATAAATAAATCCGGAATGCAAACACCAGTAAATAAATCATGCGTTCGAAAACGTTCATCCCCATTATTTAAACGCGCTTCGAGGAAGGCAAATATATCCTTATGCCAAACATCCAGATAAACTGCAATGGCACCCTGTCTTTGGCCCAGTTGGTCCACACTGACGGCGGTATTATTTAATTGCTTCATCCATGGTATAACTCCTGAGGAAACACCCTTAAATCCTTTAATATCACTGCCTCGCGCTCTAATTTTCCCTAAATAAACACCTATTCCTCCGCCATTTTTAGATAGATTGGCAATATCGGTGTTTGAATCATAGATACCTTGCAAACTATCATCAACAGTATCGATAAAACAACTGGATAATTGGCCATAGCTTTTCCCAGCATTAGCAAGCGTAGGAGTTGCCACCGTCATATATAGATTGGATAAGGCCCAATATGCTTCTCTTATTAATTTGATTCGCTGTTCTTTAGGCTCATTCATCATTAATGTCATGGCAATAATCATAAACCGTTCCTGAGGAAGTTCATATAAGCTTCCATGATGAGATTTGGCTAAATAGCGATCTGCCAGCGTCCGAATGCCAATATACGTAAACAACTGATCTTTTGATGAATCGATGACTGCTTCGAGTTCATTGATTTCGTCTTCCGTATATTCATTTAACAATGCTGGATTATAAATCCCCATATCAGTCAATAGTTCAACAAGCTGATGAAAGCTCCCATATTTGTGTGTTAAATCATATCCCCGGCTTTTTGAAGCTTTATCATATAACTGGTCTAAATAAATAGTTGCCGCCACAAATGTCCAATCAGGCTCATCAGCAGAGATACGCTCTACGGCGCTTAGTACCAGTAAATTCACCAACTCTTTCTTGCTATAGTCAGACTTATACTCAAGTGCTGTCTTGATTTTTTCTAAGTATTCCTCTGCTGAATAAATAGATGTATAGGAACTAACACATTCCTTTATGTATGTTTCTATGCTTTTTAAATTTATGACTTCCAGACTTGCATAGTTTGATTCGTAAGATACTGCCATACTAATTTCCCCCTTATTGTTTGCCGATAAATCGATTAAAAACGTCTGTTCCCTCCACGCAAAAAATCCCATTGCCTAAAAATAAGCAATGGGAAAAGAAATAATAACAAGATTGAACTGTTCAATATTGCTATTTCATCCGTTCCACCCTCATTGCTCCCGATAAAGGCAAACCAGTGAAAAAGGCAGGTCTCCTGACTCATGCTTCGCTTTACTCTAAGTCCTTCCCATAGATTTCTCTACAGTGGTTTACTTATTTCATCAGCATTTACAGTTGCGGGTACAGTTCCGGATTTTAACCGGATTCCCTATTAAGTCGTAATACGACACCTTAAACACGTTAAAATCAATATATAGTATTTTAGATATAAAATGATAACAACATATAGAATTATAAATCTTATATGTGAAAATAGCAACTAAAATTCCGACAATTTATTTAGGCAATTGCTGGAGAAATTGATTGATAAATGCTTCGGATTCCAATCGAATTCCAATGTATGGCGGATGAACACGTTTATTGGCTTCAAGAGGAACCCCCAACCACAATACTTTTTGGTCAAGGATGACAAATGTGAAGCTTGGCCCATTCTGAAGATGGATATCCGGATCCAAATAGGAATGGGAATCTGGAGAATACATCATCAGTCTTGTTCTTGAGTTCCTCGTCTTCACTCTTTGAACAAAATCCGATGATAACACACTGGAATTTGGCAAGGAAAGGATAATGGAAGATTGGGCTTTTTTTAAATCTTGATAGAACCCTTCCAAATTTCTTGCATAAATCCATTGTAATTTTGGATGATGGTTGGCAATCCATTTGCCTATTTGATCCATATTGACCATTTGATTCCGTTTCATTTGATATTGAACGAGCTGATGAAGAGTTTTTGTATGCGAAACTTTTGATTCTATAAACTCCACATCGCTGACATGAATCAGTTTCCCTTTTGTTCTGGTAATTGCAACATTTAACAGCCGTTCACTTTCCCTGCCCGTTAAAAGCATCCCTGCCCGATTTTGCGGATAACTATCTACACTATCAAATACCATTACTTCCCGTTCACTTCCCTGGAAACGATGGACAGTGGCAGCCAATATATCATGCAGGCCGTTCTCTTCCTCATATAGATCTTTAATTAATGTTTCCATCAATTGTGCCTGCGCACGATAAGGGGTTGCATAACCGATTGATTTACTCCCATTGCTGTAGGCTTCATGAATAACCTGAAAGGATAACAATAGATTCATCAAATTCATTCTAGAACCAGAGGAAGTGCCCGTAAAGCAGTGTTCCCCTGTGAAGCTCGTATTTAACAGTACGGAAGCACGATCTACAAAAGGTGTCTTTGAAACGATATCTTTTTTATTTATATGAACACTTGGATGATCGCCAACCAGTGAATTATAAACATATTGGTTCGTAAAAGCGGAGATATCCGGATGCATTCTCCTCTGTTCCTTTAATAAAAACAAATGAGTATGAAGTTTTCCCCCACGTGCAATATCAGCAACACCGGCACGATGGAAGATGTCCTCCTTCAGCCAGCGGTCTACAAGCTCTCCCCTCGAAACCGCAATAGGAGGTAATTGCTTAAAATCCCCACAAATAATACAACGCTTGGCAAGTGCGCCGGCAAAGGCAATTTGCGGGATAAAGGCCATACTGGCTTCATCAATGATAACTAGATCATACTCTTGTTCAAAAATACTCGGGTCCATTGCTGCTTTCGCCAAGGTAGTCCCAACAATGAAGGCATTTTTGACTAAATGAATTTCTTTTTGCCTTATTTTCTCTAAGATTCTGCCCAGTTTTTTTTCAAGGTCAAGAAGCTGCTCCGAGTCACGTACGCTAAAAGACAGAGACAGATCTTTTTTTAGCAGTTTCTTTTCTTCATTAATCGAATCCCTTTCCTTCACTAAATGTCCATCATGACTTTCCAATAATTTAGCCGGCAATATATCCCCATGCATCAGAAGACCCTCACCAGTTTGAGAGCCGTAACGTAAAATATCTCCTTCATGAAAACGATCCGCTCGTTTAACAAATGCCGTAATTTCGGCAAGCAGGACATCCACAGCCTGATTACTGTGAGAGAGAACTAATATACGTTTCTTTTTAAAATATTTATTGGCTGCCGTTCGTGCTAAAGTATACGTTTTTCCTGTACCAGGCGGTCCCCAAACATATGTGACCGGGTTATATTTTGATCTGGCATATAATTCGCGTACCGCGCTTTTACTTGTTTTGTCCGTTCGTTTATCAGGCATGGAAGGCTCCATGATCCGTTTAACCCGACTTCTTTTCCGCTTACTTTTCCTGATATCATCCAGTCTTTCAATCAGCTGATCTAAAAGTTCCCATGGGTCATGATAAATCGTAGCCTCTTCAATCAATTCACCTATTGATTGTTCAAGAGACAGAAGCAAACTATTGCCCTCAGAGGATAGGATTCTGGCATCAAACCGACTCCCGCCCCATTCCAGCTTAGCAATCGTTCCAACAGGTATACGCAAAATACTGGATGACTCAAAATAGTACGTAAAAGAATCACCTGACATAATCTTATTGCCATTCATCAGGTGATAGCGGGTACTTCCATATTTTTTTAAATACTGAATCTCTTCTTCAAGTGCTTCCTGCCATTCTTCAATATACTCTTGTGTTGAATTCATTCTTTGTGCCCCTCAAATCATAAACCTAAATTATCTCTAATTTGATAACTATACCATACAAACTAAAACTAGAATAGTCGATGGCACATACTCACCTAACCGAAACATGCATCCAGACACCGTATTGTTTCTCGTATTAAGGGGTGCACAGTTATGACATTTTGTTTATGATTTTTTTGTAAAGAGTTGCTTAAGTGATTCAAAAAAACCTGTCTTTTTTTCTGTCTCCTCAGTATTAGTTTCTTCCTGTGCCGGTTCTTCTAATGTAATGTTATCGTTATTAATTGCATGATCATAGGCCAATACCAAACCATTAGGTGAATTATAGTCTTTATTGGTCACGATTTTAAATTGAATCCCATGTTCATCTGCTGCTTTAACGAATTTCGATAGATGGGAATAATTAATGTGGCCATTTAAATAAAGCTTAGCGCCCTTATTTTTTTTCAATAGGTCAATAAATCCATGTGGGATTTGTTTTTGAAAAACCTGAGCCTGTGTTAATGCGACAACCACACGTTCACGTAAGCTCCCAAGAAATTCTTTCCGTTCAGCAGGCTTTATTTCTTTAACGCCATGTATCCCTTCCTGTAAGTAATCATCTACTGTTTTCTTATTCATTTTATTTCCTCCTTGAATACTAATTAACATATGTAAATCGTTCTTAACTTGAGCTTATGTATTAGTTTGGTTAAATGCCTTCTCAACGATTTCCTATTCGGAAAACCTGATTATTATCTTTACTATTTTTTGATTGATCTGCCTGCATTATGTATTTTAAAGCTCGCTATTTGTGTACCATTATTGATATGTCCAATCGACACTCTGGATATGAATATATAAAAAGGCACCTGTTAAAAACAGGTGCCTTGTTCGAAAAAATTGAGGCGAGTCACCACACTCCACATAGTGTGTACCATAAGGTATGTGCTCGACTTACACAATTCAGCTCATCGCATATATTAATATAACATCATGCCAGAAATTTTGCAAGTAAAATTTACGATAATGCTTCTGTTAATGCTGGAACTACCTGTTTCTTACGGGAAACAACCCCTTTTAGAACAGCTGTATTATTTACCAATGTTACATGGAAAGCTTTTTCAACAGCTGCAGCTTTATCACCAATAGCAAGGGCAACAGAATCATTTGTTAGGATATCTGTTACAACTAATAGAAATAAATCCAGACCCTTTTCATTAATAGCTGCCTGCATAGCTGCTTCGAGTTCAGCTTGCTTCGCCATTACATCGTTTGTATCAACTGCATTCACTTGTGCAATTTCCACTTTTGATGTGCCCATGGAGAACTCTTTAGCATCCAAAGAAATTAATTCTGCAATAGTTTTCTTGCTTAAATCTGCTCCAGCTTTTAACATTTCCAATCCGTATTCTTCTGCATTAACACCAGCTATTTCAGCCAATTCTTTTGCAGCAGCAACATCTTGCTCCGTGCAAGTTGGAGATTTAAATAATAAAGAATCAGAAATAATAGCGGATAACATTAAGCCAGCTACTTCTTTTTTGATTTGAATTCCGTTTTCTTTGTATAGCTTATTTAAAATGGTTGCTGTACATCCAACCGGCTCAGCACGGTAATACAATGGATCAGCTGTTTCGAAATTTGCAATACGGTGGTGATCAATAACCTCTAATACTCGAACCTGATCGATATCATCCGCACTTTGCTGTCTTTCATTGTGGTCTACAAGAATAACTTCCTGTGTTTCTTCCGCAACCTTCTCAACCAAACGGGGAGCTGCCACTTTAAATGTATCAAGTGCATATTGTGTTTCACCATTAATCGCACCAAGTCGAATCGGTTCTGCTTCAACACCCAACTCTTTTTTTAATTCAGCATAAGCGATTGCTGAACAAATTGTGTCAGTATCTGGATTTTTATGTCCAAAAATCAATACTTTACTCATTTACAAAAACTCCCTTAATATAATATGTACTCCATTTACCAGCGCAAATGGAAACTTCTTCGACCATTATACCTGAATGCACAAAAATTTTTAAGTTTTTGGAGCAATTTCATTTGAAAACAGGAAATTAATTTTACCGTCCTTCCATTCAATCGCCGCGTCAAATGATTTTTCTCCTTTTTTAAACCCTTTTATGACATTGGTTTTCCCATCTTTTAATAATTTCTGCATATTGGTTTGGGAAATCTTTTTTCCAAGGATTTTTTTCGAAAATGTAAATTTACACTGGTTTTGCTTATAATTCGCACATCCATAAAATTCACCCTTATCGACTATATCCCCTTTACACAGCGGACAGGCGCCTACCTTTTTCCCTGTTGTAAACTTAGAAGAGGTACGTTCAATCGTTTCAACCTTTAATCCTGTAAAATCCCAGGTTTCAAAGCCTTTTACAGCATCCTCAATAATCTTCCCCGTTAATTTCTTTGTCTGCTCCATAAATTGAGCAGCTGATGCTTTCCCTTGCCCGATTTCGGCCAAGCGCTGCTCCCATTTAGCTGTCATTTCAGGTGAAGCCAATATCTCGTCGCCTATCGCTCTGATCAACACTTTCGCTTTATCAGTCGCAAATACTTGATTCTTTTTAACATCTATATATTTTCTATCCTTCAGCATCGTAATAATTCCCGCTCTTGTTGCCTCCGTTCCCAGTCCTTCTGATTTCATTAGCACTTTTTCGAGTTCTTCATTATCAAGATGCTTACCGGCCGTTTTCATTAACGTAATTAATTGTCCCTCGGTATATCGTTTAGGCGGTTGCGTTTTTCCTTCTTTTACTTTAACGCTTTTCACTTTACCTTCATCATCTTTTTGGACATTCGGAAGGATGGTATCTTCATCCTTTTCTTGCTGGAAAATAATTTGTCGCCAGCCTTCTCGTATTTGCTGCTTTCCTTTTGAAATGAACTCTGCTCTTCCATCAACTAATGTTATGAGGGTTGTATAGTCAAATATGGCTGATTCATAGTGAGCAGCAATCAAACGACGCACAATTAAATCATAGATATTCCTTTCTTCTCCTGAAAGCTTGGCTGGATTCGTCACCTGTTCAGTAGGAATAATCGCATAGTGATCCGATACTTTCTTTTCATTAACAAACCTAGAGTTATTGATAATGGATTCGTTTGGAACGGGTATGAATGATTTATATTCCTCGAACTGAGCAAGTTTCGATAGGATCTCCGGGAATGTTTCCGCCTCTCCTTTAGTCACGTAGTTTGAATCACTCCGCGGATAAGAGACAATTCCCTTTTGATACAGTTTTTGCGTGATATCCAGCGTTTGTTTTGGTGAGTACTTATACATTTTATTGGCGGTTGCCTGTAAGGCCGATAAATTAAATAATAAGGGCGGCTGGAATTCTTTACGCTCCGTCTTCATTTCTATAATTTTCGCATCTTTATTTTTACAAAAAGCTGCAATATTTTGAGCCATCTCCTGCTTATCCAGTCTGGACTCCTGATCCTTTTCCCATTTTCCTTCATAAGTCTGCCCATTTATATCAAACGTAGCAATGACTTCCCAAAATGGCTTAGATTCAAATTTTTCAATCTCCAATTCCCGTTTCACTATTAAAGCTAGTGTAGGTGTCTGTACTCTTCCTGCAGAGAATACATCATTCATCCCTTTTTGTTTAAGCAGCAAGGAATAGGCTCTTGATGCATTCATGCCAACAAGCCAATCTGCACACGATCTTGTATAGGCTTCATGATAGAGAGGTATGGTTTCCTGGCTGTCACGGAGGCTGTTAAATCCTTCTAATATGGATTTTTTCGTTAAAGAAGAGATCCATAAACGCTTCATCGGTTTACGAACGCCGCTCACCGCAATAATATTGCGTACGATTAATTCACCCTCCCTCCCAGCATCACCTGCATGAATAATTGATTCGACATCTGGTCGCTTCAATAATTGCTTGATAATGTTAAATTGCTTCGTTTTTGATTTTGTTACTTCATATGTAAATTTATCAGGGATTATTGGCAATGTGGCAATAGCCCATCTTTTCCACTCCGGTTTATATTTCTCCGGTGAGGATAATTCGGTTAAATGTCCGATGGCCCATGAACATAATGCCCCTTCCGGAAATACTTCATTAGGAGCAATCTCTAAATACCCGTCCCTTTTTTTGAAAGAGAATGGAGATGCCAGTGTAACTCCTTGATCCGGTTTCTCCGCAATAATCAATGGGATTCCCATTTTCAGGTCAAACTCCTTCTATGAAAATTTGTTCATTACTTTAGCTTAAGAATCTAATTAAAAAAGTCCACTTGCTAATAGTATCATTTTTATTATTTTTTTAAAGATACTTCTATTTTACTACAAGGTTTCTGAAAAGTTTAAACTGGTAATTGATGGATAACTTTAATTGATTAGAGTATATTTAAAAAGCATATATATCTTCGTAACTTATTTACTATTAACTTTTTACCGAAATTTAGGCTATTTTATAGATAAAAGTTTTGAGGACATTACTAATAGATCAGATTAAATAAAGGAGGTATTTGTATGGAGACTGAGCATCTTCCTCAAATAAAGAAGGCATTGCTTAACTCATGGTCTTTAAAATCAAGCTCTAAATGGTCTTCGGACACCAATGACTCTCAGTATAATTACTTAAAACAAGCAGTATTCCACTATTTAAATGCATAAAAAAGAGGCTCCGAAAAGTCTTACAAACGACTCAACGGACAGCCTCCTCCTTCTACATACTATTGAACGAACTTGCCATTAAGTTGCAGGCAGTTCATCTCCATTGTATTCATCTTTAATTTCTCCGACAATTTCTTCTAAAATGTCTTCCATCGTGACCAAGCCGGCTATAGTGCCTTTTTCATCTACAACGATAGCCATGTGCACCCGACTCTGCTGCATTTTTAATAATACATCCTTGATATGAGTAGTTGATTTCAAACGCGGCATATCATGAATAAAATCCTGAATCGGTCTTTCACGCCCTGCTGCTATATTTGTCAGCATTTCTTTTGTGTTAATAAATCCAACCAGAAGATCTTTATCGCTATTTTCCGTAACAGGATAGCGAGTATATTCATAGCGATCAAGCGTTTCAAGAATTTCTTCAAGAGACATTTGCTTATCCAAAGTGACAATTTGATTTCTTGGAATCATAATATCTTTTAAAATACGTTCATCAAATGCAAAAATGTTCTCTAGATAAGCCAGCTCAGTTTGATTTATCTCTCCGCTCTCATAACTTTGAGTGACAATTAGTTTCAATTCTTCTTCCGAATGGACTGTATCATGTCCAGCAGGCTGTACACCAAAGATTCGAAGGATAAATTGCGCAGAACCATTTAATGCATTAATAAAAGGTTTTGTTACTCTTCCGAACCAATATAGCGGCGGCGATAAAAGCAAGGATAATCTTTCTGCAAATTGGATCGCCAATGTTTTAGGAGCAAGTTCACCTATAACAACATGCAAGAACGTGACGATCGTAAGAGCAATTACATAGGACAGGACAGTAGATACTGAATCTGAGATCCCCCATTCATCAAATACGGGATGGAGCATTTTTTCGACTGTTGGTTCCCCCAACGCACCTAATATTAATCCTGTAACCGTAATACCCAACTGACATGCTGACAGGTAATAGTCTAGATTTTCTGCAACTTTTTTGGCAAGAACCGCCTTTTTGTTGCCTTCAGATATCAATTGTTCAATTCTGGACATCCTTACCTTCAAAATGGCAAATTCAGCACCAACAAAGAATGCAGTAAGCCCAATAAATATAGCTACTAAAAATAAATTTAAAGCGATTGATCCGTCCAATTATTTCCCCCAAAAAGGGGGATTCACCTCCAAGAATAGTAAAAAAATTTGTTGTTCCAATATTTTCATTTGATTATTTCTTGACATTTTGAGTAAACAATACTTGTTTAATTTGGTGGTTATCCATTTCCTTTACAGCCCATAGATGCTTACCATGCTCCAATGAGTCTCCATTTTGAACAGTATCAATTTTTTGATATTGAATCCAGCCTCCAACTGTATCTATATCTTCACTGTCCTCAAACTCTAAACCAAACAGTTCCTCCATCTCACTCAAAAGGACTCGTCCATTAATCATATATTGGTTTTCTCCGACTTTACGGATATCGGCCACTTCATCAGCGTCAAACTCATCGCGGATTTCTCCCACAATTTCTTCCAGAACATCTTCCATCGTAAGAATTCCTGAAGTGCCTCCGTATTCATCAATGACTAAAGCCATATGTACCCGTTCCTGTTGCATTTTCAACAGTGCATCCTGTATATGGGTTGCTTCAAGAACATAAGGCAAGTCTCTAACAAATTCTTCAAGTTTACGTTCTCTTTTGGCAGCAATATGAGTCAGCATTTTTTTCACATTTACTACACCGACAATCTTGTCTTTATCCCCATCTTCAACAACCGGATAACGTGTGTAGTTATGTTCATCAATAATACTCACGATTTCGTCATAATTCATATTCAAATCGAGCGTAACCAATTCAGTTCTTGGAACCATAATATCCTTGGCAACACGTTCATCAAATGAAAACACGTTTTCCATGTATTCCAATTCCGTTTGATCAATTTCCCCGCCCTGAAAGCTTTGAGTCATAATAATCTTTAGTTCTTCCTCAGAATATGCCTCTTCATGTCCAGCAGGTTTGACTCCAAATGCACGAAGAATGACTCTCGATGTCCCATTCAAAGCTTTAATGAATGGTGACAGCACTCTGCCAAACCAATATAAAGGCGGCGCAAGCATTAGTGTGAGTTTTTCGGCAAATTGGATCGCAAGCGTTTTTGGTGCCATTTCCCCCACTACAACATGCAAGAAAGTAACCAGTATAAATGCAATCGCATAGGACGATGCTGATGCAACAGCATCAGACACATTAAAAAGATTAAACAAAGGATACAATAGGCCTTCCACCGCTGGTTTACCCAGTGCACCAAGTCCTAAAGTGGTTACGGTAATACCAAGCTGACAGGCAGAAAGATAGTAATCAAGGTCACTTGCTACTTTTTTCGCAAGCACTGCTTTTTTGTTTCCTTCTGAAATTAATTGATCAATACGGGACATCCGAATTTTTACTACCGCAAACTCAGATGCTACAAAGAACCCTGAGGCTCCTATTAGTACTACAAGTAAAACAAGATTGATTATCGTGGTTATGTCCAATTATTTCCCTCTTAAGAGGGATTCACCTCCAAATTATTTTTAAAAATTTTTACTAGTTTCATAGTTTTTTACGTTTTGTTATTAGTTTTGGTTACATCCTTATAATCTCTAAATACTCTTCTGCATGCAAAAGACCAAACCGAGAATGTTATATGCTCTCAAATTGGGTGAAAATATAATTAAAAGTAGAAATTAATCGTTATCCTTCCTTACCATGGTAGGACACGATTCAAGAAGAGTTAAGCGGAAGATCCTTCTCTATTGAAAAACATCTTTAAAAGGAGTCTGTTGCATTGGATTATCATTCTAAGCCTTTCACCTTCTATCAAGTAAGCCTCCTTGAATAATATAGTTAGAAAAAACTATAACATAAAACTAATGATAATATAAAATGAAACCACTTATAAATATAATAAACCTCATCTAAAAGTTCAAAAAACTTTCACATATTTTATTAAAATAACATCCTTTGAGTACTAAACAATCCTAATAAAAAGGCAATAAACCTTTATTTGTTTATAATTTAGATAATCCTATAAAAATATCCATTTCAAAATTATTATTGGGTTTATAGTTTTTTGTATACGTAAATGCAAATATATAACTCTACAGAATCTTTAGCAGTACTCTAAAAATATTTTTATACTGTGTAGATGTAAACTCTAGGTCTAAACAATCCACCCTTATATATAGTATTCTTATCAGTCGGTTTAATTTCGAAGTTTTTTTAAAAATAAAGGATTTACTTGTGTTACTACCGAATTAAACAATAATATACCTGAAGTCAATGTATATATTTTATATAAGCGAGGTTGAAGATGGAGACTAACGAAAAAGAATTACTTCTTAAGCAAATAAATGATTTAACCGAGAAAGTCAGGGAGTTGGAAGCTAAGGACCGTAAAGTTTCAGTCCCGATGATTGCTTCCATCATACCCGACACCTTACTTGTTCCTTTAACTTTTGATGTTTCAGTAGCCTACTTTGATCAGGTTATTCAAATCATATTAAATTATGTAAACAACTCAGAAATCGATTCCATTGTACTTGATTTTTCCGGTTTCGTTCTAAAAGATTGTGATAATTTAGAACTGATGGGTGAGAATATAGGAAACTTAATATCCTCCTTAAAAGTGATGGGAATACAAGTCCTTGTTGTAGGATTATCACCAGAATTTGTAAAAGACTTAGTCTCTTCCCAATTACCTTTTACCAATTCACTACATGCATTCTCAACCTTTAAAACAGCACTGGAATGTTTAATGAAAGAAAAGGGTCTTATTATGGTAAAGGAATCACTGAAATAGATCGAGATTTCAGTGATATGGAATTTAACACCCTATAACATTTTCCGTAATAAACAAAACCATATTTATTAATTTAGAATATTAATTGGTTTATAAAGTTGACCTTTAGTAATAAAATTATTATAATTATAAAGTATCTTACATAAGTCCCAGTAGCTCAGCAGGATAGAGCAACAGTTTCCTAAACTGTAGGTCGGAGGTTCGAATCCTCTCTGGGACGTACGAAAAGCCTTGATTTATCAAGGCTTTTTTTTGTGTGTAAAGTAGCTGTCTAACGTTTGCCGATAATCTGCCGAAAACAATAGATGAGATTATACATTTTGAAATATTTCTAGTGGTGTCCCAATGTCGGTTGGTCGGGCAGCCCCCCAACTTATTACTTTTATGCTTACATATATAAGTAGGTACATTTCCTTCAAATTTCTCGCTATTATAAAAAACAAAGTTCATATTCATCACTTTTATTTACATCCTTCTTGAAGAAATTCTGGAAATAGGACCATGCTGCATGAATTTTTCGTTATTTAATTTAGCAGAACATAAATTTACATATTTGAATACGATGGTGTATGACTAAAACCACAAATTAAGTTGGTGATTCAAATAGAAACCAAAACACAGATTACAACAGGTGCAATGTGGGTAGGCGCGTTTGGCAGAATTGTAACTGCTATTGGGAATACACCTCCTATATCACTCGATAATAAGGCCTCATCTGATATCAATTTAATTGGTTACAATCTTCAGCTTGCGGCTACGACAGTCCTGGTTGACACTGAGAGCGTCCTGACACTAAATAAAGTTGGTAATATAATTCAGGCGGGCGGCTTGTCTGCGGAAGTGGCCGGTTATATCCTTCCATTTAGTGATTCAAATGCACAACAAACCGTATTCAATATAGGAAATGAAGGACAAGCATTGGGCACGGTTTTGTCTTTTATGTATTCATTGGAAAGAATCACTAAACTTGCTAATCTATATAATGCATTCGGAGGTTTGTTACAAACCATTGGGATTAATATGTTAGTAATAGCGGGATTTTTACCATCAACCAGTCTTAAGAGACAGCAATTCAATTCCATAGGCAGCTGGATACAAGCTATTGGTGCTATCATCCAAGCAATCGCTCAAACAATAAGTGAGTCGGATCTTTCCAAATTTCAAACCGTTAATTCAGTTGTATACTATAAATAGATAAAATTGCATTTCTTTATAAATAGAGGCGTTCCAAAAAGTCATGTTGACGATTTATTGGAACTCCTTTTTTATTTGGTGGAATATTACAATTCATATATTAATCATTTGAAAAAAGACATCTGTAATCACAATGGCATCCAGATTATATACTCTTGGAACTTCTTTAATCTTTGGGCATATATTGTTTTAACTTACTTTATAGATCAAAGGGGAAAAGATATGGCAAACACTATAAAACAATATGGGCATGCTCTTCAATTAGCCGGCGGTAACTTAGTCTATATATCAAATAAAATCTATCCACAGTTTGCTGATAATGGTTTAATCATAAACCCAGAACAATACTATATAGATTTAAAAAATGCAGTAAATGTTGCACAGACTAGCGTTCTTTGTTTAGAAAATACAATTCCTCCCTCATTTTTAGTCATTGAACATACTCAACTAGTATCATCCTTCCAAGGGATTCTAAATTGCCTAAACAACGTATTTAACACTGATAGTATGGATCATTTATTTGAATTAAATGAAATAGAACTTGAGAAAGATTTTTCATCATTAAAAAGAATTCAAGAGGATTTAAATCAAACTACATTAAAAGTTATGGAGAAAATCAGGCTACAATCAAGTAGGTGATTAGAGTTGATTAAAAAGGACTCAGAAAATCAATTTATCGAATCTTTGCCTGTTGAATTTGGAGATAAGGTTGATTTATTTGGCCAAATGATTGTCACAATAGGTAACCTTCTTACAGTTCTCGGCATCAGCTTTGAGGCAAGCGAAGTTGAGGGAATTGAAGAAGAAGAGCAATTAGAAAATACGGCAGATTCTTCTCCCCCCCCTGACCAGGCCAATGAATCCAACTTAGGTTTTATCCTTGCATTAATTGGAGCAAGTACTATAACAATTGGTGATTTAGTATCTATTGGCGGTACTTTTCTGGATATAAAACAATCAGAATTAAATGAAAAGAATGAGCAAACATATAGGGAAGAACAAAACAAACAATTTAAAAAAATCGAGAACCAGATTACCCTATTGCAAAATGATGTGAATGCTTTATTTTCGTTAGTTAATTCATTAAAAAATGAAGTTAGTCATATACAAAATTTTTTATATGCTAGATATAATTAAATGTATTTCCACACGTTTCTTTATCTCAATGGGATATATCCTATATCCTCACAATCGAATCAGCTATATACTTATCTTTATAATTTCAGATAGTACCATACAATAAGCTCCACATGTTTTTGAGCATAGTTGTGAGTAAATTGCAATTAATAGTCTGTATGCATATATCCATAAATAATTTTTATATTTCTCATTAATAAAAACGTCCTATAAATGCCTAGGACGTTCCTATTCATTATGCTTCTGCTGACTTTCGTTTCGTAAGAACGAATATAAAATATAGTTGGCAAAGCGATTAAATCTTTTTTGCTTGATGACCACACCCTATGAATATTTTGTAGTTATTCGTTACTCTATTGCTTCACGTTTAATCACCGATTTAATCGCTTTTTCAATTTCAGCGTAGCCCGTACATCGACATATATTCCTTATATAGAAAAAGGCCAATCCATTCATGAATGGCACCCATTTTGTTAAAAATAAACTCATTTTATAATCGCTAACTTAAAACCTACGGAAAAATTTATAATAATTCCCTTTTAACTAACACTCATGATCAAAGCCAAATAGCTTGAAAGGACAAAGAAGATACTAAGCACTAATGTGATCATTGATGAAGCTTTTTTAATAAACGCATAAAATAGCAAGGCTAAAAATAGAAAAGCAATAGTAATAAGTAAGATACTGATTGAATTTACACTCATCTGAACATCCATTCCTGAATAATACTGACCTTGATAAAAGAGTTCGAATAGAAAAGATAATCCTTCATGTTCCAATGTACCTGCACTTGGCGGTGATTGCTGGCTCATTGCAGCAGTTGCCGAAAAAATCAGTAGTGCTACTATACTTTCGGCTTTCACCCAGGGAACTGGATTAAAGGTTTCGTCCTCCCTTAACCTCCGTCGAATGAGTATGCCATTAACGAAAGCGTAGGCAAGCAGTACCATAATAAGAATATGTTTTATCAATAAAAATTGTCCATAATCAACCATCCAAGAATTTGGATATTGCGATAGATCTATAACAAATGTCATAAGGACTATTCCTGAAGCAGCTGTCACTAGGACACAACTAATTGCGATTGGGGTAAACCATCGCAAAAACTGCAGCCAATTCTCTTGATTTTTTGAGAACCAACTTATAACAAATAGAATACCAACCCAGACCGTTACAGCAGTAACATGCACAAAATGAGTTAAAAAACCGATGATCTGTTCCGATGTACTTGCATGACTGGACCAAGCAAGGCCCATAATCAAAAAAATGGTTAAAATACATCCAATCCAAGAGTATTTAGAATCTTCTCTTTGGTGAAATTTAGCAATAAACAGGAGTAAAATTAACATCACAATAGTTGTAAAAATCCATGCCTTGCCAATTTCGAACGTTAATAATACCGTTTGTATTCTCCCCTGCCAGTCTACTCTTTGCTGTAAGTTCAAGATTCGAATGAGTACGGGTGAAAAAGAAAATAATCCAACACCAATGGCAGCTAAGATCATATATTTCTTTCCTACAGATATGCTAGGCCGATGATGGTTTGGAACAATGGATAGAATAAAACTGCCCATTAATATGGAAAGACAAAGATATAGGGCAACTTCGCTAAAAATTACAGAGGACATTGTTTATTTTTTTCTCCTTAATGCAATAAAGGTGATTATAATAGTGACTATTAAAACACCGATAATAATAGGAACGAGATTGGATGATATATCATTTTCTGTTTGATCATTAGCAACATTTTCATTCGAATCCTGTTCATTTAAACCATCTTGATTTCCTTCATGATTTTCTACATTTTTACTCACTTGTTCTTCCTCATCGTTATTAGCTAGTGGAGATTCAGTCCCAGCAATTTTCACCTCGAATGAAAACTCCCCTTCCATTTGATGGCCATCTGCACTAATAATATTCCAATCAACAACATAATTTCCATTTATCAAACTAACAGGAATTGTTCCTGTAATTTCAGTGTCCGTGATCGTAATATTTTCAACTGAAACAGCTTGTTCCTTGGAATCCAATAGTTTAAAAGTACTGCCTTGTTCAATTTTCCCACTAAATATTAATGTTATTTCACGTAACTCTTCTGAAATAACTTCTCCGTCACTAGGTGTAGAACTCTCTAAATGAGAATGCGCAAAAGCATCAGGTACAAAAGAAACCATTAACAGTACTGCGATGATTAGTATAATTTTCTTCAAAACATTTCCCCCTGTTCGTAATTTCTTGAAATCAATTCTAATTATTGCAAAGTTTACATGTATCCCAAATAATAAGATAAGCGTATTCAGACTTATTTGTAAATTATAGATTACAATAGGTTTGATAATTTAAGGAACCCCTCACTATAATATAGGAAATAAAGAAAACAAAGAAGTCATTTACCTTTATTTAGAAGTCACACAATTAACAAGGAGATTATAAACTATGAAATATATTTGCCCCGTATGCGGTCATAAAGGGCTTGATGAACCCGCTTATTATGATTCCAAACAGTTACAAGTGGGTTCTTTTGAAATATGTTCTTGTTGCCGGTTCGAATATGGTGTAGATGATGATGTGGAATTGGAAAGCGGAGAATTTTTACCCGTAAGAGATGTACACAATATCTATCGTACAGTGTGGCTGAATTTAGACGCACATGTCGCCTCACCTTATTACTATCCAACTTACTGCCAAGAGAACGGGAAAGTGAAGCCAGAACATTTAGAAAAGCAATTAAAGAATATAGGTATAAACACATTTGGAAGACCGATACATGAAGTATAAAGTTAACCATATTGATTTTGCTGAAACAAAAAAAACAGGAACACTGTTCCTGTTTTTTAAGTACAAGCTGCTATCAATCCATATAGCGATATTCCCTTAAACTATTTAATATTGAAATTTCCTGAATTATTTTCTCTCCAATATTGGTTTCTCTAACCTTTTTCCGTTTTAATTCTTTATCTACCAATCTTTTTATTGATAAAACATCTGTCCCGTTAAGTAAGACATCTTCCTTTGAATTAAAATGCTTATGGGCGACCAATTGCATACCGTAAGAATTATATAGCAATGTATATCCTGCTATGCCTGTAGTTGATTGGTATGCTTTGGAGAAACCTCCATCAATTACGATCATTTTTCCATTTGCCTTAACTGGATTTTCTCCCTCTATTTCTTTAACTGGTGTATGGCCATTTATGATATGACCTGTGTCAGGATCCAGATCAAAATCAGCTAGTATTTTGCGACAAATTTCTTCATTCTCGCGTAAATGATAGTATGGATTCTTTCTTTCTTTATGGGTTGACTTGTCCTTAATAAAGTACCTCTCAAAAGTTGTCATTTCTCTTTTTCCAAAGAGTGACGAATATTCTCCCGTCCATAAATACCAGACCATATCCGTCGCAAGATCACCCGACTCTTCAGGATGTGCAAAAGAATAACGTAAATATTGCTCAAAAACATCAAGTAACTCACGACCTGAATAGGTGTTATTATCGACGGTCATCTTCTCCATATTTCCTTCTTCATCTAAAGGAATACACCCATGTATTAATAGGTTCCCGTTATATTTTAAATAAAGGCTTCCTTTCTTCATAAGGAAATTCATATGTCTCGCGAGCTTTTCTGAATTCTGAACTGAGAATAATAACTTTTCCATAACCTGCTGTTCTTCCTCTAATAACTGTTCAGGCTGTTCGGGATTAACCGTGGCAAAGCAAGTGTTTTCAAGAGGGTAAGTCTCCCCATAAATCGTTATTTCATTTTTATCATAATCAATTTTCTCTAATAAAAGCCTATCTGACATATTAAAGCACGGACGTCTCTTTATTATAGGCATTTCGAGTTTGAATTGAATCATCGCAATTGCTTGATGAATTTTCGTTATTTGTAATTTTTCATGACTAGATAGTTTCTGATCTGAATGTACCTTTGGTCTGAAAGCCGGATTGTCATCATAGTATTTCTCAGCCAGAGTTAACAAAGGCCTCAAATTGATTCCATACACATCTTCAATAATATCGAGATTGTCATACCTTGCACAAATACGAATAATATTAGCAAGACAAACCAATGAACCAGAATAAGCACCTAGCCAAAGTACATCGTGGTTACCCCACTGAATATCAACCGAATGATAATTGATTAGAGTTTCCATGATTTTATCAGGTTCAGGTCCACGGTCATATATATCGCCAACAACATGAAGATGATCGACAACCAATCTCTGAGTTGTATAGGCAAGACCTGTTATGAGTTTATCAGCTTGGCCTAAGGAGATGATTTGCTCAACAATTTCATTATAATATTTTTCCTTATTTGCTTGATTCGTTTTGTACAGCAGTTCTTCGATAATAAATTCAAACTGCTTTGGCAATGCTTTTCTTAATTTCGAACGGGTATATTTGGATGAAGCATGAGAAATAAGTCTCATCATCCGCTCAATAATAACGATATACCATTGATTCAATTCTTCTTTATTATCAAATTGATTTTTAATTAACTTTAATTTCTCTTCAGGATAATAAACTAATGTCGCAAATTCATTAATTTCTTTTTCTAATAAAACATCTTGAAACAAGTCTTTGATTTTTTGTTTTACATTCCCGGAACCGTTTCTCAGTACATGTTGAAAAGCTTGATACTCCCCATGTAAATCACTGACAAAATGTTCTGTCCCCTTCGGTAGGTTAAGGATGGCTTCCAAATTAATAATTTCTGTTACTACTTTTTCTTCACAATCATATTTTTGGACGAGTAAGTCCAGGTATTTTGAATTCAAATATAAGTATCCCCTTTCGATATTTCTATCAATCTAATCGATTGGATCTAATTAATAAAAGGGGAAAGCGAATGCATTTGTAAATTCCCCGAATTAGCGAATATAGTAATTTAATTATAATTTATTTAACCAATAGTTGAATACAGATTTTTTAAATTTCTAATAGTAAAACCGTCACTGGTTTGCAATAATAACTTTGACCGGGATAAGTTTTTTAAGAATGAATAATTCTATTTCACTATTGGTAAAAATCATGCTCAATTCATTAACCATTCTCTTATCTGTAATGATATTAACTATTGCAAAAGTAATAAAAAATATCATACCTGATATTCTTTTTAAAGGGAGAGCTTGTTGCCGTTACACCTCTATGATAAAGTATATAATAATTATTCGAAAATTGAAAATTATGGAGGAAGAGTAGATGGTAAACAATCTGTTGCAGGTACTTAATATCTTGAAATCTAAGGAGTGGGTGGACCTCACTCATACATTTGGACCAGATTCCCCTCATTTCTTTATGTTTGATGACGCACAGATTGATACTTTATTTACTCATGAAGACGGATTCATGGCACAGCGTTATTCGTTCGCTGGTCAATATGGAACCCATATTGATCCTCCCATTCATTTCGTGCCAGACACCCGGTATTTGGACGAATTGGAACTAAAGGAGCTTGTGTTGCCCTTGATTGTGATTGACAAATCAAAAGAGGCGGCGAAGAATCCTGATTTCACACTCACCATCCATGATATTTTAGATTTTGAAACAGAACACGGAACAATTGAGGCAAATACATTTGTGGCTTTGCGCACCGACTGGAGCAAGCGCTGGCCAGACAAAGAGGCCTTCTCCAACAAAGATGAGGAAGGCCATAATCATATCCCTGGCTGGGGCTATGATGCGTTGAAATTTTTGTTTGAAGAACGAAGAATCAAAGCTATTGGCCATGAAACCTTTGACACCGATTCAGCTATTGACTTCCGTAAAAATGGGGAACTTAGAGGCGAATATTATGTACTTTCTCAGGATACGTATCAAATTGAACTCATGAAAAACCTGGACAAGTTGCCTCCTAAAGGAGCTATCATCTTTAATATCGTACCGAAACCTGAAAAAGCGTCAGGCTTCCCAGTACGTTCGTTCTCTATTTTGCCTTGATAGGACAAATATAAAAAAGGAGTTGCTATGCACCTCCTTTCTTCTTGAGCAATTTTTAGTAAATAAATCTTATATAGTGTCTCTGGAATAATTGAATCGTTCTGCCTTCTCCCTGAAACGTATGATGTCAGCAAAGCTTGATTTTGTAATCTTGAAGTCGTGCGAAATAAAAATTCTTCAAACAAACAACAACTCATAAATCTCATTTAAATGCTTGGATCGTTCTTCGTCCTGCTCTTGGTTTGAATAAGCAATGGCATTTTGTAAAACCCTATTTAGGTAGTGACTTTCACCCACTGATAAATCTCTGACAAACTGTTCTCCGCTGTCGTAATTTCCGTCAGAAATCATATTATAAATATGCTTGCCAACTTTGCTGTCCTCCGTATGTGCTGATAAAATTTCCTTCACATATCCTAATGACTGGTTCATAAAGTACACTCCTTAATGAATAGTAGTTATTCCTTTATTCTTTACAGGAGAGAACAAATCATACCAGCATTTACCGATTCATCCTTAGATTTATAAAGCAACCGCAATAAAAAAGCCTAAACCATATCCTTGATGGTTTAGACTTCTCCCCTACCTATCCACTATTAGTTATTAGATACTCTCTCTTGAATCATTTCTCTCAATTTAGCCTTTAGAAATTTACCAACGGAGGTTTTCGGGATTTCATCCATAAAGATGATTTCATCTGGAATCCACCATTTTGCAAATTGCGGCTTAAGGAAGCTTTGAATCTCTTCTTCGGTAACCTTTCCATGAAATTCAGGCTTAAGAACTACACACCCGACCGGTCTTTCCTGCCATTCGGGATGCGGTATGGCTACGACACTTGCTTCAAATATCGCCTCATGAGCCATTAAGGCGTTTTCCAGATCAACAGATGAAATCCATTCACCGCCGCTCTTAATTAAATCCTTTGTTCGATCGACCAGCTTGATTGTGCCCTCTTCATCTACAGTTGCTATATCTCCAGTCAACAGCCATCCGTCTTTAAATGCCTCAGCAGTCCGTTCATCACGATAATATTCATCTGCAATCCAGTTGCCCCGTAACATCAGCTCACCCATATCCAATCCGTTCCAGTTCACTTCTCCTTCAGAGCCGACCACTTTCATTTCCAGGCCTGGTACAAGCAAGCCTTGCTTAGCTCTAATATCGAGCAGCTCTTCTTCCGGTAAGTCTAACTGATAGCTTTTCAGACGTGATACAGTTGCCAATGGTGCCGTTTCTGTCATTCCATAAGCATGTAGGAATGGTATTTTATATTTAATTTCAAATTGCTTAATCAATCCTTTTGGTGCAGCCGAGCCACCGCATAAAATAAATTCCAATGTGCTGGTATCATATGTACCTTTTTCAAGCTCCTGCAGGAGACCTAACCAAATTGTCGGCACACCAGCTGTTTTTGTCACACCTTCTGATTGGATAAATTCGGCTAATAATTTAGGATTAAATTGAGGTCCAGGCAGAACCTGAGTTGCTCCAAACCAGGTGGCCGCAAATGGCAATCCCCAGGCATTCACATGAAACATTGGCACAACAGGCATGACCACATCACGTTCAGAAACAGCTGTTGTATCTGCTAGGCCGAGTGCGAAGCTATGCAGCACAATCCCCCGGTGCGAATACAATACACCTTTTGGATTCCCAGTTGTTGCTGATGTATAGCACATTCCTGCTATTTCATTTTCATCTAAATCATTTATAAATGGAGTTTTCGGGTTGCCGACTGCTAGAAGTTCTTCATATGAATATGCGGGTTTAAGACTTGTTGAGGGTATTTCTGTCTGATCCGTCATAATGATATAGGCCTTGACGGTTGTCAGCGCTGGGGCGATTTTTTCTATTAGGGGTACAATATCTTCATCAATCAATAGTACCTTGTCTTCTGCATGATTAATAATATAGGTAATATGTTCTGCGGATAAACGAATATTAATGGTATGGACAACAGCTCCAATGCCAGGTACTGCAAAATATGCTTCGAGATGGCGATGGTGATTCCACGCCAGCGTACCGACTTTATCACCTCTTGATACATTCATTTTCTGGAGTACATCCGCCAGCCTTCTTGTCCTTTCACCGATCTCTTTGTACGTTAATCGCTGCACCTTATCATGAGTCCTTGATACCACTTCTTTCTTCGGAAATACTTTTTCAGCTCTTTCCAGCAAAGAATGTACAGTTAATGGCACGTGCATCATCATTATTACCCCTTCCTCCTATTAATTGAATATAGTACTCTTAAATCTCACCTGACCTTGAGTCCAATGCTAATTCACTTTCCCCCATTAAAGTCCAAGGTTCTTAGCAATGATCGTCTTCATAATTTCATTTGTACCGGCATAAATACTGGCAACCGGGGTATCCCTGAATCGTCTGGCAATCTTGTATTCTTCCATGTAGCCATATCCACCGTGTAGCTGCATGCATTCAACCGAGATGCGTTTAGACATATCTGTTAATTTCCACTTGGCCATTGAGACTTCTGCTACTATATTCTTCCCGGCTATATGATCTGCAATTAATTGATCAAGAAATACTCTTCCCATTTTTATGTCGGATGCGATTTCAGCCAGCTTAAACTTCGTATTTTGAAAATCACTGATTGATTTTCCGAATGCTTTCCTTGACTTAACATAATCGAGCGTCATCTGAAGCATATCCTCAGCAGCAACCTGAGCTGAAATAGCTACGATTAACCGTTCCTGCTGGAGCTTATCCATCATATACATAAAGCCTTTCCCTGCTTCTCCCAACAAATTTCCCTTTGGTACGATACAATCCTCAAATAGGAGCTCCGCTGTATCCTGGCAATGCATACCCACTTTTTCTAGTTTACGTCCTCTTGAGAAGCCTTCCATATCTCTTTCGACAACAAGCAGGCTTATTCCTTTATGCTTGGGTATAGCATGTAAATCCGTTTTACAAGCTACAATGATGAGGTCTGCGTGGATTCCGTTCGTAATGAAGGTCTTCTGTCCATTTAAAATATAATGGTCCTCTTTTAATTCTGCGTATGTAGATAAGGAAGCAAGATCAGAGCCTGCACCTGGTTCTGTCATGGCAATAGCTGTGATGATTTCCCCGCTGACACATTTGGGAAGCCATTTCTCCTTTTGTTCTTTCGTACCATAGGCGTTAATATACGGCACAACAATATCATTATGGAGACCAATCCCGATTGTACCGGAACCAAGGCGCTCGAGTTCTTCATTAATGACAACTGATATACCCCAATCCGTTTCCAAGCCGCCATATTGCTCTGGTAAATCCGGGCATAAATATCCCTCTTGACCAAGCTTGGACCAAAATTCTCTTGGAATCAGTTTCTCTTTCTCCCACTGGTCATAGTATGGATACGCCTCTTTTTTTAGAAACTTTCTAAAGGATTTTCTAAATATGTCATGCTCTTCATTTAAATAAGGATGCATCTTTTATTTCCTCCTATATGTATGTAAGCGCTTAAATAATTTCTTATGCTTTTTATATTAGCGACCAATATGTATAAAGTCACGAACATTTTTATAATTTTCTAAAAATACGTAACAGTCCCAGTCAATTGATGAATAGACTGATTATAAGCTAATCATTTTAAATAATAAAAAAAGAGGCCTAAGCCTCTTTTCATACTTTTATTGAACGTAGGCAATAATGCCTTCCTCGTCATCTAATTCAAGTTCAATAGCTGCAGCAAATGGATCCATATTCAGCTCATGCTCAATATAAAAACGCAGTGCTTCAATCATGTTTGCGGTGATTAGAATTTGGGATCTTCCATTAACATGTGCTTCTGCGGAGAACCCATATTTATCGTCATACAATAATTCAATTTCAACTTGTTCAGGATTGACTTGCTTTTTAGCTGCGATATAAACACAAAGTGAATTAATAATCTCATTCTCTGAAATTTTTATTGTCTCCACGTTCCGTCAACCTCTTTTCGTGGACGGTTACTACGTGTAAAGATTTTTTTGATTAAAGCAACAATCAGCAAAATTGCAAGTACATTCAATAATAAACCAAGTACGGATCCCATGGCACCCATATTAGCTAGCAAACCGCCGAATAATAAACCGGCAATACCGCCAAGCATCATACTTTTCATGAATCCACCTTTATTAAATGAATTTGTTTTAGTTGCTTTGGCATTGCTGTTTGTTGTTGATTTTTGCTTATTAACTGTTGAATTGTTTTGGTTGAAATTAGATTGGTTATTATTTGAATTGAACGATTTTTTACCTGAACGGTATGATTTTGCACTAACCTCGTGTGAAGTTCCTACAAACGCATGTTCAGCCACCGGTGCAAATACAAAGGTAACCAACATAAAAGCAGTTAACATTTTCTTTAACAAAGTAATTCCTCCTGTAATTCTAGTAGTCAGGCTTAGTTTCCCATATTTGTATTTACGAATCAAGTTTTAAGAAGTTTCATTGTTTTTCATTTTTCTTCAAAATTTATATAGATTTTTATAAAATTTGTAAGCTTATCATTCAATTCAAATAAAATATGTAAAAATTGGACCCTTTTTACTATTCCTACAATTCAAAACGTTATAATATATACACTATGAATATATTGAATCAGGAAGGGAACGTCTGTATATGTATCAATCTATGTTTACGATTGCTATCACCATCACGATTATGACGGTTTTTTTAGTTATTATCCTATCAAAGCGTAACCCTTTCATCGTATTTAAGATTTTATGGGATAGCCGAAAGAACAAAAAATCATGGATTCATTTTGCATTACTTGGGACTATACTTTTAATCAATAAACTGGAATTGCAAATAGAGAGCAATTTTATTCATATCGGGGACTATTCTCATATTATTCAGCAGTATGAAGGGCAATTACTGGCTAATTTCCAAAACCTATTGTATAATATTTGGTTAACAGAAATCACAACTTTTTTCTACATCATTATATTTGTCACTTTGATTTCAACATCATTTGTCCTCTATTTCATCCAACAAAACAAGCAATTATTCTATACATTTATTTATGCCGTTGGGCTGAATTATCTTATTGCCATACCCTTTTATCTTTTTTTACCTGTTAATGAGGTATGGTATGTCCATTCTCAGGTACACTTTTTAATCCCGGAAGTTTATCCAGACTTTGAGACTCAATATCGGAATGTATCAGGATTGAATAACTGTTTCCCAAGCCTGCATAACTCGATTTCACTGACTTTATTATTCTTAAGCTATAAGTCGAACAATAAGCCTTTTAAATGGTTTATGACTGGCAGTGTGGGAATAATCATGTTCTCCACTATTTATCTTGGCATACACTGGCTGACAGATATGGCTGCAGGAGTACTTCTTGCTATTACAGCCTTTACGATGGCCAATTTGATCTCTATATTGGTAAGTAAGTCTGCGCGAATGGAAGGGAAAATGACACCCAACCTGCTTTTCATCAAAAATAAAACCGTATCTTCAAAGATTAAATCCGAAAAGCAAGCGAACTAATGTTGAATTATCAACCTAATAGGACTTTAAAGTCTTATTCGAAGAGACACCTAAAATTTCCGCTTCTTTATCAGGAAAAGAAAAATCATAGATTAAATCTTATTAAAAAGGAACCATATAAAAGCGGCATCGTTGTTGACGATGCCGTTCAAAATTATTAATGGTTTTCATATAAAGTTCCAAAGAGATTCATTAGAATAACCACTTGCTATGCTGAATAAATTCAAAAAAAATATAAAGCGAATACACAATTATTTATTTCAATAAATCTCCTCATTCAATCTCTATCTTTTACAAATGGACGGGTATTCTTTCAAACTCTAATAGAAATTAAATTCCCTTCACTTTTCCACCATCGACTAATAATACTTGTCCGGTTACATACGTATTGAGCATTGATAACAGAAATACTGCATAGTTAGCAAATTCCTCTGGTTCTCCGTATCGGCCAAGCGGAATTTGCTTTTGTGCATTTTCTTTTACTTCATCTATGGATAACCCTTGACGCTCGGCTGTTTTTTCATCCAAATAGGTTATCCTACCTGTGGATATAACACCAGGTGCAATCGTATTTATTAAGATATGGTCCTGAGCAAATTCAGATGCTAATGTTTTCGTTAAACCGGTAATACCAAGGCGGAATGTATTGGATAACAGCAATCCCTGAATTGGTTCCTTAACAGAAATAGAAGCCATATTAAGAATCCTTCCACCCTGATCTTTCATATAAGGATACACTTCTCGAATCATTCGAACATAGCTTAATAAATTCAATTCAAACGAGTTTTGCCAGTCCTCATCAGATAATTCCATAAATGTCCCTGCCGGCGGTCCTCCTGCATTATTGAGTAGAATATCAATTGTTCCAAACTCTTGCACCGTTTTCCTTACCAAGTCCTTAATTTGTTCAGGCCTTGTAATGTCAACTTCACAATAGACAACCCTGCTTTTTTTGTTTAAAGGGATTAGTTCATTTGCCACTTTTTCTAACTTGTTTGCATGTCTGCCAGTTATCATCACATTTGCGCCCTCTTCCACTAACTTTTGCGCAATAGCTTTTCCTAAACCTTGACTAGATGCAACCACTAACGCGTTTTTTCCTGCTAATTTAAGATCCAATCGTTCAACCTCCATTCTTATTCGGATATCTAATTTTTACATTTCGACCAATTGTTTGTCAAAATACAGTATGAATGGGTATAGAAGGGTATAATATCTTATTTCATCCTGATACTAAGGGATGACGTTAAGCAGGAGGCAATGGTACTACTATGAGAAATTCTTGGGAATGTATTGTTATAGGTGGAGGTATTGCCGGCACTCAGGCGGCAATACAAATGGGCAGAAGCCAAATTAATTGTTTAGTTATTGATTCTAAGGAAGCAGGACGGTCTAATTTATGTAAGGATTATCGAAATATCATCGGATGGCCTGAAGGCGTCAGTGGTGAAGAATTACGAAAAAAAGGACAGCAGCAAGCATCTGAAACAGGAGTTACATTCATCAAATCTGATGTGAAGCAAATATCTAAAAGAGATGATGAATTTTTGATAACGACTGATAACGAAACGTATCAAACCAAGACTATTTTACTGGCTACAGGCGTTACCGATCGGATACCTGATATCCCCAATATAAGAGAGTGCTTGGGCAGCACCATTTATATATGCACAGATTGTGATGGCTACGAAGCGATGGATAAAAAAATTATTGTGATGGGTGCTGGTGATCCAGGTGCCAATCTTGCAGTATCTTTATTAAATTGGACGGATGTTATAACCTATATCAATCATGAGAAAACACCTGTCTCAGCGGACATTCTATCTAAACTTAACCAACATCATATTACGTACTTAGAAGAGGAAATAGAATCTGTGTCAAAAGAATCAGAGGACTTTTTTACAGGCGTCCATTTAAAAAATGGTGAATCCCTGCAAGCTGATCGAGCTTTTATCGGCTTTGGCGGCAATAAAGTTCATACAGAATTGGCCAGTCAAATTGGTGTTCATATAGAGAATAACAGACATATTAAAGTGGATGCACGAACAAAAGAAACCAATGTTAAAAATGTATGGGCAGCGGGAGATATTGTATCGCACTCCGAACAGGCCACGATTGCCATGGGGGATGCGACACAGGCGGCCATTTGGATCAATAAGCGATTAATGGAATACAAACGAAAAGGATTGTTGTAGACCAGTATATTGGTTATTTTAGAAAGAGAGAGCGGATATTAAACCCCGCTCTCTCTTTTTTTTGTTTATTTAAAGATAATGGTTGCCAAAGTTTTCAATACTTTGTAGGATTCTCGTATAGTTGCATTACGTTTATTTGGTTATATGGTAAAATTAGGTTATCTATTTTAAAAGGAGGGCGTAAATGGTCAAGCATCCCATCGAAAACAAAAAAACATTATTTGAATTTAGTTTTAATATAGTATCTTTAATCCTACTTATAATCATTTTTGTATACATAATGATTAGATGGTCAGATATACCCAATAGTATTCCTATGACATTCGATTCGAACGGTCATGTTTCACATTGGGGGGAGAAAAAAAGCATTTTAGCTCTTCCGTTCTTCGGATTATTAATTTGGTTTGTATTCAATTTCATTGAAAAGGATCCGCATAATATTAACCTACCTTTGTATCGAAATGACGATAAATCGAAAGAGTTAAAATACAATAGAATTCTCGTAAATGCAATTAAAAATGGCATTGTAATTTGTTTTGTCATAGCTAACTGGAGAATTATCCTATCGGTTTTGTAATAAGCAGAGACACAAAAAGAGGACCCAATCTTAAAGGTCCTCGTCTAATCCATTAAAAGCATCACTCTCTTTAAACATAGCCTTATTTAAAAATATATCTCGTATGCGCTTGATATACATCATCTTTTTTAAGTGTGACCGGAGGGAAATCAGGTTGGTTAATAGCATCTGGGAATCCCTGTGTTTCCAAACATATAGCCATATGATGATGCGGACGGACACCCCTGATTTCATAATTCCCTTCCGATTGATTGCAAGTATAAATAACAACGGCTGGTTGGTCCGTTTCCACTAATAATTTACGTCCACTCTCAGGATCGTATAATTCTATTTCTCTATTAAAATTGGAATCCAAAACGAACGGATGGTCAAAGCCATTGCCTGCTAACTCATTTTGTTTGTAGCCACTATCGACACCTTGAGAAATCGGCTTGCTATTCGTAAAATCAAACGGTGTTCCCTCGACAGGAATTAATCGACCAGTCGGAATAGAATCTTCCTTAAGCTCAATAAATCGACTGCTTTCGAGCTGTAATTCGTGATTTTTGATTGTTTTGCTCAAGTCACCACTTAAATTAAAATATGTATGATTCGTTAAATTGATGATCGTATCTTCATCGGTGGTAGCTTTATAGCGAATATCAAGCTGATTGTTTTCATTTACTAAATAAGTCGTTGTAACCTCTACCTTGCCAGGGAATCCTTCTTCTCCTGCTTTACTTGTATAGCTGAATTCAACCCCAACAGCATCCTTTTCTTCTACTACTTTATAATCCCAAAGAACATGGCTAAACCCCTTAACCCCTCCATGCAGGTGGTTATCCCCCTCGTTTTTAGTGATCTGGTAGGACTTCCCGTTAAGAGTGAACTGACTATTTGCGATTCGTCCTGCAATTCTGCCGACAACCGCTCCAAAATAAGGTGAATGATTCTCGTAATCTTCCATACAATCAAACCCCAATACGACATTCTCCATATTTCCCTCACGGTCAGGAGCAATAATATCTGTAATCACACAACCATAATTTATAAAACGAACGGTAAATCCTGATTTATTAGTAATTGAAAATTGCACAACTTCCTGATTCTCAATTTCACCAAATACCTTCTGTTCAATTTGCATGTACTTTCTCTCCTTATCATATAGAGGTGTAACCTAATTTTATATTTTGTATGTATTCCTTCACAACAAACGTGATTGAAAACGCTATTATTAGTCTATTTCAGAAGATATAAATTGTGCAAATAAACAGGCATTAGAAAATATATAAATCTCTAATACCTGCTCCTTTTTTATTGATTATCTATTAATCGTTTCAATCTCCCGTTTAACTGGCATTAATAAGGTCCGCGAATATAATCATGTACTTCATTCATATAAAACGTTTGCAGCCTATCTAACTCTTCTTTTGAAAAGGATTTAGTTTGAATCGCCTTTAAATTTTGGTCAACTTGTTGCGCATTTTTAAAACCAGGTATTGCACATGTAATTTCTTCATGGTCCAGAATCCATCGTAAAGCTGAATTAGCCATGGTACCTCTTCCATCCGCAATCCAGGAAAGCTGATTGCTAAGCTCAACTCCTTTTGAAAACTCAAGTCCTGCAAATGTTTCACCAACATTAAATTTTTCTCCATTTGCATTAAAGCTACGGTGATCATTTTCTTCAAATTTTGTTTGGGTGCTGAATTTTCCTGTTAGCAAACCACTGGCCAGTGGTACGCGGGCTAATATACCAACCCCCTGTTTTTTAGCTGTCGGGAAGAGTTCTTCAAGCGGTTTTTGCCGGAATATATTGAAAATGACCTGTAATGCTCTGACACCTGGAATGGTAAGACAGAATAAACCTTCTTCAACAGTCTCTACGCTCACGCCATAATGGCGAATTTTCCCTTCCTGCTGAAGCTTATCCAGCACAGTAAATACATCCGTATTCTTTAAAATATGTAAGGGCGGACAATGAATTTGATATAGGTCAATCCGTTCGCGGCCAAGCCTTTTGAGACTGCCCTCACAATATGCCCGAATTGCCTCTTCCGAATATGTATCTGGATCATGAATATCACCGGCTCGACAAAATTTCGTAGCAATATGGATCGTATCCTCTTTGCCTTTCGTCGCTTCCCTTAACAGTTCTTCGCTTCTACCACTTCCGTATACATCCGCCGTATCAAAGAAGTTAACTCCATTCTCCATAGCGCGATTTAAACCAAGAAGAGCATCCTGGGTATCAGCCTTTCCCCAATCACCGCCAATTCCCCATGTCCCAAAACTAATCTCACTTACAGATAAATCGGTATTGCCAAGTCTGCGATAATTCACTTTCCAAACACCTCTTTTTGTTAAAATAAACTTACGATGATTTATTTTTATTATACACGTCAAACCCTACAGCTAGCAACAATACCAGTCCTTTAATTGTCTGTTGATAATCCACGCCTAAGCCAATTAACGACATACCATTGTTTAATACACCCATTACCAAACCACCAACGACAGCGCCTATAACAGTCCCTATACCGCCATATGCGGATGCCCCGCCAATAAAGACCGCAGCGATCGCATCCAATTCAAAAGAGTTACCCGCTTTAGGAGTTGCTGCATTCAACCGAGCTGCAAATAATAATCCTGATAAGGCAGATAATACACCCATGTTTACAAATACCCAGAAGGTAAGCCATTTTGTTTTAATACCTGATAATTTTGCTGCTTTTTCATTACCGCCAAGCGCATATAAATGTCGACCAGGGACTGTTTTATTTGTAAAGAATGAGTAAGCAACAATTAATACAACTAAAATCACCAAAATATTAGGAATACCTTCATATGAAGCTAGGAAATAAGCAAATATATTCATTACTGCTACTATAAATACCAGTTTTAAAGCAAATAACCACATTGGAAGTACTTCAAAATTGTAAGACTGTTGTTTTTTACGCTTTCTAAATTCACTCCATAATAGTACGAGAGAGATTAAAACTCCGACAATCATAGTCAGTAAATCTAATTCTCCTGTTTTATTCAGCCCCGGTATAAACCCTGTACTCATTTGGCGGAAGGACTCAGGAAACGGAGCAATGGATTGCCCATTGAGAACAAGCATAGTAAGTCCGCGGAAAATCAGCATCCCTGCGAGTGTAACGATAAATGCTGGGATTTTAAGGAATGCAACCCAAAATCCATGCCAAGCTCCTATTAAAGCTCCTATAATAAGACAAAGAATGACAGATAACCAAACCGGCATGTTCATTTCAATCATAAATATCGCTGACATAGCTCCAACAAAGGCTACAATCGAACCAACGGAAAGATCGATATGCCCCAATATAATGACCAACAACATCCCGATTGCTAAAACAAGAATATAACTATTTTGCAGAATAAGATTTGTAATATTAAGAGGTTTTAGTAATATGCCATCCGTTAATACTTGAAATAGCACCATGATAAAGATCAGAGCCAATACCATTCCATACTGTCTTATATTATTTTTCAATAAACTAGTCAGTGTTTTCACAGCTGTTCCACCCCTGTTCTGGTCATGTATTTCATAATTTTTTCTTGTGAAGCTTCATTCCGGTCAAATTCTGCGGTAAATGTGCCCTCACGCATGACATAAATTCTGTCGCATATTCCTAATATCTCAGGCAGTTCTGATGAAATGACCAATACTCCCATTCCTTTGTCGGCCAATTCATTAATAATAGAATAAATTTCATACTTTGCCCCAACGTCAATCCCACGTGTTGGTTCATCCAAAATCAAGATTTCCGGTTCAGCAAAAATCCACTTGCTTAACACGACTTTTTGTTGATTTCCTCCACTTAGATTCATTGCTTTTTGTAAGATACTTGGGCTCTTTATATTCATTTTTTTGCGATATTGCTCTGCTTCAATAATTTCCTGATTATCATTTACAACTAGTTTTTGAGATATTTTACCCAGATTTGCCAATGTGATATTCGTTTTAATATCTTCTTCCAATACAAGTCCATATGATTTACGGTCTTCAGTTACGTAAGCAATGCCATTATCGATTGCTTGTGTAATATTTTTCAGCTTCAGTTCTTTTCCCTTTTTAATTATTTGGCCTGAGATTTTTTTACCATAAGCCTTTCCAAACAAACTCATCGCCAGCTCGGTTCTCCCAGCTCCCATTAATCCGGCTATGCCAATAATTTCACCGCTTTTTATTTGGAAACTTACATCATCAACCACGTTACGATCGGAATTGTTTTCATCCTGAACCGTCCAGTTTTTCACTTCTAATATGGTTTCTCCAATATTTGGTGTGTGTTCAGGATACCGATTCGTTAAGTCACGTCCTACCATCCCCTTAATGATTCGGTCCTCCGTAACACCTTTTTTCATATCAAGAGTTTCGATAGTTTTACCATCACGAAGGATGGTTATCGAATCGGCCACCTTTGCAATCTCATTTAATTTATGAGAGATTATTATGGAGGTCATTCCTTGTTTCTTAAATTCAAGCATTAAATTTAAGAGATTTTCACTATCATTCTCATTTAAAGCTGCAGTTGGTTCATCTAATATAAGTAATTTCACTTTCTTGGATAATGCCTTTGCTATTTCAACTAATTGTTGCTTTCCTACACCCAGTTGATTAACCGGTGTATTCGGTGATTCATTTAACCCAACAATTTTCAGTAAGTCTAATGTTTTTACAATTGTTTCATTAAAATTTATGATTCCATGTTTTGTTTGTTCATTGCCTATAAATATATTTTCAGAGATAGATAGATAAGGGATTAAAGCCAATTCTTGATGGATAATTACAATGCCTAGATTTTCACTTTGCTTAATATTTTTAAATTCACACACTTCTCCATTAAATAAGATATCTCCTGAATAAGTGCCATGTGGGTACACTCCACTCAATACTTTCATTAAAGTAGATTTACCAGCTCCATTTTCTCCGCAAAGGGCGTGGATTTCGCCTTCTTTAATTTTTAAATTCACATGGTCAAGAGCTTTTACCCCAGGGAATGTCTTCGTGATATTTTTCATTTCTAATAAAATTGATGACACGCCATTCACCTCAACTGTATAAATTTAGATGCTGTTTAACCGTTTACATTACAATCAAACAGCATCCGCCATCCATTCTGTTAATTGCTTAGCTCTTCTTCTGTGTAATATCCGCTATCGACTAAAATTTCTTTATAATTTTCTTTATCTACTATTACTGGTTCTAAAAGATAAGATGGTACAACCTTGTTTCCATTGTCATATGTTTCAGTGTCATTTACTTCTGCTTCCTTGCCTTTTAGAACTGCATCTGTCATTTCAACTGCTTTTTTAGCCAATGCTCTCGTATCTTTAAAGATGGAAGAGGTTTGTTCACCGGCAATGATTGATTTTACTGATGCCAAATCAGCATCTTGTCCGGTAATAATCGGTAATGGTTTGCTATCCGATCCATAACCAACCCCTTTTAAAGAAGAAATAATACCAATAGCTAATGCATCATTTGGCGATAAGACTGCATCTACACGATCAGATGAATATTGTGAACTTAGTAAGTTGTCCATACGAGTTTGCGCTGTTGCGCCATCCCAGCGTAAAGTAGCAATTTGCTTCATATCTGTTTGTTTACTTTTAACAACCAATTTCCCAGAATCTATGTATGGTTTTAGAACAGACATTGCACCATCATAGAAAAAGTATGCGTTGTTATCGTCTGGAGATCCGCCAAACAATTCAATATTAAATGGTCCTTTGCCGTCCTTAAGACCAAGTTTTTCTTCAATATAAGAGCCTTGTAAAACACCAACTTTGTAGTTATCAAATGTGGCATAATAACTCACATTATCTGTCCCTTTAATTAAGCGGTCATAGGATATAACCTTAATATCCTGGTCAGCTGCTTTTTGAAGAACTTCTGTCAATGATTCCCCATCAATAGAGGCGACTACTAAAATATCTACTCCTTTAGTAATCATATTTTCAATTTGGGCAATTTGATTTTCAATGACATCTTCGCCATATTGAAGATCTGTTTTGTAGCCTAGCTTTTCAAACTCTTCGACCATATTTTCTCCATCAAATACCCAACGCTCTGATGACTTTGTCGGCATAGCGATTCCAACAAACCCTTTTTCATCAC
Organism: Bacillus sp. FJAT-27986; assembly: GCF_001685035.1. Taxonomy (NCBI): domain Bacteria; kingdom Bacillati; phylum Bacillota; class Bacilli; order Caryophanales; family Bacillaceae; genus Bacillus; species Bacillus sp. FJAT-27986. The sequence continues at coordinate 87,853 of NZ_MAYV01000012.1, read as the reverse complement.
CGCTGGATTTTTCATCGCTGCCACATGCTGCTAAGGTAAGTACCAGTGCAAACATCATCATTGCAGTAACAAATTTTCTCATGTTTTGAACCTCTCCCTTTTGATAAAAATAAAGGTTTCTAATTTATGCTAGCCCCATAAAGCTTGGAATATAGAAACCTTTGAAAAAAACGAGACCCACTATTTCTTTTATTTGCTTAATTCTTCTTCTGTGTAATATCCGCTATCTACTAAAATTTCTTTGTAATTCTCTTTATCAACTGAAACCGGTTCCAATAGATAAGAAGGTACAACCTTATTTCCATTGTCATATGTTTCAGTATCATTTACTTCCGCTTCCTTACCTTTTAGAACTGCATCAGCCATCTCCACTGCTTTTTTAGCTAATGCTCTCGTATCTTTAAAGATGGTTGAGGTTTGCTCACCGGCAATAATAGATTTTACTGATGCCAACTCAGCATCCTGTCCAGTAATTATTGGTAATGGTTTACTTCCAGTTCCATAACCAACCCCTTTAAGAGAAGAAATAATACCGATACTGATTCCATCAAATGGAGATAAAACGGCATCTACACGATCAGTTGAATATTGTGAACTTAGCAAGTTGTCCATACGAGATTGTGCAGTTGCGCCATCCCAACGCAAAGTAGCAATTTGCTTCATATCTGTTTGTTTGCTTTTAACAACCAATTTCCCTGAGTCTATGTATGGCTTTAAGACAGACATTGCACCATCATAGAAAAAGTATGCATTGTTATCATCTGGAGACCCGCCAAACAACTCAATATTAAAAGGTCCTTTGCCGTCCTTAAGTCCTAGCTTGTCTTCAATGTAGGAGGCTTGTAGAACACCAACCTTGAAGTTATCAAATGTGGCATAATAACTCACATTATCTGTCCCTTTGATTAATCGGTCATAGGAAATAACTTTAATATCTTGATCAGCCGCTTTTTGAAGGACTTCTGTTAAAGATTCCCCATCAATAGAGGCAACTACTAAAATGTCTACTTCTTTAGTAATCATGTTTTCAATTTGGGCAATTTGATTTTCAATAACGTCTTCGCCATATTGCAGATCTGTCTTGTAGCCTAACTTTTCAAATTCCTTGACCATATTTTCTCCATCAAATACCCAGCGCTCCGATGACTTTGTTGGCATGGCAATTCCAACAAACCCTTTTTCTTCCCCACTGGATTTTTCATCGCTGCCACATGCCGCTAAGGTAAATACCAGTACAAACATCATCATTGCAGTAACAAACTTCCTCATGTTATTAACCACTCCCTTTTGTAAAATAAGGCTCTCATTCAATTTATTCCCGAAACATTATGAATATAGAAACCTTTCAAAATAATGCATGCGCTTACATTAATATCATACTACTTGTTAGTACAAGTACGCTACATAAATTATCCTCCTTTGCATATTTTTTACAACCATTTGTGAACAAAATAAAAAACCCATTTTGGTGGGTTTTTAAAAAGAAATTCCTATAATTTTCTCGTTGAATTTCGTAATATTAACTCTGGTTTATAACGGATTGAAGGATTTCCATCTACTTTATTTTCAATCAGCTGGATAATTGTTTCTGCAGCTTGTCTACCCATTTCAAATTGTGGATGTCTGATGGTCGTTAATTTCACTTCAGATGCAGTCGCTAAATTTGAGTCATCGAACCCTACAATGGATAGATCATCAGGTACACTAATTCCATATTCCCTAATAACATCAAGAGCAGACAAAGCTATTTCATCGTTATAACAGAAAAGCCCTGTAGGTCTTTGTTCAGAATTTAGAAGACCCATAAATTCTTCATTCAGTACTTTATCTTTTTCTATTGTTGTACAAGGTAGGATCATATTTGGTAAGATGGGGATGCTATACTCCCTATGCGCTTTGATAAATCCCTGCATCCTCTTAACACCTTGCTGGTCATCCGTTTTAAAAATACCAGCAATGCGTCCATGCCCCAATTTAATCAAATGTTCTGTTGCCATATAAGCGCCTAATTCATCATCTACCGTTAATCTATAAGGGTGTAGCTCTGGATAATAAGCATTAATCATTAAATATGGTATTTTTTTCCTCTCTAAATTTAAATAATATTTCAGGTTCGGATTATAATAATTACTTTTAGTCGGTTCTACAATTAAACCGGCAATCCCCCTGTTTGAAATATTCTCCAAACACAACTTTTCTTTATTTAAATCATTATTTGTACTATAAAGGAGCAGAGTATATCCTTTACTGCTTAGATAGGACTCAACTCCATTAATGATGGAGGGGAAGATGTAATTGGATATATATGTAGTCAAAAGAGCAATTGTTTTTTCAGATGGTTGATTTGTGTTCCGGTCAGCACAAAAGGTGCCTGAACCTTGCTCTGTATACAACCAGCCTTCATTTACAAGATCATTAATTGCTTTACGCACTGTATGTCTGCTAACTCCAAATTGCTGAGTTAAACTATATTCAGAACTTATACGCTGATCGGGTATATAATCGCCTTCTTCGATGAGCTTCTTAATCTCCATCTTTACTTGTTCGTATTTTTTCATTATATGAATCACCCCTCACTATGAACAAACGCGAATCATGAATAGTTTACCATAACTTGTAAGTACATGTTAGAGGCGTGAGTCATCCAATTCTTACGATTCTGTAGAGTTATATAGTTACAGTTTGATTGCCCATTTCAGCTTCCCTGCTAAATAACCTTGAATATACCCCATGTTTATTCTCAAACAGTTCCCTATGTGTACCTGTCTCAATTACTTTTCCATTTTCCATAAAAATAATTCGGTCGGCTGATAGGACAGTGGAAAGTCGATGTAAAATGATCAGGATGGTTTGCGAATTTTACATTTCAAAAAAAAGAGGAGATTAATAAACGGTAAAATATCAAAATGATAGATTTTATAGAGATACTATTAAAAAGAGGGAACGTAAATGAGAGTCTATCATTCTTAATCAGATATATCGCGAACTTCAATTTTATGCCAAATAGACTTCCAATTCTTTTTTGAAATTCGGTCCTTATAAATAACAGCCAGTTCTTTTGACTCACGAAAATGGGGAGTTGGCTTAACCTCTAAATTTATGACATCATCTAATCCATATGGAGCAATAAGGATTAATTTATTCTCATGATCTAACTTTATCCCTAGAGCTGTCGCTGTTTCTGGGAATTTTGATATGGCATCTTGCGAAGAAGTATATGGAGAAAAGTTATTAATCGTATGCATTCTAGCCTCATTTTTCACAGACCAAGGTATATTAGGCATAATACTAATCAATTTATCTCAAATTCTTTTTCCATATCCTCATTAATTATTGATTTATCAAAATAGATAACATCAACATCCGGTGTTTCAGTACAATCTTTAAATCCGTGCAAAGCATCCCAAATCTTTGAACGTATAAATCCTGCACATATCCACCAGTCAGGTAAATTTAATGTGCTTACAGCCTTTATAATCTCCATCATTTTTTCATCGTTTTGAATTAACCTAATAACATCTGCTTCATTCTTTAACATCTTAAAACCACCCACCTTCCACAATCGAACATATATTCCAATTTTAACAAAAAAATATAATCAGTATGCCGTAATATTTTATGCTTTTAAAAAAACACCTCAAAGCAAAAAAATAGATTCCACTCATCCGTTGGAATCCTGCCCATTTTTATTTTTGATATCAATGCCTGTCTGTCTTAATAAGAATTATATATACATCATTTGTGAATGATTATAGAAATCTTTCTTTATTTGAGCAGCAATGATATTTTTCTGGATTTCTGAAGTACCTTCATAAATTTTGGTGATTCTTGCATCACGATAAAATCGCTCGATTGGATATCCTTTCATATATCCTAGGCCTCCATGAATCTGAACGGCTTTATCAGCTACTCGATTAAATATTTCTGAACCTAGCAATTTAGACATAGCCGCTTCTTTAACAACATTCTTTCCTTGGTCTACCATCCAGGCAACCTTATAGGTTAATGCACGGAGCGATTCAATGTCCAAGGCCATATCAGCCAAATAGTGCTGGATGATTTGCTGTTCAAAAATCGGCTTTCCGAATTGGTGCCGTTCAAATGCATATTGGACCGATAATTCCAATAATTTTTGACAGGATCCAAGATTCCTAGCGGCCAGACCTACGCGGCCATTAGCTAGAATCTTTAGAGCATTCACATATCCCATTCCTTCTTGCCCCAGAATATGATCTGCCGGAACCTCGCAGTCTTCAAAAAAGATTTCGAAAGAATGAGAGCCTCTCAAGCCCATTTTTTCTTCCTTTTTCCCAATAATCATTCCTTTTGTACCCTTTTCAATCAAAAAGGAAGTAATTCCTTTAGGACCTGCAGCCGGATTGGTCACAGCCATCACGGTAAATAAACCGGCAATTGATGCATTTGTTATATAATGCTTGGACCCATTTAGAAGATAGCTGTCTCCTTTTCGAACGGCTCTCGTTCTAATCGCAGCAGCATTTGAGCCAGCTTCAGGCTCTGTTAAAGCAAATGCACCAATTAATTCTCCAGTTGCCATTTTGGGTAAATATTTTTGCTTCTGTCTATCATTTCCCATCTCAACAACCCCAACAGAGCCAATACCGGTATGTGCTCCAATGATGGTCGTATAGCCATTATGCGTACGGCCAAGCTCCTCATATATGGCACATTTTCCAACCATATCGAGGCCAAGTCCACCATAGCCTTCCGGAATACTCAAACCAAATAGACCCATGTCCCTGCTTAGCTGCATGATGTCCTCAGGTATATGATCATTTTTCTCGATTAAGTCTGCTTTCGGATCGACCGTTTCATCAATGAAATGTTTGATCATCTTTTTCATTTTTATCGTTTCATCTGATAAGGTAAAGTCCAAACTCGTTCTCTCCCTTCTCTTCTTTTTAATTTGATCTATCCAGCTTTCAAGTGAGCCCCAATTGTTTAGAGATAATGACCTTCATAATTTCATTCGAGCCTGCAAAAATGGATGTGACTGGTATATCTCTATACCGTCTGGCAATTTTGTATTCCTCCATATAGCCATAACCGCCATGAAGCTGCATACATTGGGTGGAGACACGTTTTGCCATCTCTGTCGTCAACCATTTAGCCATACTTACTTCCTTCACAATTTCTTTTCCATCAATATGTTTTTTGATTAAATCATCGACAAAAGTCCGACCAAACTTTATTTCTGTAGCAATTTCGGCCAGCGTAAATTGAGTGTTCTGAAATTGGCTGATTGGCTTTCCAAAGGCATCTCTCTCTTTTACATATTGTATGGTTAATTGAAGCATATCTTCAGCAGCTACGACCGTGCGCATAAGAGCCGTTCCTCCTGAAGATTCATCATCATATAGCGGAAGCCTTTTCCTTCTTCTCCTAATCGATTTGAGACTGGCACTATACAATCTTCAAATATTAGCCCACTCGTATCCTGGCTGTGCATTCCCACCTTATTTAACTTCCTCCCACGCGTAAACCCTGGGGTATCTCGTTCAACTAATATAAGACTGATTCCTTTATGTCTTGGTTCAGCTTTTGGATCCGTTTTACAGGCAACAATTATCAAATCAGAATGGATTCCATTTGTAATAAATGTTTTCTGACCATTTAATATATACTGATTACCTTTACGGATAGCCGTCGTTTGGATGCTTGCCAAATCTGATCCAGCCCCTGGTTCTGTCATTGCAATCGAAGTAATCAGTTCCCCTTTAACGCATTTTTTCAAAAATCTATGCTTTTGTTCCTCATTGCCAAATGTATGTAAATAAGGAACAATGATATTGCTGTGAGTTCCTATGCCCGTCAAACCAGCTCCTATTTTTGCTAATTCTTCACTTAAAATAATAGCAAAGCCAAAATCAGTACCCATTCCGCCATACTCCACACTGACCCACGGGCAAATAAAACCTTGTTCACCCATCTTCTCCCAAAAGGATCGAGGGATCAATCTCTCCTCTTCCCATGTTTCAAAATAGGGAACAGCTTCTTTTTGTAAAAAACTCACGAGTGATTTCCTGAACATTTCATGTTCATCAGTAAAAAATGGCCGTCTTGCCCTTTTTATCTGATCCTGTTTCACCTTGATTGACACCTAAACCCCTCCATGTAAAAAAGATTATTGCTACAACTGTGATGTAAGATTAGCACTTAAACTTTCTCTGAAATTCGGGTGTACGATGTTCAGCATTTGCTGTCTTCGTTCTTTAAGTGATTTGCCAAACAAGGAAGCAATTCCGTACTCTGTCACAATATAATCAATCTCTGATTTTAAGGATGTAACAGAAGATACAGTATTTTTTATTCTCGACCTAGTACCTCCCATTGCAGTCGCTGGAAGGGCAATAATAGCTTTTCCACCTTTTGAAAGTCTGGCCCCACGAATAAAATCCATTTGGCCGCCAACTCCAGCTAATGGATAATTGCCAATTTGCTCAGCATTTATTTGTCCTGTCAAATCGACTTCCAAAGCTGAGTTAATTGAATAGAAATCCGTAATCTTTGAAATTTGTAAGCTATTATGTGTAAAATCTGCTGGGTATAAGCAAATATCCTTATTGAGGTTGGCGAAGCTATATAACTGCTGACTTCCAGTTAAAGTGGTACAAACCGTTTTACCAGTCATCACTTCTTTTCTTTCATTAGTAATAACTCCTCGCTTCATCATTTCCATGACACCGTCTGTTATAGTACCGGAATGAACACCCAATCCCTTCTTTTCCTTAAGGGCCAAAAGAACGGCATCTGCAATTCTACCTATCCCAACTTGAATCGTTGCATAATCAGGGATTAATTGTGCAACATTTTTACCGATTGCCTCTTCTATTTTGTTTGGAATTCCAGATGAAATCGTCAATAAACTATCATTTGATTCAACAAAATAATCAATCTCTGATACATGAATTTCTGAATCCCCAAATGTCCTGGGAAGATTGCTATTGACCTGAGCAATGACTTTACCAGCATGTTTACTAAGTGAATGGATAATATCGACTGAGATTCCCAGATTACAATAACCATTTTGATTGGGAGGAGTAACCTGAATCATGGCAAAATCAATTTTATTTGTTTCCACCCATACCGGTAACTCGGATAAATTCAAAGGTATATAATCACCATTTCCTGCATGAAAAACTCCCTTTAATAATGAAGATCCAAGGAATGTCCTGATAAAAAAATGAGGATTCCCCTCCGATTCAGCATACAAGCAGGGACTTCCAACAATACAAGTGTATAAATTTAATAAATGAAACCGTTCCTTTTGCCGAATAAGTTCCTTTACCAGCTGTTGCGGTTCATTACAAAAAGGTGCCAAAAAGACATTGTGAGAGGAGTCTATAAGAGAGATTGCTTTTTCTGCAGTGACGATACGTGAACGGTAAAGATCCAAATCCAACTCTTTCTTCTCTTGCATGGCCTAAACCTGGAGATTCTCAACAATGGAGGATATTCCCAAACCTCCGCCGATGCAAAAGGTGACCAATCCATATTTTTCTCCCCTGCGCTCCATTTCATGAATAAGCTTGGTCATTAAAATACCTCCAGTACCTCCGATTGGATGGCCAAGCGCAATCGCTCCGCCATTTACATTCAATCGTTTCGTATCCAAATCCATTTCTTTAATCACAGCTAAGGTTTGAGCAGCGAATGCTTCGTTTAATTCTATCAGCCCTATATCCTCTAACTTCAATCCGGCTAGCTTCAGTGCTTTTCTCGTAGCTGGTGCAGGACCGATTCCCATAATATCTGGAGAAACACCGGCAACTGCCTGAGCAATGATTTTTGCTTTACATTTATAGCCCTTTTGAATAGCTGTTTCTTCTGCCATTAGCATAACCAACCCCGCGCCATCATTCCGTCCGCTTGAATTCCCTGCCGTTACAGTCCCATTTTTCTTAAAAACAGGTTTAAGCCGCGCCAATTGCTCCATACTCGTTTTTCTTGGATGTTCATCCACTTTAAATATTTCTGTCCCTTTCTTCGTCTTTATCTGATATGGAATGATCTGATCATTAAACAGGCCAGAAGAAATAGCACGTTCAGCCTTTTCTTGACTTAAAAGCGCAAATTCATCCTGCTCTTCTCTGGTGATTGAATATTTTTCGGCAAGGTTTTCTGCTGTCATCCCCATGGTTAAATGACCGTATGTCTCGATTGGTTGTGCACGCGGCTGACTTTCCGTATTGGAATCAAGGATTTCCGTATTACCTGTGCCAAACCCATAACGAGCATTACGTAAATAGAATGGTGCCTGACTCATACTTTCAGCACCACCGGCAATTACTATGTCCGATAAACCGCACATGATTTGCTGGACACCATTATGAATAGCCTGCACTCCTGATCCGCATTGGCGATGGACCGTATAACCCGGTGTTTCTATTGCAAGTCCGGCACGCAATAAAGCTAATCTTGCCAGGTTTGGCTGATCTGTGCTTTGTTTCGCCTGACCGATAATGACTTCATCAATCTCATCTTTCTGTACTCCTGTGCGTTCAATCAATCCGTTTATGGTGGCAGAAGCAAGATAATCCACTTCCTCATTTTTTAACGATCCGCCTATCTTGCCAACCGCCGTCCGAACAGCCTCAACAATCACCGCATTTCTCATACTACATCCTCCCATCAACCTTGAGTATCATACTAGTAAGACTTAGGCAAACCTAAGACATGCTCCGCTACATAAGAAAGAATCATATTGGTTGAAATTGGTGCCACTTGATAAAGGCGTGTTTCTCTGAATTTCCTTTCTACATCATATTCAGCCGCAAAACCAAATCCTCCAAACGTTTGCAGTGCTGTGTTAGCAGCATCCCAAGACGCATCAGCGGCAAGCAATTTTGACATATTCGCCTCAGCCCCACATTTTATACCTAGATCAAATAGCCTTGATGCCTCCTTACGCATTAAGTCCGCTGCCTCTATTTGGATATGTGCCTTCGCCAACGGGAATTGAATTCCTTGATTTTCCCCAATTTGCCGATCAAAAACGACTCTTTCGTTTGCATATTGAGTTGCTTTCTCTATAAACCATCGTCCATCCCCTATACATTCGGCCGCAATTAATATTCGTTCTGCATTCATACCATCTAAAATATAGGAAAAACCTTTTCCTTCTTCACCAATCAAATTTTCGGCTGGTACCTTTAAATTTTCGATAAATAATTCAGTGGTAGAATGGTTCATCATCGTCTGAATGGGACGGATGGTAATACCATTGTTTATTGCTTCCTTCAAATCAACAAGCAGGACAGATAAACCTTCCGTTTTTTTCTTAATTTGACTGACCGGTGTAGTCCTCACAAGCAGCATCATTAAATCAGAATGCTCTGTTCTTGAAATAAATACTTTCTGGCCATTCACGATATAATGATTTCCTCTTCTTTCTGCAAAAGTCTGTAATTTAGTAGTATCGGTACCTGTCGTTGGTTCTGTCACTCCAAAAGCCTGCAATCGTAATGAACCGTCAGCAATACGAGGTAAATAGTTTGACTTTTGTCGCTGGTTTCCATGCCGGGCTAACGTCCCCATTATGTACATTTGAGCGTGACAAGCACCAGCATTGCCTCCACTTCGATTAATTTCTTCAAGAATAATAGAAGCCTCCGCAATCCCTAATCCGGATCCACCAAACTCCTCTGGAATCAAAGCTGAAAGAAAACCATTTCTTGTTATTTCAGTTACAAACTCTTCAGGGTATGCATTTCTCATGTCTAACTCTCTCCAATAAGAGCCGGAGAATCGTTGACATACTTTACGCACACTGTGACGTAACTCTTTATTAAATTGGACTGTTTCTTCCAGGGGAACAGATTTCACTAACCTCACCTCCAATCATCTATTGTTTACTTAACACGTCTAACCAAGAGAAAAATTAGAATAAGTGCTCCTGTTTATACAATTTATTAATGTTTGCTTAAAGGTAGCTCACCGGAAACATATTTTAATAATGACAGGCTCTCCTGATTTTACTTACCGATAAACTTAGGGGATCGTTTCTCGACGAATGCTCTCACTCCCTCAAGTCGATCCGAGGTTGATAAACATCGGTTATAGTACTCTTGTTCTACAATTTTTGCTTCATTATTCTTTAATACAACCAAGGAATCTGTTGCTGCTTTTGCTTGCTGGACAGCTATAGGGGCATTTCGGGCAATACCCCCAGCAAATTCGAGTGCTGATTCATATAATTCAGCGGAACTGGTCATCCTGTTCAATAATCCATCCATGTCCGCTTCCAATGCCGACATAATCCGTCCTGTACATATCCATTCCTTTGCACGGTGAACCGGTATTCGCTTTGACAGCAATCTCGTCCCGCCACAACCAGGCATAATTCCACGTGTCACTTCAGGCAATCCAAACTGCGCTGTATCTGCTGCAAATAAAAAATCACAATTCAAAACGAGTTCAAAACCTCCAGCCAGTGCATACCCATCCACTACCGCGATAACCGGTTGCTTAAGAGATGCTATAGCAGTGAACATTTCCCGAAATAGCTGGTGCTGATTTTTCCACTCTTCCTCATTCAGCTCATTGCGCTCCTTCAAATCTGCTCCCGTACAAAAAGCTTTCTTATTGGACGATGTGATTAAAACCGCTCTTGCTTCACTTTCAGAAATGATTTGAGTCACAGCAAGAATTTCTTTAGCCATCTCTGTATCAAAGGCATTAAGCGCTTTGGGTCTATTTAATCGTATTTCGGCTATTTGCCCCTCCACACCGACCCGTTTCCATTCAACATAGTTCATACAGATGATTCCCCCAGACTTCTTCCCAATAGCAAACACGTAAATGCTTATTGATGAGTAAATACCGGACGGCGTTTTTCAAGGAATGCAGTGACTCCCTCTTTCATATCCTCCGTTGTAAAGATTTCCTGGAACAGGTTTGATTCCAATTCGAGCCCATCCTGTAAATGGCCGTCTGTTCCCTCATTGACTGCCTGCTTGATTCTTCTTAAAGCCTGAAGAGAATGCCTGCTGATTTTTCGGGCCAGTTTTCGGGCAGCTTCAATCTCTTCTTCTTCTGTAGCAATTTGATTAATGATCCCGAGCTTCAGCGCTTCTTCAGCCGTTATCGAATCACCGGTAAACATCAGCTCTTTTGCTTTAGCTGAACCAATTAAACGGGGCAGCCTTTGCGTTCCCCCTCCACCTGGAAATAGGCCGAGCTTCACTTCAGGCAAGCCAAGTTGGGCCGTCTCCTTGGCAATACGCAGATCACATACAAGTGCAAGTTCAAACCCACCGCCCAGTGTTATTCCATTTAAATAGGCAATAGTAGGCTTCGGAAAATCGGATATCAATTGAAAAACCTCATTTTTCTTACTGGGCTGTACTTTGGCTTCGGTGCTTTGGTTAATCATGTTGGGGAACTCCTTAATATCTGCTCCCGCCATAAATGCCCGGTCTCCTTCCCCTGTTAAAATAACCGTGACCACTGAATTGTCATCTCTCAGTTCAGTAAAGGCATCACAAAGCTCACTTGCCAGTAGTTCACTCAGAACATTCATCGGTGGATTATTAATAACGACCGTTGCGACATTATTCTCTTTTTCAACACGCAGCAATGAATACATAGCACTACCTCCTCTTAATCTATTATTTTGGCTGCATACGAATTGCCCCATCCAGGCGAATTGTTTCTCCATTCAGCATTGGATTTTCAATAATACTTTTGACGAGCATGGCATATTCTGAGGGATATCCGAGCCTTGGCGGGAATGGTACCATCGCACCGAGAGCCATCCTGGCCTGCTCTGGTAATCCCCCAAACAAAGGTGTGTCAATCAAACCCGGAGCAATCGTCATAACACGAACTCCGCTTCTCGCTAAATCTCTTGCCAACGGCAAGGTCATGCCAACAATTCCACCCTTTGAAGCACTATAGGCTGCTTGGCCAATTTGTCCATCAAAAGCTGCTACTGAAGCTGTATTAATGACAACACCTCTTTCCCCTTCTTCATTAGGTTCATTCTTAATCATTTGTTCTGCAGCCAGACGAATTACATTAAATGTCCCAACCAAATTGACCTCAATCACTTTTTTAAATCTGCCAAGATCATGAACTTTATCCTTAGAGACGACTTTTTCACCTACTCCAATTCCTGCACAATTGACGACCGTATTGATTTTCCCAAACGTTTCAACACTTTTCTCAATGGCAGTCCGAATCTCATCCTCACTGGTTACATCCGCTTTTACAAAGATCACATTTTCATGACCGAGTGATTCGGCTAATGCCAACCCTTTATCTTCCGAGCGATCGATAATCGTTACTTTCCCGCCATTTTCCACAATATTCTTGACTGTAGCCTCTCCCAGACCCGAAGCTCCACCTGTTACAACAGCAATTATATTTTGCATCTTCATACAACCAACCTCCATTTTTTAGTTTTCAATCATACCTGTTTGATTGTTCTATTCAATTCGTTTGATAATCGTTGCATTGGCCATACCGGCACCCTCGCAAATAGCCTGTAATCCATATCGTCCACCCGTTCTTTCAAGTTCATGCATTAAAGTAACCATGACCCTTGCCCCACTTGCACCAAGAGGATGACCGAGTGCAATCGCTCCTCCGTTTACATTTAACTTATTCATGCTTGCTTCAAGTTCTTCCTTCCAACAGAGCGGAACTGGTGCAAAGGCTTCAATGACTTCATATAAATCCATATCCTGTATCGTCAGTCCTGCTCTATCAAGTGCCATTCTCGTCGCCTCTATCGGTCCAGTTAACATCAGGGTTGGATCGGATCCTACAATCGTTCGGGCAATTATCGAAAATCTTGGTTTTAAGCCTAATTCCAACGCCTTCTCCTTAGACATGATTAACAGGGCTGCAGCTCCGTCACTCATTTGACTGGCATTCCCAGCGTGTATCACACCATTTTCTCTAAAAACTGTAGGCAAAGTGGCCAGCTTTTCAAGAGACGTTCCCCGACGTGGGCCTTCATCCTGTGTAACTAAAGTCTTTGCTCCCAAATCATCCAATACTTCCACTGGCACGATTTCACGATCAAAGCGCCCCTCATTTTGGGCTTGAATAGCTCTCTGATGACTCAATAGAGAAAATTCATCAAGTTGATTGCGGCTAAAGCCCCATTTCTCAGCAATTCTTTCTGCTGATAGTCCTTGATTGATTAATTCATAACGGGAAGACAGCTGTTCACTAGGCTGTGAATGCTTTCTTGTTGAACCCATCGGCACTCGTGACATACTCTCCACTCCACCCGCTATAACGATATCCATATCTCCACTCAAAATGGCTTGTGCGGCAAAATGAACCGCTTGTTGACTGGAACCGCATTGTCGATCAATCGTCGTGCCAGGTACTTTAATGGGGAAATCAGCCATCAAGGCAGCTGAACGTGCAATATTTAACCCTTGTTCTTCCACTTGGGATACACACCCAATAATGACATCCTCAATCAAATCAGAAGAAACACCTGCCCTGTTTACTACTTCTTTTAAAACGTTTGCGAGCAAATCATCCGGGCGGATGGAGCTCAATACTCCATTACGCTTTCCTACCGGTGTTCTGACTGCTTCAACAATTACGGCCTCCCTCATATAACTCTCCCCCTTATAAACCAATTTTTTTAGCGATTATTTGCTTCATAATTTCATTTGTACCTGCATATATCGAGGTGACCGCTATATCCCGATATCTTCTCGCAATCGCATATTCTTCCATAAAACCGTAACCACCGTGCAATTGCATACATTGGCTGACCAATCTCTTTGCCATATCGGTTATCCACCATTTAGCCATGCTCACCTCGGTGACAATATCCTGACCCTCCATATGCCTCACGATTAAACCGTCGATAAATGTACGGCCTATCTCCACCTCAGTCGCCATTTCAGCAATCTTAAATTGTGTATTTTGAAATTCACTGATTGATTTACCAAAGGCAGTCCGCTGTTTGACATAATCAATCGTGATTTTTAACGATTCCTCGGCTGCTGCTAAGGCCTGAATCGCACACATTAACCGCTCCTGCTGAAGTTTGGCCATCAAATAATAGAAGCCTTTATTTTCTTGTCCTAATAAATTACTAACCGGTACTCTTGCATCCTCGAAAATTAACTCAGTCGTTTCACCCGCAAGCTGACCGATTTTATTCAGCTTTTTACCACGTATAAATCCAGGTGTTTCTTTTTCGACTACAATGAGACTGATTCCTTTATGTCCTGCTTCTGGATTTGTTTTACAGGCTACGATGGTTAAGTCGGACCTGAGCCCATTTGATATAAACGTTTTTTGCCCATTAATAATATAGTGATCCCCATCTCTAACAGCTCTTGTCTGCAAATTCCCTAAATCTGATCCCGTTCCCGGCTCAGTCATTGCAATAGCCGTTGAATATTCACCCGTAATGCACTTTGGAATCCATTTTTGTTTTTGTTCTTCTGTACCGAATTCATATAAATATGGAACAACAATATCATTATGTAAAACACATCCTCCAATTCCGCTTCCGACTCTTTCAAACTCCTCAGCAAGAATGACTGAATAGGCAAAATCTGCATTAAACCCACCATATTTTTCATCTGCCCACGGTACAAGAAACCCTTGGTCTCCCAACTTTTTCCACAAATCTCCAGGTGTGCTTTTCTCCTTCTCCCAATCAAGATAGTAAGGAATCACTTCCTTATCTAGAAATTTCCGAACTGATTCACGAAAAATACGATGCTCTTCCTTTAAATAACCGGTCATATTTGTACTCCCTTTCTATTCATAGTCTTATATCTGTACACCCTATATACATGCAATTATCATGCCAACTTGTTAAATGGGTATTCCGCCAGATTGTGAGATTGGTTGTATGAAATCTGTACACCTTCCCATTCATTAGTGTCTCGTTTCGTCCATTGTCGCTTGCTGTAGCAGGTTGGTTTAAACGGCGCCTAGCAAAATACGCTAATTATCAATCTATAAAGAAAAAACTGCCGGTATTCATACACAGCAGTTTACTAGCGTTTATTTTTGATAGGTTCGATTATGCTGGCCAAGCTTTGGATAGGTACCGATTATTTCATTTGAAAATGCTCCTGATTGAAATCCAGTCACCATATATCGATATGAATCTTTCTCGTGAATTAGATTTCTGTCCTTCATATAGATATGTTCGCTTAGCTCATCGGCTTCAAGGACAGGCGCCATGCAGCAATCCACTTCCATAGAGAAATGAATCCATTCCTCGAATGTTTTACTTGCAAACAATTGAACTATTTCCTGATAAACTTCATTTTGCTTAGTCGGCTTAGAAAATTGAGCATTTATCCATACATCCTGTCTTGTTGCCGCGCAAAAATTTCTCCAAAACTTTGTCTCCAACGCACATAACGTCATATACCTGTGATCTTTGGTTTCATAAATCCCATAACAAATCACATTACCATTTAAAGTAGGGATTCCGTTTTTTCTGCCTGTTGCTGATTCAATAAACACATGGTAATTCATTAATGCAGCAGTCGTGTCCAATAAAGCAATATCTAAATAGCTTCCACTGCCTGATCGTTCTCTTTGAAAGAGGGCACCTAGTATAGCTTCGGTTGCTGAAGTTCCACCGATCAAATCAGCAAATGTAAGTGACGGTTGAATGGGTCTGCCATTCCCATCCTTTAACTGAGCTAATACACCGCTAAGAGCCATGTAATTCAAATCATGGCTGCCTAGTTGGTGCATGGTTCCTTTTTGACCATAGCCGGATAAGGAGCAATAAATAAGCGATGGATGCAGGACTTTTATATCTTCGTATCCAAGTCCTAAGCGAGCCATTACACCAGGACGGTAGCTTTCAATTAAAATGTCTGAATTACGGATCAACTCAATCGCCAATTCTTTGTCCGCTTCGTTTTTCAAATCTAGGGCCAAGCTATTTTTATTTCGGTTCATACACCGGAAAAGATAATTTTCTTTTTGATCATCCTCCAATGGCATACGCGCATGATCTCCAGTTGGAGGCTCTATTTTAATGACTTCTGCTCCTAAATCTGCCAGCCGCAGGGTTGCATAGGGTCCGGGCAAGTTTTGGGTGAAATCAACTACTTTAATTCCCTTAAGCATGTACGCTTCCTCCTTAAATTCACCTAATTCATATCCTGTTAAAATATAGAATTTATCCCATCCATAAAGAATGTCTGATTTTCAAACACCTTCATTTCTGCTGTTTTAAGTGGGAAGATTCAGGCAGTAACCAATCATACTTCTTTAGCTTGTCATACAATACAGATCGGCTGATTCCAAGCAGAAGACAGGCCTTACTTTTATTCCCTCCTGACATTTCCAATGCTTTTTGTATGGCCATCTGCTCCGCTTTCTCTAATAAAGGCTGTGTTTCATCTTCCTCCTCTTCATTCAAGAAAAAATCATAGCCAACTTTCTGCAGAATATATTCTGGAATGTCCTCTAGGCCGACTTTGCCATCCTCTGCAAAAATCATGGCTCTCTCCCAAACATTCCGCAATTCCCGGATATTTCCGGGCCAGTCATACTCCAATATTGCTTTCTCGAACAATGGGTTCCACCCTGTAATACTTGTCCCGTTTTGTTTATTAAATTCTTTAATAAAAGCTTCGCTTAGGAGGAGAATATCCTTTTTTCTCCGCCTTAACGGAGGAATCTCGAAGGATATGACATTCAAGCGGTAAAATAAATCCTCCCTAAATTCCCCTTCAGCAACCATTTTTTCCAAGGGACGATTGGTAGCGGCAATGATTCGGACATTTACACTGATCCGTTCTGTTCCGCCTACTCTGTAAAACTCTCTTTCTTGCAGGACACGAAGCAGCTTGGCCTGAATGGGTAAGGACATATCCCCAATCTCATCGAGAAAAAGTGTGCCACCATTAGCCATATCAAATTTGCCGATCTTCCCTTTATGTTTAGCGCCTGTAAAAGCGCCTTCTTCATATCCAAAAAACTCTGACTCCAATAAATGCTCTGGTATAGCTGCGCAGTTCACCGTAATAAACGGACCCTTTCCAAATGGACTGGCACTATGGATGGCATGGGCAAACAACTCTTTACCTGTTCCGCTTTCCCCAAAAATTAATACCGTGGTCTTTACCTTGGCTGCTTTCATCCCACTCCTCATAAGCTTATCCATTTGCTTATCGTGTGACAGGATTTGATCAAAAGTAAATCTTGATTTCTCAAGCTTGGTAGGATTCAGATTCTTCCTATCATTTATCTCTGCACTTTTGAATAACTCACGGACTTCGTGCAGTTGGCGATAAACGATTTTACCAATGGCACCGATAATTTGCTCATCCTGATAAACGGGTATACGGTGAACGATATAGTCTATTCCTTTAACCTGCATAAACTCACTTACTTCCGCTACACCCGTTTTCATCACATGCGGCAAATGAAGATGTGGTAAAACCGATTCGATTTCCCTCATATCCAATTGCTGTTCATAAAGATCAAACAGCTCAATTAACGAGGGGCTGATAAAAGTAACTTCTTCGTTTTCATTAATCATGACGAGGCCATCATAAGCATTATGGATAACTGATTGCAAAAGGGTTTTCCATTTCTTTTGAAATTTTAATTCTCTTGTTAAATTCTCTAATTCAGATACATTTTGAAAAAGTGTGATATACCCCTGTTTACCATTTTCTAAATCATACTTCGACAGACGTACCATATAATGTTCGGATTGAAAAACCATTGGAAAATGAGCTTCCATTTTCTCGGAAAAGTGATCTAATTGAGGGATATAAATCTCGAGGTTCTCATTGATGAGTGATGAATAAGGGATTCCAATCATCTCAGTGATTTTTTCATTCACAAAGATAATTTGATTTTTTCCATCTGTCATAATGGCTCCCAAATTGGATGTTTGTAAAACTTTTTCAAGCTGTTCTTTTAATAATTTCGTTTCTCTCACGTAATTCATAACCGCATTTGTTTTTGTAAAAATACCTACAGGTGCACCCTGTTTGTTCACAACAATCCCCGTGCCAACCCTGCTTTTTGATATTAACTTTTCCAACAGTTCAGCGTTCACATCCTCCAAAACCGTTCCTACATCTTTTTTGATATACTCACTGATTGTCGTATCTTTTGAAACATCAGTCAGAATCATTTGGTACAATGAACTTCTTGTAAATACGCCAATCAGTTTACCTGAACTGTTTGTCACCGGGATTGTATTCCACTTTTGCTTGTACATGATAGATAGCGCTTCCATCAATGTGTTCGTTGGTGATAAACAATGTTCGAGCGGACTCATAATTTCTTTAACGGGCTTTATAGTTTTCTCCCCCTTTAAGATTCTATATACGTTTTCCACAAATACGTGTAAAACTCCTCTAAATATAGGAAGGGAATAAAAATCGGCAAAATCCTTCTCCATAAAGAATCAGGATTTTGCCCCACTGAAATCATTTATTATTTAATAGTATTTTTATCGTAATCTTTTAAAACAGTTTTTAGCATTTTTCCTGTTCCTGATTTCGGTAGTTGGTCAATAAAACAAATATAATCAGGAACCTTATACTCTGCCAGTCTCTCTTTACAATAGGAAACTACCTCTTCTTCCTGTAACTCTGGTTTTTTCTTTGCTACATAGGCCACCGTTTTTTCGCCAAAGACCGGATCAGGCCTGCCAATAACGGAACACTCCAAAATATCAGGGTGCGTGTACAATACTTCCTCTAACTCACGCGGGTAAATATTAAAGCCACCTCTGATGATCATGTCCTTCTTCCGGTCCACAATAAAATGGTATCCATCTTCATCATAATAGGCCAAATCACCAGTATATAACCATCCATCTTTAATCGTGTTAATCGTATCATCTTCCTTCTTATAGTAGCCCTTCATCATGTTCGGTCCTCTGAAAATAATCTCCCCTACCGCGTGAGACTCTACTTCCTCACCTTCCGGGTCAACAATTTTCAAATCGACGCCAGGAATAGGCACTCCAACAGAATTCAATTTTTTAGCCATATCTCGAGGTGTGGTCATTAGCATAACTGTACTTTCTGTCAGACCATATCCTTCTGATATTTCTACACCAAGTGATTGATTGGTCTTATGGAGGATCTCAGCAGGCAAACTCGCACCACCACAACCAGCTGTCCGAAGATGAGAAAAGTCTAAATCTGAAATGGCTGGATTTTGAAGAAAGAAAGCATACATAGTTGGGACGCCCAAGAATATCGAGATTTGATAGTTTGATATCTTTTCAAGTGTATCAACAGGATGAAAACGTTCCTCTAAATAAATCGTACTTCCGTGGGCAATCGGCGCTAGGAATCCTTGTAATTTGGCATAAGCATGAAAAAGAGGCAATACACAAAGGACCCTGTCTTTTGGCGTTAATTGATTAATGACGGCTGCCGTAATTGTCATCCAATTCAAGTTGGCATGTGTAATCATGGCTCCCTTTGGATTACCGGTTGTCCCGGATGTATAAATGATTTGCGCGACATCCTCCGCATGAACAGGGGCCACCTTGCTGATAGGAGATAGAGACTGCAATTCCTGCCAGTCAGTAAATGGATGATTTTCCTCTTCTCCAAAATAATAGATTTCTTTCATCTGTTTAAAGTCATTCATAGAGTTTTGAATGACAGCGGATGCAGCAGCTTCCGTAATTAAATATTCCGATTCCGAATCATTGATAATATAGGTCGTTTCTTTTTCTTTAAAAGTAGGGTTAATGGGCACGACTGTTGCACCAGTTGCTAATATAGCAAAATACGTGATGATATACTCCGGTCGATTGGTCATCATCAACGCTACTTTAGTCTCCTGAGTTATACCTTTATTTTTTAACCCGGCTGCAACACTGAAAATTTGATCTCTCAGCTCTAGATAAGTCATCACTTGTTCCCGGTAATGAATAGCGGGCTGATTGGGCAAACGCGACACAGTGGACGTTAGCAGTTCAACAATATTCAAAAATTAACTACCTCCTTAAAATATAGAATCTATATTTCCGCCTATTAAACACTTACTTTTGTGCCTAAAACCTCTCGGCAAACCTGCTCAATTACCTCTTCTGGCAAACGATAGGTTTGACCAGAAGGATCATT
The DNA here is from genome assembly GCF_001685035.1 of Bacillus sp. FJAT-27986. Lineage (NCBI taxonomy): Bacteria > Bacillati > Bacillota > Bacilli > Caryophanales > Bacillaceae > Bacillus > Bacillus sp. FJAT-27986. The sequence goes on along the minus strand of NZ_MAYV01000012.1, from coordinate 67,766 downwards.
TTGGACAGCAGATATAAGTTCCGATATATCGGCAGATTCAATGTTATATTCAGAAAAATCATCTGGTAAGTTTACAGCTTTACGAAGTGCTTCAATTTCTTCTATACATTGCTGTAAGCACTCTTCCTCGGTATCGGCAATATTCTCAATGCCAAGCGCCTGAGCAAATTCTTTTATCTTAGGTAAATAGAGAGGAGCTAAGTTTTTCATAACACTCGGCATTAAAACAGCATTGGCTAAACCATGTGGGATGCCATACTTTGCACCAAGAGTATGGGCTATATTATGGATTGGCATTTCAGCAAATGCCAAGACAAAGCTTGTAATCGCCATCGCACTCGCCTGCAGCATAGTAGCACGTGCTGCGATGCTACTGCCTTCATGTACAGCTGTTTCCAAATTAGCTCTAATTAGTTTAGCAGCATGGAGTGCAAATGCATCTCCCATTGCACTTGAATTATTGGAAAAATACCCTTCGACTGCATGGGTTAAGGCATCTAACCCAGTAAAAGCCGTAATTTTTGGCGGTAAGCCAACAGTTAACTCTGGATCAAGAATTGCGATATCTGAATTGATAAATGGATGGAGCAAATTACACTTCACCCCTAATTGCTCATTGTAGACGACCGAGATGCCTGATATCTCCGCACCTGTTCCGGCTGTAGTTGCAATCGAAATGTGGGGAATACCCATATGCTGAGCCTCTGGCCAAACTTCTAAAACATTTCCATTCATGGCATGTTCGATCTTGTTCACTTTCTTATGAAGACACCATTTAATGGTTTTTGCTGTATCCAAAACTGAACCACCGCCGATGGCAATCAAAGAATCACCATTGCACTCTTTGTAATATTGCAGCCCTTTATTAATATTGGAGGACTTGGCATCCTGTGTAACATCATCAAATACCCCTGCCAATTGGATACCAGGTACCATCTCAAATAAACGCTGGATTTTTTTCGTCAATCCAGCCTGGGTTAAGCCTTTATCTGAATATAGAACCGGGCGTTTACCGCCCAATGATTGAATTAAGTCTGGAATAAGTATATGCGACCCTGCCCCATTCTTAATGATTGATCGATGGATAAATTCATAATACGAAGTGACCTTCATCTTATCTCCCCATTCCTATTAGTTTTAAAAGAATGCTAGAATATCAGCCCTAAAGCTGCCCGTTGTTCATTTTCAGTTGTCAGTGCTGTAATGATGCTCTTCAGCTCTGTATACTCATTGAAAACCTGGCTTCCCAGTTCACGTCCAAGTCCACTTTGCTTATAACCGCCAAATGGCGCATCATTTCTGAACGCATGCCATTCATTAATCCAAATCGTGCCTGCTTTAAGCTGTGTTGCTATTTCATTAGCTTTGACGACGTCACGAGACCATACACCTGCCGTCAAGCCATAAATGGTATCATTGGCAATTTCAATTGCTTCCTCAACCGTTGAATACTTCATCACGCAGAGGACTGGACCAAAAATTTCTTCCTGTGCTATCTTCATATCATTTGTGACATCTGCAAAAATAGTTGGTTCGATGAAATAACCCTGATCTAGTCCTGGTCCTTCTGCTTTTTTGCCACCGCATACAAGACGCGCACCCTGTTCCAATCCGGATTCTATATATCCCAGGACCTTATTCATTTGTTTCTCAGAAATGACTGGACCCATTCCGGTACTTGGATCAAGTGGATGGCCTAATTTTATTTTTGCAGTCATGGCCACCAATTTTTCAACGACGATATCGTACATCGATTCATGAACCAGGACACGTGTGCTTGCTTCACAAACTTGACCGGCATGGAAGAATACGCCAAGTAAAATCCCAGGTATGGCCACTTCCAGATCAGCATCCGGAAGAACAATTGCAGGTGCCTTTCCGCCAAGCTCGAGCGTAACTTTTTTCACACCTGAAGAGGCTAACTCCATTATTTTCTTTCCTGTTTCAGTTGAACCTGTGAACGCAATTTTCTGTACCTCCGGATGCGTCACAAGCGCCTCGCCTATCTCTGCACCTGAACCGGTAATGACATTGAAAACTCCTTTAGGAAGTCCTGCTTCAACAGCAATCTCCGCCAGTTTTAATGTCCCAAGCGGGGTATCAGATGCCGGCTTGACAATAATGGAATTCCCCATAGCAATGGCTGGAGCAATCTTCCACATTGCTAAGACAAGCGGGAAATTGAACGGTGTAATCGCGGCTACAACGCCTAATGGTTCCCGAACCAATTGAGCTCTATTTGCCCCGAACACTTCCCTTACTGGCAATGCTTGAACAAATTCATATTCAAGGGCCATATTGGCTGTTTGCTGAAGAGATAAGATGAGCTGCATAATATCTGCTCCACCAATTTTACGTAAGGTCGCTCCGGTACTGATACCTTCCAAATAAATTAACTCCTGTGCATGTTCCTTTATTTTACCGGCAAAATTCACCATGATTTGTGACCTTTCTGCCTGTGTTTTCCTTGACCATACACCTGATTCATAAACTTCCTTTGCATTGAGAACAGCTTTATTTACATCAGCTGATGTACCTTTAGGGACTTTAGCAACTACTTCGGAAGTAGCTGGATTTATGACATCGAACATTTCACCCGTAGATCCGGGTGACCATTCTCCCCCAATAAATTGTGCAAATTCCTGAACCTTCACGTCTGTACTCATCCCATATCCTCCCTTTTTCACCTATTTTCTTACTCAAAAATTACTTCCGTTTCATGAATTTCTTCCAGCGTTTTCTCCTGGGCACGTGAAAGTACCTCAATCCGGGCACTCAATTGTTTCAGTGCATATTCCATTGCTTTTCCTTCCTCGATACCGAGACTAGTCACTTTTGCCCCGTCTTCCCTCGCAGTCAGCTCATAGGCAATTGGAAGCAGCTCCTGAAGTCTTACTTGGACACGATCAAATAACTCGGGCTTTTCATGAATCAAGCGCTGAATAAGGAATGTGCCGAATCCAATATGGCGTCCTTCGTCCCTCTTTACATTCCGTATTCCTTCAATAAATCCAGGGAACAAATTCGCTTTTGATAAAGCTTCATAGAAGAACCAATATCCCGTTTCCGCCAATACACCTTCAGCAAAGATATTGTATGTGACCGCAGCATCCAGCATTGCTTCAGGTGACTGATCTACGAGTAATCTATTCATTGTCTTAGGGAGGACATCGTCAAATAATTTCCTGTGCCCGGATGTCAGGAGATGGCTGAGATCCTCAGTCACGCCTATTTCTTCTAAAAATAAACTAAAGAACTCCGCATGCTTAGCTTCTTCAAATAAGAATGTAGATAGGTAAGATTCCTCTTCAAACCATCCTTTTTTGGATACAGCCATAATCATCGGCAGGATATCCTCCGAGACAGCTTCCTCCCCGCCAATAAACTGTGCAAATTGAATCAGAACTTCCTGCTGTTGGTCAGGACTTAGCTTTTTCCAATCCTCTTTATCCTGGCTAAAGTCAATATCAACCGGATTCCATATCCCATGTCTTTTTGCCTTTTGGTATAGCCTATATGGGAGTGAATCCTTTTTAATCATTTGTTTGGTAGTTACATATTCACGCATTCGTATCCCTCCTTTAAGAATAATTAGTTTTATTTTCATGGATACTTTTCGTATGTATTCCCTCCTCCCACCAATAATAAAGCGCTTACATTATGTTGCATCCACTTGGAACAGCCTTCACTTAACTAATTGCAAGTTCCGTGCCAACACACCATCCATGTGAGAATCAGGAAAATAGTATGGCTTTTATGTAGAAATGATTGATTTCCAAACAACCTTTTTTCCTTGCTGTTTGAATATCAATCATAGGCTTTTTGACCTGCAGACGGAACTTCTTTACTTAAACTGTAACTTAAAACCTATACATAATATGTTGTAATTTGTAAGCTAACTAAAAAAAGATAGAATAAATCTATCATCAATTTCCACACTTCTATTCATAGGATTTAATTTTGAAACTATTATTCTTTGGAAACAGTGATACATTACTTCTTTTATTAAGACTTGTTAATTTAGAAAAAACGATTTCCCATTTAAAATCAATCCATATACATAGCTTAAAAGGTACTTTAAGTAAATAATAAAGCGTGGATTAATAGTAATAGAGCGGATTTAATTAATTATTGAGCCGAACTTCAACATAATTGAGCCAAACCACTTTGTAATGATCAAATTAGTGAGAGTATGTGTGAAAAGAAGCCAAATAAGCGCAGATTTTCATTTTTGATATACTTCTATATTTAAGCCACTATAACGATTATTATTCTACCGTGCCTATTAGTATAGATAATTACCCGATAGACACATATAGTTGATCCTTTTTTCTCCCTTATAAATTAAAATTCAACTAGCAAAGTCGCATAAATAAAGGCAGTGATTAGCCACTAAATATGCCTCTCACTGCCTCATGCTCAAATGACTGACCTTATCTACTTTTCTGTCTCTAAATATCCCTTTCTAAGGACTGTCTTAACAATTTTCCCAGCTGCGTTTCTTGGCAATGAATCTACGAAATGTACCAGCTTAGGCTTTTTATAGGATGCCAAATGATTCTGGCAAAAGAGAATGACTTCTTCCTCTGTCATTGTTTCACCAGACTTCAGAACGATATATGCTTGAACCACTTCTCCCCATTTTTCATCAACTGCACCGACCACAGCACTTTCAACCACTTTGGCATGCCTATTTAAGACTTGTTCGATTTCGGCTGGATAGATATTCTCTCCTCCACTAATAATCATATCTTTTTTACGGTCAACGACATAAATAAACCCTTCATCATCCATCCGAACTAAATCCCCGCTATGAAACCATCCTCCATGGAATGCCTCTCTTGTTGCCTCTGGGTTTTTATAATATTCTTTCATAACGGTTGGTCCACGGTAGACAATTTCACCTACATCCCCGAGCGGAACATCATTCATATGGTCATCAACAACCCGGACTTCTACGTTGACCACCGGCTTACCAACGGATGAATTTTTCCTAATAGAGTCCTCTGGCTGAAGACAGGTGGTAACTGGGCTCATTTCTGTTTGTCCAAAAGGATCGCGCAGTTTCCCATTTGGAAAATATTTTGTTATCTTCTCTTTCAATAATAGAGAACAGGGTGCACTCCCAGCGGCACACCTTTCTAATGATGTTAGATCATAGTCTTCAATCGAAGGGAATTCTACAAGCATATGCCACATGGTCGGTGCTAAAAAGATAAAATTAATTCGCTCTTTCTCGATGGTTTGAAGTACTGCTTCGGGGTTGAATTGTGAATGAATCACGGTAGTTCCATTAATGGGGTATAAAAGAGTTGATAGAGCAGCAATGTGAAATAAGGGAGCAACTAATAATTGCTTAAAATTCGAGCTAAGTCCTGCTGTGACGACTTGGTTCATCCCATTCATGCACATATTTTGATGAGTTAAAACTGCTCCTTTTGGACGCCCAGTTGTACCTGAAGTATAAATAATAAGCGCACCATCATCACCCGATAATGAATTGCATGGGCGATACGTTGAGGAGCGGTCATATATTGTCTCATATGGTATATGGGAAGAGGAAGAATCTCCATTCACGATAACTATACTGTCTACAAGCTGAATTTGTGATCGTATCGACTCAATCACAGGTAAAAAAACGTGATCAACAAATAATATTTTACACTCAGATTGCCCTATGATATATGCTAGCTCATCTTTTGTGAGGCGAAAATTTATTGGAACTCCCAATGCTCCCACCAATGAGGTGGCAAAGAAAACATCAATAAAAGGAAGTCCATTCAAGAGCATAAATCCAACCTTATCCTGATATCCTATTCCATTTTCCTGCAACCAACCCGCTAAGTGGGTTGCTCTTTTCTCTGCCTCACGATAGGTCCGTCTCTCACTGCCAAATATGTATGCCTCTCTCTCATGAGCTGTGTGTGCTGACCTGCGTAGATACTCTCCGATCAACAATGATCTGGATAAATCCAAATTAGATGTCGTCACATAAATCCCTCCATATTTAAACTTTAATTTATTTGAACAAAATCACTTAAATGGTTCAATATGAAATCATCCTCTATGGGGAATTGGCAAGCATCCATTGTATTTTGCCATCACTTACAATAATGCAATTATGATGCCAATCTGTATTTTGGCAATCACACGCTAATGTTCAATTATTCATGTCTTCAAATCACACACATCAATGATTACAGGTGTTTGATAGTCTAACACATTTATCCACGTCTATTTTTATAATGATAATGGAATCTGATGGAAAAATAATGAATTTCTCGTATTCTATACTGTCCATTGTGTAAAACGACGTGCCTTAAAAGAATCTAAATCCGAGCGCCATGATAAACTCCTTCTGCTGTTCCTGTGGGCCAATTTATATGAGTATTCTCTTGCTCTTTTTCCTTTTAGAACATAATAAACAGCACCTGCCCATATTGGGTAAGTGCTGCTTAATTTCTATTACATATACAAATAAACAGCGTATTGATCCTGAGTCATTCATACAGCCCTGTCAGCCTCTCCGGACTGCTTTTAGAGGTATTTTTAATTACTAACCGAATAAATGTAAATGACCCATATCAAATTTGAAAAACGAATCCGAACAATAAAGAGCTCTTAAATAGAACTCACTGCGGAGGATTGATAATGATAGAATCGGGCAGATAAATACTGAATTCCGTCCATTCTGGATTGGATGTGCATAATAAGTCTCCATTATAACTATCAATAATTTTTTTGCATACATACAGGCCAATACCCGTACCTAATTCCTTCGTAGTGAAAAATGGCTCAAAGATCGACTCAATAATATCATTTGCAATCATTGGCCCATTATTGGACAAACTTATCACTAATTGATTGTTCTTAATTGTGGATTTTACTTTAATCACACGCTGAGGCGGCTGATTTTTCAAGGCATCAATTGAGTTAACAAACAGATTAAGGGCAACCTGCTTCAATCCATTTCTGCTTGCCTTTATAATTAAATCTTCCGGAACATCGATTTCAACCTTAACATTGGTGTCGATAATGTTCGCATAGCTTAATTGTTTAATCTCTTCAATCAGATCTCTGATTGATATATCCATGATAATCTCTTCATTGAATTCAGCCTTTGATGTGTGCAAAAATTGGCTAATGCGAAAATTTAATTGATTAAGCTCATATTCCATGATATCCAAGTATTTCATATCCGGAAATTCTTTTCTCAAAATCTTATTAAAGCCCATTACAGCAGTAAGCGGATTACGGAATTCATGCACAAAGCTTGATGATATTTGGCCGAGCAGTGCTAATTTATCCTTATGGTTTTCATTGATGAACGTAGTCTTCTGATCAATGACTTGATTTTTTAAGTGTATACATGTCGAAACCATTTCATAGCTGAATGTGTCAAATTGTCTATTGATATTATTAACTGTACTTTGTAGTACATAAGACGGTATATCCATCTTCAGCACAAAATTCACAAATATTCTGCGCCCCTGATTGATATTATATAAGACATCTCCTATATTAATATCATCCATTCGCTCAACGGCTGTGCTTGCCGCCATTTCCTTAATTTGGCTTTCAGATATTTTCCCGTTTATCGTGTCAATCAATTGCATAAACATAATCTTACGCGGTTGTTTCAAAGATTCTAGATAATCCTCTTTATTCGGCGCCTTAATCGAATCTAAATACTCCTGAAATAAACTCGCCTCTTCTTTAATCAATAAATCCTCAATCAGCTGTTGATATTCACTTTGCTTTAATAAAATTGGCTCCATTCCATTAGACCACCATTTCACTTAGCTTTACATGTATGTTCTATATTCGACAAATACACCTGATATCCTTTACTAACTTTAAAACATCTCCAGATTGAGAATATTGTAATATTCATGTAAAATGATTACTTTCGTGTAATTCCATTTTTTCGCTTAAAATATACTTTTCTTTGCTTTATCGTCTATGTAAAGAGGTAAAAAATAAGGTCAGATGTTTAATGATAATCAAAAAACAACTCGAGTAACGAAACATACTCAATTCTGTCCATCTAAAAAGGACTATATATAGGAAGCAATGTCCTTATATAGTCCTCAATTAATTGGCTGATATAGTTAATGTGATTTCTTTAGTTTTAGATCTGCCTATTCACCTTTGCGAAATTCTGTTTTTAATAATATTATAAACAAGTACTAACGCAGCCACTATTAAGAAAACATGGATAATTGCTCCGCCAATTTTAAATATAAGACCTAATAACCATATAGCCAATAAGATTCCAACTAATGTCCAAAGCATTTGAATCATCTCTCTTCCAATAAGGGTTTCATTTACCTATTTTTACCCATTTGAAAAGATTTAAAACAAAAGCGATTATTAATAACAATTTATTACCGTACCAATCAGCGTTTGGTTGAACCAAATCCACCGGTTCTGCTTGCATGTAGTACTTGATCCTCATCTGCTAATAGATACTGTTTAAAAATACCCTGTGCAATCCTGTCCCCTTTTTTTACAAGAACCGGAGCTTCTCCGCGATTAGTAATGGAAATACCAATATTCCCATCATTTTCAGGGTTTCCATAGTAGGAAGAATCAATAATGCCTGTCCCATTTGATAGAACTAGCCCATATTTCACTCCCAAACTACTTCTGATATGTATCTCCAATAATTCATTTTGCTGCATATAGGCTTTGACGTTAGTCCAAAACAGATGCTTTCCTCCAACATTCAATGTAATGGTTTCGTTTGAAAAAAAATCATATCCTGCTGATCCGGCATCTCCGCGCATTGGGAGCTTGACTTCATCCTCCGTCATTTGAACCTTGATATACGCAGAATTAACAACTTCGAATCCTCTTACTTTTTGCTCTTTCATATAAATCTCCTTTTATGTAACAATATCCTTGTAACTATTAATAATTTTAAACTGACTCCACATTTCAGGAAACAAAGATTGATATTTATCGGTTAAAAATCGATCATCTATTAAAGTAAGCGTACCTGTATCCTGTTCACTGCGAATTAATCGACCTGCAGCCTGCAATACTTTGTTCATCCCCGGATAAACATACGCGTAATCAAATCCATTTTTACTTTTTGAGTGATAATAGTCGCGAATTAAGTTTCTTTCTTCATTTAATTGAGGCAATCCAACTCCAATTATGATAACCCCACTCAATCTATTGCCAACCAGGTCGATTCCTTCAGAAAAGATTCCGCCTAATACTGTAAAGCCAATTACAGGAATATCTAGGTTCTCTTCAAAGGCTGACAGAAAATCTTCTCTTTCCTGCTCACTCATTCCTTGATTTTGTATCAGAATTTTAGAAGGTTCCTCAAATTCCTCCAGTTCGTCCATAACCATTCTTAAAAATTGGTAGGACGGGAAAAACACTAAAAAATTACCTCTGTTTTTTGTAATTGCATGAATGGTTCTGGCAATTTGAACACTAGATACTGAGCGATCATGGAATCTTGTAGAAAGCGGCTGTATTGCTATATCCAACTGATCTGGGGAAAATGGTGAACCGATTTGAATCCGATAATCCCCATCACCACTTCCTAATGCATCCATGTAATAGCCAATTGGCGTCAATGTAGCCGAGAAGAATAGAGTGGAAGCAAATCCCTTCGTCATCTTTTGCAAATTTAAAGCAGGATCCAAACAAAACAGCTTTAAGTATACATTATTGCTTCCCTTTATTACATGCGTCGTATAATGCTCATTATAATACTTAGCTATCCGTAGGAAATTCTGTGATTGAAAAAAGGTTTCTAATAAATCAATTTCATTTGACGTATGATTTTCTCCATACCTGGTTAATTGAGCACCGGCATGAAGTACGAAATCTTCCAGTGCATCCAGCAACTCGTCCGGCTTTTCCGAATAAGCAGCTGATTTCCTTTCGCCCAATTTCTTCCTTTGCTGAATCAATAATGCATTAATTACTTTAGCTGCATTTGATAGCTCTGGATTCAATTGGCCGTACGCCCTTTTTATATCTAGAAATGCTTTCTTTTCCAACTCTGCAGAAAACATTTCCCGGCCGCGTTCCACCAGATTATGCGCTTCATCAACCAGAATTACAGTTCGTTTCTTTTGCTCATCAGATAGTCGTTTCAAGAATACTCGTGGATCAAAAATATAATTATAATCGCAAATCACAATGTCTGCCAGGTATGCTAATTCAATCGAATATTCAAAAGGACATACTCGGTGGCGCTGAGCGTATTCCAGAATTGTTTCTCTATCCATTAACCATTCATTTTCTAAAATATCCAAAACAGCAGCATTAATTCGGTCATAATGCCCCTCCCCATATATACATTGGCCAGAGGTGCAATCAGGACACATTTTATCCTTAGCTGTAAGGGTAACAGTTTTCACTTTTAAACCTTTGCCAATTAAGATGTTTAGTGTATCCTCAGCCACTTGCCTCGTAATTGTTTTGGCTGTTAAATAGAAAAATCGTTCAATCTTATGGTCTATTTCTCCCATCATTTTTATGGATGGAAATATAAAAGAAATGGTCTTTCCAATGCCAGTTGGCGCCAATGCGAATAATTTTTTTCGTTCAGAAATGGTTTTCCAGGCTGCTCCTATGAGCTTTCGCTGTCCCTTTCTAAAATTTCCGAACGGAAATTCGATTTTTTCTGCTGAATTGAGCTTTTCTCTCCGTATCTTTAATTGCAGGATTGCAAATGGTGTAAAGTTTTCGAGTACTTGAGTTAGAAATTGTTCTAATTCTTTAAATGTTAGGGTTTTGCGAAACGAGGCTGTTTGATTAGTCAATATTTGTACGTAAGTCAATTGTATATCAATATGTTTCAGACCTTCATTCAAACAGTATATATAGCCATAACACATTGCCTGAGCCCAGTGTACAGGGTATGTATTTTCATCAATCCCATCAAGAGCTCCAGAGGTTGATTTAATTTCCTCAATGACTGTTCCTTCTCGCCTATGTAAAATACCATCACATCTTCCTTCAATCTCATAAAGAATATCCCCGTATTCCATTATCAGATTAAGAGGTACCTCTTTTTCATCGTTCTCCTCATATTCTGCTTGTCTTCTTTGATGAATTCTTGTCCCCTCAATCATAGAACTGGCCGTGCGAAAACGTCCGTCCAAATCGCCGCCCCGATAAACATATTCAACTAACTGTCTAATGGATATATGATACTCACCTAACATGTACACTCACCCAACCTGCGTCATAGTACCATTATCATACCATATAGGGTACAGATGTTCTTACTTAAATGAAATTGAAAGAACATCATTCATATAAAGTAGGGACTATTGAAATCTCTTTGCTTCACCCTTAATAGTAACTAAAACAGGGTATTCTCAGATTTTGAGAATACCCTGTTTTGTTTGATTGCCTTGTCACATAATCACTTAATATGGATATTTCTAATTTCCGCTTTTATGAAGAATATATATACTCGGCTTTTTCTTAATTTTCTTCTGAAATATCCTGCAAAGCTTCACCGGCTTCGTCATTACCGGTATAGCTTACGGCCAAATCACCTAAGGATACAATTCCAACAAGTTTACCGTTTTCCAGGACAGGCAGACGCCTAATTTGATGTTGAGCCATTAGTGCAGCTGCTTCCTCCTCTGTTGTATCAGGGTTTGCAGTCACAACATTTTGATGCATCACATCTGTTACCCTAGTTGAACCTGGCCGTTTTTCAGCAATTCCGTCCACAACCAGATCGCGGTCCGTAATGATGCCAATCAATGTATTATCCTCACAGACAGGAATGATTCCTACATTATCTTCTTTCATTTTCAAAGCAACCTCATATACATTATCAAGCGGTGTAACATAGTCTACATTTGTGGTCATAATTTCTCTTAACATCGTCATGAGCTATACCTCACTTCCTTTTACCTCTATCTTCCCCTTTTTTACCTTTTTGACACATTTTTTTAATGGAAGAAGGAGGTTAATTAAAGTTTGGTTTCACTCATTAATTTATCAATATCTTTATATATCTGAACTTCTTCATTAATTCTGAGCATTTTATCGTCCAATTCTGCAATCATATCGGCAGACCCTTTTAATTCTTGGAGTAGATGCTCAGGTACATCCTTAGAGAATTTATAATAAATTTTATGTTCCAGGCTCGCCCAAAAGTCCATGGCAATGGTTCTAATTTGTATTTCCACCGGCATCCATTTTTTACAGTTCGAAAAAAACACTGGTATTTCCGTAATCAAATGAAGGCTCCTATACCCGTTTGACTTAGGGTTTTTAATATAATCTTTAATCTCAATAATATGTATATCATCCTGTTTTCCAAGGGCATCAACAATCGCATAAATATCCGTCGTAAACGAACAGGAAATACGAATCCCGGCTATATCACGGACATTCTGCTGTGCATTTTCAACCGTAATATCTAGGTTTTTTCGTTTTAATTTTTTCATAATACTCTGTGGACTTTTCATTCTCGATTTAATATGTTCGATTGGATTGTAATTGTGAATCAATTCAAATTCCTGATTTAATATTTCCAGTTTTGTATTCATTTCACTTAATGCAAACTTATAGCCAATTAAAAATTCTTTCCATTCATTTAATTCTTGTTCATAAGGCAAATTCACAGTTGGGATACCTCTTTTCTGTAGTGTTTACATACCCCTACATACGATTAAGACGAATAAATGGTTTCATTTTGATCTATTGAAAATACTGTTAAATTCACAAAATAAAAAACAAGACAAAAAAAAACAGACCACATATTCAATGGTCTGTTTCTGTGAGAAAGCTGGACGGCTTAATCGTTCCGTCTAGGATTATTAATCGCTTGAAGCATTTTAATTCCTTCTGTCATCTCACTACCACATAATGGACACTTAGGTGTTGCTGTAGCTTTGAAATTGTCACGTACCCAACCGTTACAATCATCAGAAGTACATTCCCACACCTTCGTTTCTTCAGGGATTATTTCCTCAACATTTTTTCGATTATACATAACCGGCACACCTTTCTTTTAGAAGTTAATTATGTAGTAAAAGACTATCCATACCTGGGATAGCCTTTATTCGCATACTTCTTAAAGCTTAATTACGTTTTCAGCTTGAGGTCCGCGAGCGCCTTCTGTTACGTCGAACTGTACGCTTTGGCCTTCTTCTAGAGATTTGAAACCTTCGCCTTGAATAGCGGAGAAATGTACGAATACATCATTTTCGCCTTCAACTTCAATGAATCCGAAACCTTTTTCTGCATTAAACCATTTTACTTTACCGTTTTTCATTTTGTTACCTCCAAAAATGTGTGATAAATAAAGATTCACCTATTATAAAAAGTACCGCTCTGTAAAAAAGAGAACACTTTATAATAAGTGAATGTCTATTTACGGTCAATTTTATAAAGATAAACATTATACCTTATAATACGGCACATTTTCAGAAATGTCAATAATCTGCTGAACTTTCTAACCATATCATGCCTCTGTCAGCAGATATTATACCTATTTATTTTTGAGATTTATTCCACTCATATAATTGCCGGAAATAGTCTATTCGTTCTTCTCTCGTATAATGGGCATTTACCCCGCTTGTAGATGGAACAACAAAGATATAGCAGCCTTCCCAATCAGGTGTAGCAAAAAACAAGCCGTCCTGAAGACCTGGTTCTACTTTGCCTTTAAGACGGTTTGTTGCATAGCGGAAGGCAGTAATCCCAATGAAGCATAAACATTTAGGCTTGTATTGAGTGATTAAATTCCTTAGGTCAGCCGCACCCTCTATAAATTCATCTTTTTTCAAATCAGAAGAAGATCTTGTTGCCCTGCCGACAATATCAGTTATTCCGTAACCATAGTCCAAGAGCTTTGCCGTCTCCTCAGGTTTAAACTGATACGGCGTAATGCCACCCAAATACAAACCCTTCCAAAACAAATTCGCTGGATTCGCAAAATGATACCCTTTTAGAGCAGAAATTCTGCCAGGATTAATCCCACAAAATACAATATCCAATCCAGGCTTGATATAGGTTGGCAATGTTAAAGATTCAAAATCCTCCATTCATACCCTCCTCGCTCTATTTTGGATGATTATAACGCATTTAAGAATGATGATAAAGTAATCAACTTATGACTGTTCTTACATCTACTTCTTTGTTAAAAATAAAAAACACGGCATATCCCCCGTAGCAAACGCCACGAGGTACACACCATGTTCACAAGTTACCTGTATGAGATTAAGCTTTACCGCAGCATTTTTTATATTTTTTGCCGCTGCCGCATGGGCAAGGTTCATTTCTGCCTACTTTTGGTTGAGTTTTTAGAACTGGAGCAGAAGCTGCAGGTTTACTAGCAGATGGAGAGGATAATTCAGAAGGTGTGTGACCTTTTAAAATCCATAGTCTTGTATTGTTTACGACAGTAACCATTTTTTCAACCAGTGCATTAATATCTTTTTCTGACTCAAATTCAATTTGTTCTCCAAACCATTTCACCACATCAGGCAAGGATTCTCCGAATTGAACTTTAAAGATAAAACGGTCTGCCAATTCTGCTGCTTCTTCTTGTTTCAAAGAATACGTATCTGATAAATAGTGAATGAATTCAACCATTTGCTCTGTTCTTTCAAATGGCTCGTACCGGTTCACGTTTACCATAGTTTCAGCAGGAATATGGTAGTATTTCAAGCCTACTCTGCTTGCCTGAGCCTGTTTAAATCCATCTAATTCCTTGATAGTATCATGAATAATATATTCATCATCTAGACGGAAATCTCCATAGAAATCTTCCAAATATCGAATGTAATTGTGCAACCATTCAATATCCACTTCTTCCTGGATATATCCTTCAATCAATTTATGAGCTTTTTCAACCTCTATAAATCCATAATAACGAATTAACCCAAAAAGAATGTTTGTCACTTTTTGATTACGGTTAATGACAGTCATGATTTCTTTTGGATTTAAATTGTAAAATTGTTTCATTACTTCAGTCGGCATTACAACCACTGGTTGATCTTCCACTTTGGAAGGGTGGATATATCCGATACTTGATAAGTAAAATACATTTTCAAGTCCAATTTGTTCGATTGGCATAATCCCGCTTTTTGTCAACATCGCTACAATAGCTGTGTATTGATGAAGATCCATCATTTGAACCTTCTCAGGGACAGAAGCTGGTATTTTCTCAGCCAGTGCTGCTACCAATTCTTTTTTTCTTAATGAACTCATGTTTTTTAAATTTAGATTTCTGCGGATATTCTTTAAAGCATCCATCTTTAATGAATCCAGCAAACTCTCTAAATTATATTCATCTACAGTTGCAGTTGTCATCAGAATTCCTCCATATTGATTCAAAAACTAAAAATATAATAATTCCCCGTCAAAGAATTAAATTTTACTACAAATCACGAAAAAAATAAACTGTCGCTCTATTCCTAAATTTTAAATTCCTTCTATACACTTATGTAATTGACTAAAACATATGGTATTGATACTACCCCTCTTTTACTAGAATAGAAAG
This sequence comes from Bacillus sp. FJAT-27986, assembly GCF_001685035.1. Taxonomy (NCBI): domain Bacteria; kingdom Bacillati; phylum Bacillota; class Bacilli; order Caryophanales; family Bacillaceae; genus Bacillus; species Bacillus sp. FJAT-27986. The sequence continues at coordinate 52,261 of NZ_MAYV01000012.1, read as the reverse complement.
GAAAAAGCAATCCAGCGTGCTTGGATTGCTTTTCATGACCAATCAAAAAACCTATCAGTCTTCCAAAATTTTCACATCAACTGTTTTAATACCCCAGTCTTCCGCTTCACTTTGTGATGGAATAAAAACATCAATTTTATTACCTTTAATTGCTCCTCCAATATCTCCGGCAATTGCATGTCCGTACCCTTCCACATAAACTTTTGTGCCCAGTGGAATTACAGATGGGTCAACAGCAATTACTTTTTGATTAGGATTAGCTTTAAGATCTATACCAGTGTATGTGACACCAGTTCCACCTTCACAATCCGCGGTATAAGCTGTTGCCTTAACAGTAATGATTTTCTCATCCTGCTCAGAGTTTTCAGCAGATGTATTTATTTCTTCATCTACTTCTTCAACTTCAGAAGTTACGGCAGTTTCTGTATTTTTATTTACCTCTTCTTCAATTGGTGATTTTACAGATGTTTCTTTTACCTCATCTTTATCTTCAACTGCAGGTGTTTTAATAACCTTATTTTCCTGAGTCTTTTCCGTCTTTACAGCCTTTTCTATCTTAGATAAGTCTGTTCTACGTTCAGTCGATTGCACGTCTTTCGTTTCGACTCGATCTGTTGCATCGGCAGCAGCGTTAGCAGATGATTGTATGTTCATTTCTGTATCTTTAATGCTTGAATTAATAGATTCATATGAAGTATGCTCAAACTCTTTATCATTCTGAATGATTGTAGAGCTTGTCTTTTTTTCAGGCATATCTATAAACATAAAATCAGTCAAATCATCTTTCACTACTTGACTTACTTCAGCTGTTGGCTGCTGATCTATATGTTGAGTTTTATTATTATTTGATGAGGAAACGAAGCCACCTTGTATGACTCCCGCAAGTGATGTTGAGATTAATACTGCAATAATCAATTGATTCATCGGGCTAACCTCCTTTATTTTGACCGAATGAATTTCAGACATTATCCTACCAGCTAACTAAAATAGTTGTTAAGAACAAATAGATGTTAAACCTATTACATATATGTCACTAATATTACGTTAATGTAACAAATTTACAGAAAAGTATATCAGTAAGCGCTTTATCTATTGATTCTGTTAGTACTGGATTTTTTGTCTTTATAGCTATCGAAGAAGCTGTTTTACACAAATTACCATCGCCAAAGTGCTGTTTTCTGACTAAAACACGAGAATGTTAGCACTTCTCTTTCAAAATGTGTACATGTGGTGATATAATTTGCTAGATACCAGCAAACGGAGGAAATGAAATACATGATTACTGTAAATAACGTAGGTCTTCGCTTTGGAGACCGAAAATTGTTCGAAGATGTAAATATTAAATTTACACCTGGAAACTGCTATGGATTAATTGGCGCCAACGGTGCCGGAAAATCTACTTTTCTTAAAATCTTATCAGGTGAGCTAGAGCCTCAATCTGGAACTGTCAGCCTTGGCCCTGGAGAGCGCCTTACAGTCTTAAAGCAAAACCACTTCGAATATGAAGATATTGAAGTGATTCAAGTAGTTATTATGGGACATGCCCGACTTTATGAAGTTATGAAAGAAAAAGATGCTATTTATATGAAGGAAAACTTCTCCGACGAAGATGGTATGAGAGCAGCAGAACTTGAAGGTGAATTTGCTGAACTGAATGGTTGGGAAGCAGAACCTGATGCAGCAATCCTACTTAAAGGGTTAGGGATACCAGAAGAATTACACAACAAAAAGATGGCTGAGCTAGATGGTGGAGAAAAAGTAAAAGTATTGCTTGCACAAGCTTTATTTGGCAAACCGGACGTATTATTACTCGATGAGCCTACCAACCACCTTGATATCAAAGCTATTCAATGGCTTGAAGAATTTTTAATCAACTTTGAGAATACGGTAATTGTTGTATCCCATGACCGTCATTTCTTGAATAAAGTATGTACACATATTGCAGACCTTGATTTCGGAAAAATCCAATTGTATGTCGGAAACTATGATTTCTGGTATGAGTCCAGCCAATTGGCACAAAAATTAACAGCTGAGTCCAATAAGAAAAAGGAAGAAAAGATTAAGGAATTACAAGCATTCGTTGCCCGTTTCAGTGCTAATGCTTCTAAATCTAAACAGGCCACTTCCCGTAAAAAATTATTGGAAAAGATTACGCTCGATGATATTAGACCTTCATCCCGCCGTTATCCATATGTACACTTCACTCCAGAGCGCGAAATTGGTAATGATCTTCTGCGTGTAGAAGGTCTATCCAAAACGATTGATGGAGAAAAGGTACTGAACAATGTTAGCTTTATTATGAATAAAGACGACAAAATCGCTTTAGTTGGTCAAAATGATAATGCCAAAACAGCTCTATTTAAAATCCTAATGGGTGAAATGGAAGCTGATGAAGGAACATTCAAATGGGGAGTTACAACTTCACAATCCTACTTCCCTAAAGACAACTCTGAGTTCTTTGAAGGAAACGAGCAAACTCTAGTGGATTGGCTTCGTCAATTCTCTCCACAGGATGAAAGCGAATCATTCCTTCGCGGTTTCCTCGGAAGAATGCTCTTCTCTGGTGAAGAAGTAATGAAGAAACCGTCTGTTCTTTCCGGTGGCGAAAAAGTTCGTTGTATGCTATCCAAAATGATGCTCAGCGGAGCAAATGTTCTTCTTTTGGATGAACCGACGAACCATCTAGACTTGGAATCCATCACAGCAGTCAATAACGGTATGATTAATTTCAAAGGTGCCATGATCTTCACATCTCATGACCACCAGTTTATCCAAACGATTGCAAACCGTATTATCGAAATTACTCCAGATGGCATCATCGACAAACAAATGACGTATGATGAGTATTTAGAGACAGTTAAAAAGTAATGAATGCAAAAGACTATCAGTGAATTTTAACTGATAGTCTTTTTCTTATAATTTGGATTAGTGCCTTGTTAAATATAAAAAATTACAAAACAGCTTAAATCCTTCTGTATTTTCTCCATAATTAAAGCCTTAATCTTAATCAAACGACTACATACGGTGTCTTCTGGATGATTAATCTTCTAATATCTCTCGCAAAAACTTGTGTCTATTTTGTAAAAAGTAATTCGTTATTTGATAGTGATCTGTCATTTCATAATCTATCTCTTTAATTGTATCGTTATCAAAACTTAGAATTGTGGCGTTGGGATATCCTAAAAGAATTGGAGAATGTGTAGCGATTATAAATTGACTGTCCCCTGCAGTGACTAAATCATGTAAGATTTTCAAAAATGAAAGTTGTCGCTGGGGTGATAAGGCAGCTTCTGGTTCATCTAATAAATAGATGGCTCTCCCTTTAAATCGGTTTAAAAAGAGGGACAAAAAAGACTCGCCATGAGATTGTTGATGCAAAGAACGTCCGCCATAGGCATTATAAGCTTTTACTTCATCAATATGAGAAGCAAAATTATAAAATGACTCTGCTCTAAGAAAAAAACCGTCTGTGACTTTAGGAAGCCACGAAAGCCTTATATATTCGCCAAGTGCGGATTCTGAAGCATGAACATTATAAGTATTATTCCGCCCTCCACCTGCTGTATTAAACTGACATTTATCAGCAATTGCTTCTAGAAGTGTAGATTTTCCTGAACCGTTTTCCCCAACAAAAAATGTAACATTGATTTTCAAATTCAATTGGTGAAGATTCTTTATTGAAGGAATAGAGAAAGGATACTCATTATAAGAAGGTATGTTTTCATGCTCAAGTTGAATTCTCTTTAAGAACAACACTATCACCTACGATTTCCTTTTTTACTTTTTTTCGAATAAAACGTCCCTTTAACTGAATGAAAAAGACAATAAACCATGCATAGCATTCGACAATCAAATCGGATCGCTTTATTTAACAATTATATACAAAATATCATTACTTTTCACAATTTAATCCCACGAAAATAGTATAAAGCCGCGTAGTTGGAAAAATTGATTATAGACGACACGTACTGCTTATTTTCCTTGAAATTACTCTATACTTAGTAACTTCTATAACACTTGATAATAAGTTCAATCCAAACAGCAACTATAAAAAACGCCATTTTGAATATTGATATTCAAAATGGCGTTCAAATTAATATGTGAGTTTGACATTTCTTAATTGATATTCAGAAATAGTGACATGAGTTTATCTTCTCGAAATCTTTAATAAAGGCGGAACTACCGCCATCGTTACCATCCCGGCAAGGAGTGCTTCGGCAAGTCCATTTGTAAAAAACACAGTTAAAACAGCTTTATAAATGGCACTTGTACTGCCAGCGTTAATAGCCTCTGCATAGGCATCCTGAAATAGAAAGGTAATAGAACCCATAACCAAGAATGTATGCATAAAAGTGGACACTAAAGCTGTAATAAATAAAGCAGGTTTTTGAAGCGAATTTTTCTTTGTTATAGCATTACGAAATGCTTTAAAAATATAGTAAGGTATAAATCCAATCATTACTCTTGGAACAATGGCAATAAATAACGCCCAAAAACTTCCTTGATCTGTTCCTAATACGGGAATTGCTGGTGAAAAAGCAAATGATAATAATGTCGGAGTAATCGTATTTACAGCAATACTAGTAAATCCAAATACTAATCCCAATAACGCACCTATCTTTGGGCCTAAAATAATAGAGGCAATAATAATTGGAATATGAATTAAGGTTGCTTTAATTACACCTAAATGAATAAAACCAAATGGTGTAAACGCAAATAATAGAATAATAGATAAAAAAATGGCTGTTAAAGTAAAGTCTTTTATTTTCAACTTTCTAACTCCTTCAGTAATCAAATTTCTTTAAATTATCTTTTGATTAGTAAATTAAATTATAAGGATAAATTATTTGGTATGTAAAGATATTTCGCTTTGAGGATTCAAAATTTAATGTAAATCTTAAATATGTGAAATAACCCTTACAGATACTGAATTACATAATTGTACTCATGGGATGTTCATTTATCGCTATACATCCTAAAGATTGAGAAAATATCCAATGGAAAACTAATCCGCTCTATTTCCTTACTGATTCGCTCAATTATTGCTGAATTCGGCTGAATTCTAGTCAGAATCGGCTCTATTATCACTAAAATTGGCTCTATTATTCTGAATAACGGCTCTATTAATGGCTATTTAACCTCATATCTATTCTTTTCTCCTAATCCAGCAATCTTATTAGTAAAGTATATATGTTAAAAATCTATTTCCAGCAAGGGATTCGTTATAATCTATCCATAAAAAGCAAAACAGGTGGGAAAGAACAATTTGTTCTCTCTCCACCTGTTGAACTTAACTTATCTTTTAACAATCTCAAAAAACGTTTCATAGCTATTAACATAATAATCCGCACCTGGCGTATCATTCTGAAATAAGCAGGTTTTGATTCCAATACTTTTGGCAGGTAAAATATCTAACTCCCTATCCCCAACCGCGAGATCAATACGGTACTTATCGTGCAGGTACTGATAGCTTGCTGGATGAGGTTTTTTTGGATATCCGTCATCAATGGCTACTATTTCTGTGAAATATTGATCCATTCCGTTTGCTTTTAAAATACTCTCGGCACCTTCACGGTATTTATGCGTCATGATTACATTTAAATCCGCTGCCTCCAGCACATTCTTCACTCCCGGAAACGGTTTGAAATCCAAGGGCTTTAACTGCCTTTCAAGTATATGAATATGTTTAATTTGTTCTTCGGTTAGCTTAAGTTCGTTGAACGCATGGCCAAACGACACCTTTAGCAAGGAAAAGATTTCTTCCTCCGAAAGAGGTGTCTCCACTGCACTTTTGACCATTCTCGCATAACCGGGATAGGTATCAAATAAAGTGCCGTCAAAGTCCCAAAGTATATTCATATCCATTCCCCTTATTGTTTCGTTATCTTCGTCCAGCCATCCTCTTGTGTAATTCTGCGATCCTTCATTAGTCGGCCGAGTGCACGTTTAAAAGCTGCTTTACTCATACCAAAACGTTTTTGGATAGACTCCGGATTCGATTTATCCCAATAAGGCATGCTGCCCCCGCGGCTTTCAAGATAAGTAAAGATTGCTTCCGCATCTTCATCAAGGCGTTCATGCGTACGTGGCAGCAACGAGCCGTTTGTACTGCCATCAGGCTTAACTTCAATAATTCTGCCCTTGACCAATTCACCCAGCCTTGGTTCATTCGCACGTTCACTCTCATGAATGAAACAGCGGTACCCTTCTGTTGTTAAAATAAAGGTGCCTACTTTTAATAAACGGTAAGCTCTTCCCTCAAAATCTTTATTTTTTATTGATTCAGGAGCATGCTCGCTTAATTCCTGTACAACGGTTTCAGTAGCAAGACGACCAAACATTCTGCCTCTATTGTCGACTTTTAATGTAACATAAAGCTGGTCTCCTACTTCTGGCCATAGGCTTTTTAATTTTGGTAAATCGTCACTGGAGATCAATAAATCCTTTTGAAGTCCGATATCAAGGAAAACCCCGTGGCTTGGATGAACATCCACGACCGGAACCCAATCATAATCACCTTCAGTAATGGTTGGCAATTTCATGGAGGCTGTCAATCGGCCTTCTTTATCGTTAAATAAGAAAACCTCTATTTCTTGCCCTATTTCAAGATCACCAACGATTTCATGTGTGTGAAGCAAAACATCTTCTTCACCATTAGAAAGAAAGTATCCGAATGAAACCTCTCTTTCCACTGTTAATGTTGCTTTAATACCTGGTTGTAAATAACTCATTAACTCTTCACCGCTTCCTTTATACGATCCTTAAGTATATCATTATTTTACTCGTTTATCAGTAAATAAGGACTAGTTGGATCATGTTTTTGTCTATTTGTCTGCACCAGCTTCGGACTTCTTACCGCATAGCAATATACGCAGCCAAATGGGCATGTATCATATGAACCCATCTCTTCTGCCTCCATGCACCCACATTCAGCCCGTTGGTATTTATCCTTTTTACCGGATAATTGCAGGTTAAATACTTCTTCAATAAAGTTTTTATCAATACACGCGCCATGTTTGATTCCGTGTGTATCCAAGTCAATAATCTCCGAACAAGTCTCTGGTACCATTCCATATTGCTTGCAAACTGAACCAATGGTACGGGTCAATGCATTTAAAGCTGACCGATTGTTAGGGTCAAGCCAGTCATCGAATTGATAGCCCTCCACCTTTTCCAGATTAGCAAGTCTACCTTTTGTCTTCGTATAAAAATCTTGAAAACTAATCACTACACGCGTAGTAAACCCGGATAATTGTTTTGCTATATGAGTAAATCGCTCGATATGATACTCCACATTCGTTTTATTGCTTAACACAATGGGATCGTATCGCCAGATTACTTTCTCCTGCCCGATTAAATCAGATATATACTGGAACTCTTTCATTCTGTTAGATAAACTTGGCATCCCTGGCTCAATCTCTTTTGGATAGTCATTTAGAGTATATTGAAACATTAAACGGTAGCCCATCTCCACCAATTCAGGAATATAGGGATTCATCGGTTTTGGATTCTTTGTCCAAAAACAAATTGCATCCACATCTACCGGCAAAAGTGACACCTTCTTTGTTTGATGACGATTAAAAGGATTCACCTTCATATAATAGCCTTCTCTGATTCGATTCATAAACCACTCAGAGTAAAACGCAGGTATATCTGTTCTCCTGCTGGCACTAATAATCATCATTCTCACCCTTTCAGGCCTTTACTTTATACTGTTATATCCCTTTTTGCAAAGAAAAACCAAGCAACACCATAAAAGAAAATGAAATGCATGATAAGGATGATGATCGAAAAGCCTGGTGACATTCCAGACAGGATAGGTGTATTACCGAATAAGTATTGGTCCCACTGTGTATTGGCAAAGAGCAAAATCTTGCCAAGGGACAGCTCCAGCAACTCTGCAATTTCCGTTACAAACTTCCCGCCAAGTAACGCAGCTATTCCAAACCCAATTGCAAAGGCACTATTTTTAAATACGACAGATACTGCATATGTAAAGGTTGAAATCAGCATCAATTCCAAAAACGTAATTCCATACGTTAACAATAACTTTTGAAACATAAGCCCATAGCCCGCTCCAAAGCCGTAAATGATTCCTCCAATAAGCCAGGAAAAGATAAATGTAGTGGTTAATAAATATATACCATACAATTGAATCGTAAGCCATTTGGCAAATAAGACCATTGACCTTGTTCTCGGACGGATCAATAACAGTTTAATTGTTCCTGTTTGAAATTCATTAGCCAGTATACTCCCCGCCAAACCAATCGCTAGAAATATCGTGATGATTAGGAAGTTGGATAGCACAGACATAAAGTCAATCACATTTCCGTCTGTTCCTTTAATCAGTTTTGTAAAAAAGAATGGTAATAAACAAATCAACAAAGGCATCACCAGAAAGGAGTATCTGACCATTTTGTTATTTGTCATTTTATAGTGTTCGTTATAAAGTAATGACCTCACGAAATTCCAACCTCCCTCGCTGAAATCGTCTGTAAAAAGGTGTCTTCCAACTGATTTTGGTCATAAGCAAGCTGATACACGCTCACTTTATTCAGAACCAGCATTTCATTAAGCATCGGGATATCCTTTTTCTCAACTGATAAGCGAATAAGATTTCCCTTATATGAAATAACCTCATAATTTGCATCTAATACAGCCAGAGCATGTTGGATATCATCCACCTCAATAATAAGCACATGATGATCCATTTTTACATTTGTGATCTCCAATAATTCACCCGCTTTTATGATGCCAATTCGATCACAAAGCATTTCAACCTCAGATAATAGATGAGTGGAAATGAGAATCGATATATTCTCTTCTTTGGCCAAATAGAGAAGATGATTGCGTAAGTCACGCATTCCTTCTGGATCCAACCCGTTTGTTGGCTCGTCCAAAATCAAAATCTTCGGTTTGTGCAAAATGGCCTGGGCGACTCCTAATCTCTGTTTCATTCCTAACGAATATGTATGTACCTTGTCATCGATTCTTTCTGTCAGGTTGACTAATTCAACAACTTCTTCTATTCTATCAGATGATATATTCGAATATAAATTAGCGTATAATTCTAAATTTTGCCACCCAGTTAAATAATCGTAAAAGGCTGGATTTTCAATAATAGCTCCTACATGTTTGATGGCGTCAACAAAAGACGTTCCTACCTCGTGATTCATGATTCTAATCTGGCCGGCATTTTTCTTCATAAGTCCGCAAATCACTCGAATTAAGGTCGTTTTTCCAGCACCATTGGGTCCAATTAAGCCGAAAATTTCGCCTTCTTCTATTTCAAAGCTGATATTTTTAAGGATATCAGAACCAGCTATTTGTTTGCTGATTGATTTGACTTCTAAAACTGTATTTCTCATTCTCCCTGCCTTACCTCCCTAATCCAATCTACTTATCTATTTTACACTACTTACAACCGCTTACCTATATACGGTAAACGTGTTTTCCAAAACAAATAGAAAAAGGGACATTTTCTCCAACAAATGTTAGAGAATAAATGCCCTCTTCTGTTTCCCCATTAGTATCAGTCGGTGAAGAGCTCTGGTCATTACAACATACAATAGTTTAATATCGATCTCATGGTTATCCGAGTATACTTCATTATATGTGACAGCAAATACAGCATCAAACTCCAATCCCTTCGCTAAGTACGACGGTACAATTACTATTTTATCCTTTGGAATAGATGTCGTTTCTTCAAGTAAATAGAGGTCTAGCTCAGTATGCTGTTTAAGAATGGAATTTACAATCGCTGCATCTTCCTCAGTCTTTGTAATAATCGCGAAAGTATTGAATTTTTCTTCCTTTAACTTCCTTACTTGATTAGACATCTGTTCAGCCCATTCCTCATCAGATGTGATCTCTAAAAATACAGGTGGTTTGCCATGTCGAATGATTGGTTCAACCTCCGGAAATGAAGTGGATAGCCGTTTTAATAATTGATTGGCTTCATTCATAATCTCGACGGTTGTTCGGTAACTCTTTTTCAGCTCTCGATAAATGGCTCTTGGAAAAATGGATTTTCTTACTTCCTGCCAGTCGGTTATTCCCCGGTAAGAATGGATGCCCTGCGCCAAATCACCGACAAGGGTAAACATATCTGTTTCCAAAGCTGTTTTAAGCCCTTGAAGCTGCAAAAAGCTATAATCCTGCGCCTCATCAATCACTACATTCTTTGCCTTTTTCTCCGGCTTAACTCCATAAATTTTTGCATATAAATACAGAATAGGGCCCAAGTCCTCAAGCTCATATTTTTTCTTAGAAAAGATATTCTGACTGCTTTCGCAAAGCTCTAACGCCTCTTTTTTACTGAGTTTATGATCTGAGTATTGAACCAGCCTGTCCGGGTCGCTGTATAATTCTTTATAAAGTGTCCATATATCTCTCTTATCAAAATAGCTCATATAATCCTGGACGGCTTTTTTGATTTCCATTTTCAGATCATTGATCCTCGCCTCTTTTTTATCCAAAGCCAGCGAAATGTATTGCTTCCGCTTTTTCTCATCACCCTTCCAGTTTAAGGCCCTGTCAATTCTGACCTCATAATGCTGAACTACTTTTTTCAGCATTTTATCTTTATTCAAACGTACTTGATTTTGAAGGACTTTTTTTAGTTTCTCGATTCGTTTATAAAGCGGCAAATATGTATACTCATTGTATAAAAGATGATTAAACTGTTTTGCTGTATACAATTTAAACTTATCAACCCGAAAGTCTTCATGCACCATTAAACTGGTTTTTATTTCTTCAACATAATGGTCAAGCACCCCTTGAAATAGAGAGGAACCTTTGATGCTTGAGATGTGAACGAATTGTTGATCCTTGAGGATGTCACGAAGCTTAGTATCCTCTGTCAATTTAATTTTCTTCCCCAGCACCTCTTCCACATATCCCTGAAAGGTCATTTGCCTTACTTTCTCAACACCGAGTTCCGGGAGTGCCTCTGAAATATAATCAAGGAATAAAAAGCTTGGTGCTAAAATTAATAATTGCTCAGGCTGGAATACATCTTTATAGTGATACAAAAAATATGAAATACGGTGCAAAGCAATAGTTGTCTTCCCACTTCCTGCAGCTCCCTGCACAATAATAGGTTTATTTAAATCCGCTCGTATGATTTGATTCTGCTCCTCCTGAATCGTTGCAACAATCTCTGTTAATCGATTGGCAGAACTGCCGGCAAGAGACTCCTGCAATAATTCATCCACCGTCGTAACATCGATATCCCGTATGTCAAGCAACTCTCCATCCTCAATGATGAATTGCCTTTTTAGACTAATGGTACCGTCATAAGTTTCACCTTCTGATGTGTAACTCACTTCTCCCAACCGGCCTTCATAGTATAAATTAGCAATAGGTGAACGCCAATCGATGATCAATTGCTCCTGATTGTCACGTTGGAATAAGGATGTCTTTCCAAAATAAAGCTTCTCCATTCCGCCAGCCTCACGAGAAGTGAAATCAACCCGCGCAAAATATGGTTTAGGTAATGCCTTAATTAAACTTTCCAGTTCGGACCTTGATAGCTGATAGAAGCTTGCACTCGTTAAAAGCTGCGAATACCCCGCACTCTCTACCCAGTCTTCATCTTTAAAAATGTCCTTCATTTTTTCCATAAATTGTTCTTTGTTTGTTTCAGCTGTATCAATGACAACCTGCATGTATTTTTTTATAAATTCGAGCCGTTGTTTCTCCTCTTCAATCTCCTGATTTATACTACTTATCACTCTTTCACCTATCCTTTCTTTATATATTTCAAGAATTCCTGTTTGAAAGACTAAACAAATCACCATACTGCTTATTGGAGGTGGAATCATGTACAGAAATCAAATTGCTTTGGTCTTTTCTGATTTTGGGTTAGATCATCTTTATTTAAAATTTGAAGTGCCGCTTGAAGTTCATGGAATATTGAATGACCCGGAGACGTGTGAAATAATGGAACAATTTTTGTCCGTGTATGACTTTAATTCACAGGAAACTCTCTTATTTGATGAATTTTTCACTCATTTTAAGATATTTAAACGAATAATTACATTCACTAGTGATTTACCCATCCATTATATTGATTTATATAAACCGAGCAGTGAAATCTCTTACTAAATTGATTTTGGGATTTTGCAGGTAACGTTATATTCATACACCCGATACGACAAAATAACCAGACAATCGTTTCATGATTGCCTGGTATTCTTCTTAACGTTATTCACAATAAGTATGGCCCAAATAAACAGGTCATAACTAATAAATTATAGCCTATGTAGTAAAATAATCCAGCAAATAAACCTGTATCTTCCTTCATCACCCAGCGATAGATCATATACGTAACAATACTGATGATTAAAGGCCAAATAATCAAGCTACCATCGAAGTTTAAATATGATGGAGCCGCAAAGAATGACCTTTCTGATAAGACCTCATTCAGCATATAGATCATAGTACCGATATAGAGCAGAATTCCCACCGGCTCTACCCAACTGCGTTCATTCCTTTCGAAAATATCACTCTTGATAAACGACAGGATTCCGTAAAAGACCAATGGAGGAACAACCCATACCAGTCCAAGCACTAGCATAAAAAAGCCGCTGAATATGCCAGAAATAGAATAATATAGAGCGGAGGTATAATCTTCTTTGGTTATTTTTTGTGAAGATTCGATATATCGATCATCATCCGTTGTGCCGTTCAACACATATTCCTTCCCATCAAACGTTTGCCAAGTTATATAATTCTGATCAAGCCATTGAGGTCTGGCAGGTGTGTCTTCCGTATTACTTCTCCTCTCAGCTACCCAGGCTCCTTTTTGCTGCGTGGCATAGTAAACATTATACCCAGAACGCTTTGCAACTCGACTGCCCTCAGCAACAAATAAAATTGCCGGCTTATCATCCTGGTAGGAAATCTGCAAATAGCGAGGATTATCTAACTCACTCCCATTCTTCTCATCATAAAAAGTATACTTCTCATTTTTTTCAACTTTTGAAGTAGCTAAATCAAAGCTTAACTCCAACGCTTGATAGGCCCTTTGTCCCTGTGCCATCGAATACTTTTCGATAATAGCTGTAGCTTTTTTGTCTCCGGCATCATAGATGATATTCTCAATTGTTTCCCCGCCAGTTGCTGAATGCTCGAGCAGCTCTTTTAATTTTCCATTATACAATGAATAAAAATGAACCTCGGAATCAGATATTTGAAGTCCTACTAAAAAGGACTTACCATTTTTAGCCTGCAATCCTGTGTAAATAGGTTGATCATATGTATGTATAAGCTTTGTTTGACCTGTACCTGCATTATATTCTTTTAGTTCATTCTTATTCCAAAAGAGAACTCCAGCTTGGGTAGGTGAAAAAGAAGTAATGTCTTGAGCGATTACCTGATCCGTTCCCTCTTGGTTGATGGTTAACTTATCATCATCCATATAAATCAGCTGACCCTCGGACGCCCAAATTGGTTCTGCCGGCGCCACTTCGGCTTGGATAGATTCTTCTTTTAACATGTTGAAATTTTGATCCAATACTTTGTGAGAAACATCTGTCTCATCCGGCATAAAAATGTGTAACTCATCATCTATTTGATAACTGTAATATTCCATTGGATATTTTGATGATGCTTTCAAATTGCTTGATCTTCCCCACCCATCATCAGGCAGAGTTGTTTCCAGTCTTACATTGTACACATAATAAAGCAGCAACATGATAAAACCTGTAATAATTGGTATAATTATGGCCTTCTTACTCAAATGAATCCCCCTTAATCTCTAGATCTTTATACTCATTTAAATAATATCACTATATTAGTTTGATTTGGTAGAATTTTCTATAAATTACAATTGTTTAAATTTTAATTTATAGAAATCTTGTTAAATCTCCACAAAATATGTTAACCTATTACTTAAATTAGTTTACTTATTTTCGATTGAGGTGACTGTCTATGGCTCATAATAAAACGAAAAAGCTAGTTCTCACAGCAATGTGTGCATCCATCATCTGTCTGTTAGCCCAAATCACCATTCCTTTGCCTCTCATTCCTATTACAGGACAAACATTAGCCGTTGGGATTGTGGCAACCATCTTGGGATCCAGACACAGTACGATTACAGTATTAGTCTATTTAACACTCGGTCTTATAGGCTTACCTGTATTCTCTCAATTCACAAGCGGATTAGGTATTTTATTTGGACCAACGGGCGGTTACTTAATCGGATTCATTCCGACAGCCTTTCTGATTGGGCTATGGTTAGAAAAAACATCCTATACATACAGTCAAGCTTTTTTCGCAAACCTAATCGGTATGTGTATCACCTTAACCGTTGGATGCGTTTGGTTAAAACTATTTGCAGCACTTACCTGGCAGGAAGCTTTAGTAACAGGTATTTATCCTTTTTTACCAGTCGGCATCATTAAAGCATTCCTAGCCGCATGGTTCGGCATCACTATAAGGCAGCGCTTGAACTCTGCTAAACTATTACCAGCTCAAGCTAAAAGATACTCCTCCCTTTGAATTAGGTGGAGTATCTTTTGCTATATTGGGAAGGTATTATCTGTAAGCCGATATAAAGTATGTTTTTATCAGCTTCTCTATTACTGATTATATTTCTACTAGTTATCATAAAAGCAACTAGATACTCCATAGAAAATATGCAAAACTATATAATTCGTGCTGTAAAACCAAATAAAAGGCACCCTATTTGAGTGCCCACTAGTCAACATTTCCTCTATCCTCCTTTCATTTTTTCTTAAAAACAAATTTTATTTAAAGTCACACAAAAGATTATCCATCAACCAATATATGTAAAGGATTAAATGGAACTTTGTAGAATTATATATTGAGCAATAATTTATATGAAATTAGGTGAAGAGATTTTGAAAAGCAGCATATGGGATAAAGATGTAGGTTACAAACCACTACCGGTCACTGATTCAATTATTGAAATGGCCGAAAAAAAGCTGGGTGTTAAACTTCCAGAATCCTACATAAAATTATTAAAAGATCAAAACGGCGGGAGTATCATCTACAATGCTCATCCCGCTCCCAAGCATGAAGTATTTGACGATTTATTCATAGAAGTAGAATACCTCGATGGAATTGGCAAAAATGGAGGAATACTAGATAGTGAAGAATTAATAGAAGAATGGAAAATGCCTAAAGGCCTTGTTTTGTTTAATGGTGATGGTCATTACTGGCTGGCCTTTGATTATCGGCATACTTCTTCAAATCCGCCAATTGTGTACGTAGATAATAATGATGAGATTTCACAAGTAATAACACTCGCTAGAAACTTTGACGATTTTCTAGAAAACTTATATGTAGTGGAAATAGAATTACCAGATGACGAAGACTATTCTATTGTGACATATAGTAAGGAAGACTTTGAATCGTTAATCGAACAAGATGATGCTGAAACACTTTCTGAAATTATCCAATTTGATACTATTGATGAGGAAGCAGATTTAGATTGGTATGGCGAAAAGTTATTACAATTGAGCGAACATCCTGATGATGATTTAAGGATCTCTATAGCTAATAAAATTTGGAATGATTATACTTACCAATTTAGTGAAGATACCTTAAAGAAATTCATTGAACTATTTAAAAATGATACAGATTCTGATGTGAGAAGCTATGCTGATATGATTACAGAAAAAATTAATTACTCTATAGAAGATTTAAAGATGGAAATGGTAAGAGAAAATACTGATTATGGTTACAATGTCGTATCCAGCTTTATGTATAAAGACAATAGCTACCATGTTATACAGAAAGATAATAAATGGATATTGGAAAGTCTCACTGGTGCAGATCAGTCATTCGATTCAATAGAACAATTCTTTAAAGAGGCAACATTGGGGGGAATCCCTCTTACCGATGCTTGGGTAGAAGTTAAGATAATATAAGCTTTTTTAAGAAAAGAAAAAATTACAGTGTACTAATTAGAGCACTCTAACCTATAAAAAGATCCTGACCTCTAAAGTTGATCGGGATCTGATTATTTTGGATTATTTCCCTTCACATATCTAGACGATAAAACATATCCAGAGATCCTCCTTTATCTAATCTTCATCAATTCTTATTTATCTACCATTTTGTAATTTTCAAAGTGCCAACTCAATAACAACTATTATTTTCTTTTGAGCATCCATTGGTAAACTAACCTTCCACCCTATTGGAATGGCATTGTTCGTTAAATTATTCTTAAATACCAGGTGTAACATTATATATTTTTCTACAATAAACTCTCGTTTCACTCTCTATGCTTATCTCATTTATTAAGTATGGGTCAATTCAGTCCTTCTACTGATTGATATTTAATAAATATTTCCAAATATTATTGTATAATCTGTTCTAAATACTGTAAAATTTAATTGTCTGAATATTTAATGGTTTCTATTTAGGGGTTTTGTTATTTTGCGCAGATACTACTCAAAGGGGGATTTTTTAATGGGTTGGGATTACGAATATGATGTAGTAGTAGTCGGTTCTGGAGCAACAGGTTTTTCTGCCGCCATTACTGCAAAAAAAGAGGGATTAAGTACACTGCTAATTGAAAAGGAAAAGCATTTTGGAGGAGCTTCTGCTTTATCAGGCGGCGGTGTATGGGTTCCGAATAACAGATATTTAGTTGAGGCTGGTGTAGCCGATAGTTTTGAAGAGGCTAAATTATATTTAGATTCCACTGTAGGTGATTTAGTAAGTGATACAATTAAAGAAACCTATTTGAAAAAAGGGATCGAAATGCTGGATTATATGCATAATTTAAGCCCACATATGAGATTCTCCTATGCAAATAATTACTCTGACTATTACCCGACACATCCGGGTGGAAAAGGGATTGGCCGGTCGATCGAGCCCAAAGTAATTGATTTAAATAAATTAGAAGATTGGAAGAGCAAGCTTCTCCCTCCTGCTATGGATACAAAAGGTTTCGTTATGACAGGACAGGATTTCGTTAAAGTGAATATGATCACCAGGTCCTGGGCAGGAAAAAGAGCTTCTTTAACACTTGGATGGCGATTAATTAAGCATAAATTATTCAAAAAAGATTATGCCGCATTAGGTAGAGCTTTAATAGCTCGATTGGCTCTAACTTACAAAGATTTAAACGGTGAAATTTGGCTTGATTCACCATTTGTTGATTTTATTTACGAAAACGATAAAGTAACAGGCCTAATCGTAAACGAAAACGGTAAACAAGTAACAATCAAAATCAATAAAGGCTTAATTTTTGGATCAGGTGGATTTTCTCGGGATCAAGAAAAGAGAGATAAATATCTTCCAAGTCCACAAGATGTGAGTTGGACAAGCTCACCAAAAGGTCAAACTGGTGATATTATTGAGCCTTTCGCAAAATTGAATGCGAAGTTTGGTTTAATGGACAGAGTTTGGGGTGCACCTACTGTCATTAATCATTTGGGTATGCCATTTTTCTTAGTAGCGGATAGAGGCTTGCCGAATATGATTATCGTTGACCAAGACGGAAATCGATATATTAATGAACCGACTCCATATCATGAATTCGTTGATAAAATGTATGAACATAATGAAAAAACAGACGGTAAAGCCATCACTTCCTGGATTATTTTAGATGCAAGGGCTAAGAAAAGATATATCTTTACCGGCCTCTTCCCTGGGCAAGATTTCCCTCAAGCATACTATGACAATGATGTTGTTTTGAAAGGGAACACAGTCGAAGAACTAGAAAATAAATTAAATATCCCAAAAGGAAATTTAGTTAAAACAATGAACAGATTCAATGAATTTGCTCGAAATGGTAAGGATTTAGATTTCCATAGAGGTGAAACGCCACATGATCGATATTACGGCGATCCTTCTTTGCCAAATCCAAATTTACTTGAAATCAATGAGGCCCCCTACTATGCAATGAAAGTCTACCCAGGGGATATCGGCACTAAAGGCGGGGTAGTTACAGACGAATTAGCAAGGGTTGTCAAAGAAGACGGCACTGTATTTGATAATGTATACGCTTGTGGTAACTGCTCATCATCCATTATGGGGCATTCTTACCCTGGGCCAGGAGCAACATTAGGACCAGGTATGACCTTTGGTTACGTAGCTTCCATGCACTGTAAGGATAAAAAATAAGAGACTTTTTAAACCCAGACAAAAGCATTTGAACAGCTAAAGTTCTTATGCTTTTGTTATTTCTATCAATATCTTTCTTCTTTTATACAAAAGGAAAAATACCTCCATTTTTAAAATGGTTAACCGTACTAAAGACCGTTCCATGGTAATACAGACAAAAAGAACAACCAGATACTTGTTCTTTTTTACTCAGTGCTTCATTCACGTTTTTTTAGATTATTTGGAAATTCATATGCCAGTTCTCAAAAAATATATTCATGTTGTTCTCCTCCTTCGTTCTTCATTAACGCAACATCTCTAACTGGAAATTATTTGTAAATGGAAATTACAGTAAAATACCTCTCCCTTCCATGCTATAATAAGATCCTAATTTCACCAAAGGAGTGCACAACAGTGATGAAGCGATTTTTCATTATTATGTTTGGAGCGTTGTTGTTGACGGCTTGTTCGAACGCAACAAAAGACACAAACAATGAAACAACTTCTACCACCACTAACGTTCAAGAAAACGATCAGCAGGAAGTCAACTTGGAATTCACCCAAGAAAAATATTATATCGAAACCGGTGATGACACGACCATTTACTACTATGCCGAACTGGAAAATACCAGCAACATCCCAGCAGTGTTGTATTCTTCTGACTTAGCGGCAGAAGACAAAGACGGAAATGTATTAGGTGCCCAAATGGGCGGAAGCAGTTACCCGCACATTGTCAATCCAGGGGAGAAAACCTATATTTCGAATACCCTCTTTATTGAAGAACCTATCAAACAAGAGAACATCGCCAAAGTGTATTGCGTGCCTGAGTATGACAAGGCATCTGAGGAATATGTCGGTGTTAATGTGGAAAACCCTGTATTAAAAGAAGATGAGTACAAAATGTACACAGTAACAGGCAAACTTGTGAATTCGACAGATGAAGAGTTTGATGCATCCTATGCAGCCGTTTTACTAGATGAAAATAACCAAATGGTCGCAGTCTTGTCAGGCTATGCGGACAGCTTGAAAAAAGGCCAACCAAAGCCATTTGAAACGTATGAATATCTGCCAGAAGCGGTAAAAGGAAAAGTCAAAAGTGTAAAAGTGATTTCCTGTAAACATTAAGAAATAAAAGCGGTTCCCGTGTGATCTGATTCAAGAAATTTAGACATATATAATTAGGCTGCTTCAAGACCTGAGTTCTGTATTCAACTGGACTCAGGTCTTTTAATTTCGCCTTCATTTGTTTTTGTGATTGTAATAATGGATATAGTCCGCCATTTCTTTCTCAAAATACTCCAAACTCTTAAATTCCCGGAGAAAAAGAAGCTCGGACTTCAATAAGCCCTTAACCGTATCGGAAAAGCCATTTGATAGTTCTTTTTGTTTATTGTACTTTTTTATACTTTCGCCAGATATTTTTCTTTATAAGACAACCCTTGCCCTAATAGATATGCACCAATCATTTGCATAACCGTTTTCACGATAATCTGACCAATAATTGCAGCTGGTACAGCTGACCAAGGAATATATCCAGCTCCTAATGGGCTTAGTCCTACAATGACGAACACAACTGAATCTAATAAACCACCAACCATTCCACTATAAAAGACACGCCAAGCCATCGGAAGTTTTAAACGTGTATAAATTTCTGTATCTGTTGTTTCTGCGATTAAGAATGATAGCGCAGAGGCTGCGACGATAATTAGAGTATCTCCTAATAAATAAGATGCAGTTGCTGATAATACTAAAGCTAAGAAAATAAAACCATAGGTCCTCTTACGACCAAGTTTATTTTGAACCAAATCACGGAAGATAAAGGTTGCACCAATTAAGAACGATCCCATTGGAATAATGAATATCCAAAATTCTAATGGAGCAAAGCGCGCTGTCAGTACATTTGCCGTTACAATTGATACTAAATAGAATAGAATGCGTATCATATTGATCCTCCTATATGCTGTTTGGTATGTAAATATGTGTGCATTCCTTGCAGACGCAGCTTACAAGCGGGACATTCACCACAGCCGTCCGCTTTAATACCGTGATAACACGTTAAGGTCTTTTCTTTCACAAAATCAAATGCACCTAATTCATCTGCTAAGGACCATGTTTCTGCTTTGTTCAACCACATTAAAGGTGTGTGTATAACAAAGGCTTCTTCCATTGATAAATTGATTGTGACATTAAATGATTTTATAAAAATATCACGACAATCTGGATATCCGCTAAAATCTGTTTCACAAACACCTGTAATAATATGCTTTGCACCAATTTGTCTCGCTAATACACCTGCAAAAGATAAAAATAATAAATTGCGACCCGGTACAAACGTTGATGGCAACTCTCCTTCCGCACCATCCTTCACCTCAATATCAGCGCGTGTTAATGCATTCGGAGCAAGTTGATTAAGTAATGACATATCTAAAATATGATGATGGACGTTTAATTCATTAGCGATTTGTTTTGCACATTCAATTTCTAATGCATGTCGTTGCCCATAATTAAATGTCACAACCTCTACCTCTCCAAAATTTTTCATTGCCCAGAACAAGCATGTAGTACTATCTTGTCCGCCGCTAAACACGACTAATGCTTTTTCTTGCTTCATGATCTTTCCCCCCTCCCAAGATAAAAGGATTTTAACGAATTGTGGTAACACTCAGTTAGCGATTATCAATTTTTTCGGGATATAAATCGTGATTCATTAAGCGATGATTTGCGATTTCTTCATATTTCGTACCTGCACGGCCATAGTTACACCAAGGGTCGATTGATATACCCCCGCGTGGAGTAAATTTGCCCCATACCTCGATATAACGAGGATCCAGCAGTTTAATTAAGTCATTCATAATGATATTGACACAGTCTTCGTGGAAGTCTCCATGATTGCGGAAACTAAATAAATATAATTTTAGTGACTTACTTTCTACAATTTTTTTATTTGGAATATACGAAATATACATGGTCGCAAAATCCGGTTGCTGCGTAATTGGGCAAAGACTTGTAAACTCAGGGCAATTAAACTTAACAAAGTAATCACGGTCTGAATGTAAATTATCTACAGACTCTAATACTTCAGGTGCATAATTAAATGCATACTTCACATTTTGATTTCCCAATAACGTTAAATCCTCTAATCCTTCTGTTTGTTGTCGACCAGACATAAATAACCCTCCTTGAATTAGATATCTAATCATTCCAAGGAGGGCCATACTCTTTTTCTATAAAAATAACTACTTAGAAAGTCAAAAAAGCCACGTCCAATATATGGACATGGCGAGAATGACATGTATCCATAGTTTTTTATAGAGGGTATCCGCTATGAACCTCTCCTGAAAATCTTCAGATATTATTTTAATTACATCTTATCATATCACACCCGATAATGGTTATAAAAGGAAAAAAGTTAACAGATGTAAGTTGAATCACGGGTGTTTCATAAAATATGGAGCTGAGCTAAAAATGATAAACACAAGTTAGACGATAAAAGTATTTTGGCAATTTTACACAAATAAATGGCCAGATGACTATTATCTAAAGGTTTGATGGTTTATTAATCAAACTCAATTATTTCTTTCTCCTTCGGTTTTTCATATCATACGAACCAGACTTGTATACAAGTTCTTGTATCGCTATTACTGGTTATGTTACTATTTTATATACTTATATTACGTATCGGAGGAAACATATATGATTATCGATCAGTTATCAAATGCTCCATTATATGATGGAGTGCATCCTAGATTAAAGAAAGCCTTCGCTTTTTTAATGGAAAATGATTTGCAAGCCTTGCCGGTAGGAAAGTATGAAATTGAAAATGACAAGGTCTTCGTAATGATTCAAGAGTATGAAACAAAGCTCATTGAAGACTGTCGCCTGGAAGCTCATTACTCATATACGGATATCCAATACGTCATTAAAGGCGAGGAAAGAATGGTTTATACAAATAAGGAAGATACAGAAGTCGTAGAGGAACAAAAAGAAAATGATGTTATGTTCTTGAATGGCGAGGGTAATCATCTTATCGTGAAAGAAGGATGTTTTGCTGTGTTTATGCCCCAAGATGCTCATATGCCAGGTGTTTGTGTGCAACAACCGCAAACTGTAAAAAAAGCAGTAGTAAAAGTATTGTGTGATTAATGGAAGAGGCAACATCAATTCATGATTTTGCCTCTCTTAATCTTTGTCGTGATTGCGGAAAGTTTTTCAACGACCTAACTAACACTCCTATATCTGGCACTCGTTATCTTGGAAAGTGGTCTACTTTCTTTCATTTAATAGTTGAGGGTTACACCTTGCCGAAGATTGCCAAAAGACTAAAAATCCATTTGTCTACCGCATTTTACTGGCGACATAAGGTGCTTTTTGCCCTTCGTTCATTGGGATTTCAAACTTTAAAAGGAATTATCGAAATCGATGAGACCTTTTTCAAAGAGTCTTTCAAAGGCCGAGAAGTAATTGATAGAAAGGCTAAGAAGCGTGGAGGTAGAGATGAACCAGCCTCAAACATATTTCTACAAGTAGGGGGTGAACAGTTTAGCGGACGGGATCATTTGTCCCACTGCCCCTTACGTTCTACCCTGGCTACTGATAGATTAAATTCAAATGAAAAAAGTTCAACCAGAAAGTTCTGGCTGAACTATATAATACGAACCTGCCCCTTTACTTCAACAAGATATTCAACCACAAAAAAGCATTAATCTTTCTATGATGAACGCCACTGTTTAATAATTTGGGATCTAACCTGTCCCACTGCTCGGGCAGGAATCGCCCGTCTTTCACTGCCATCCTGTCTTTGTATAATCAACATTGATATATAAAAGATCCTTATTTATAAATTTCTAGCAGCGTCTTTTATAGCCAAATCTCCGAGGAATGAATTTGTTTATTTATTTTTACCGTTTTTTTCGTTGCCGTGTTTAAAGTTCCCTGTAATTTTAGCTAATAAAAGCTGTACTTCCATTATATCTTCTGCTGCATTTAATTTTTCTATAAGTTGCGCAGCCTTCCCATCCTTTACAATTTTGATTTGCTTGCCTTCGTAATAGATGATCACTGTCCCTTTTTTCGTTATTTGGTAATTGAATGGCTCTTCCTTTAATCTGTTGCGTTTATCTATTTCACTCACCATATTACCCCCTAATCGTTCGACAAAATAGCTTACAAGCCATTTTGTATAAATATATTCTCTTTGAGGACATTCTTTCTTGAACTTAATTATAATGCCTTGGTCAAGCTTGATGTCTTTATATATGTCGTTTATTTTCCCGGTGGTATGTAAAACCATTATTATATATATGTCTTTAAAAATAATATAAGTCCTTTTTTCGCTAACCTGCCCCGTTTGTTCAATAAGCTACTATAATCTAACCGTACCATAAAATGGATATAAATCAACCTTTTTTATAAAGCAACAATCTTTACGAAAACAGCCTATTTTTAAGACGAAGAGTATTTAAAATGGCTTCGATTTGAGAGAACATATTGAAGTTTGACGAACGACAAGCCATCTTGAAATGCTAAAAATCCCTTTTCTCCTAGCAGAAAAGGGATTTGGATTTTGGCTAAAAGACCTTTTTGAAAGTGGTTGAAGCATGGTCGGTCAAAATGTGTGCGGTAGATGAAAGCATATTCCCGACAATAAAGGATAAGAAAGACAACTTATGTTGAATAACGAATTCCTCTAAATGATTGATATAAATTCCATATGGCACATCTGTCAGGATACTCATCGCTCCTGCTCCCAGCATGATCCAAGCCATCACATACAGATATCTGATGATATCTCCAATCACATACCCATGTGTCCAGATGGAGCGATGCTTAAATTTTTGGTAGGGAATCCACATGAACCGTAAGAATCCCCACCTCCGATACGGATTGCTTTTTATATCCAAATCAGGGTTCATCCAATAAGTGCCGAAGAGATATCCTATAATCACGGAAATCCCATGCACATATTGTTGAGAACTGATCAATACGGCCCCAATTCCAATAGCTAAAAATACTAGGTTTATTTTCTTATGCGCTTTCCCGTTTGCCACCCTAATCCTCCGTTTTGTTCTTTTATGACGGTTCTCCTGAACCAGCCATTGTTTTCCATTATAGGGGATAATCAGAGCTGGGAACACATTTTCGCTCAAAACAAGTGTTCGCTCTTCTGTTCGTCGTCGAAAAAACAAAAAAGCCAATAATTTTGGTTTTTTATCTAGGCATGATTCAGAATTGTAGAATGAATTTTCCCAGATTCAAAAGTCGCATTACTTCTTTTGAATAAAAGAAATAATATCAATATATAGAGCTGTCATTTCTTCTGGTGTTTTGTCTAAACCATTTTGAACCCATTGTTCGACTAATCCTAAAAAAGCAGATGTGATAAAAGATAAAAAATATTCCATAGGGGCCTTTAACCTTGCATTAATGCTATCATTTTTCTCTAAATTCAAACGTACTTTTTCTGAAAAGGCATCCCTGAATCTAATATGAAAACCTGCTCTACCATGATTGCTTAAGAAAATTTTTAATATTGGTGCATGCATTTTAATTGAACTAAATAGAGAAGCAGCTATTTGCTCTTGTCCATTTTCAAATGTATGTATGGAAGAGTAGCGAGATTGTAATTCGTCAATATGATTTCCTAAATCTCTAAACAATTGTTGTTCTATTTGATCAAGCAAATCGAATTTATCTTGATAGTGTAAATAAAAAGTTCCTCGATTAATTTGTGCGGTTTTTGTTATATCCCCGATCGTAATTTGTTCAAACGGCTTATTCTCTAAAATTTGCAAAAATGACATTTGAATTAGTTGTTTAGTTTTACGGTTTTTTTCTTCATAAATACTCACAAAAATCCCTCTATTTCTAAAAATGAACAAGCTGTTCACTTTTGTTCATTGCTTCTGTTTATACCTTGATTATAAAATGAATAAATATTACTGAACAATATGTTGTTTATTAAGAAAGGAAGAAATTGATTGAGATTATTTAAAGAAAAATTAGCTTGGGCTGCTCCTATTGCAGTAATTTTAATTATTGCGTTATTCTCATTAAATTTATTTGCTCAAGGTAACCCACAAGTAAGAAATTTACCAGTTGCACTTATAGTAAATGATGAAGGCGTACATGTAGATGCCGTGAAATCGGCAGTTGAACAAATGAGTAAAGGCACTGACGGCGAAGAACCAATGTTAGCTTTTACAAATGAAAAAGAAGAAGATATTGAAGATTTATTTGATGATAAACAGTATTATGCTGCATTAGTCATTCCTGAAGGTTATAATGATACATTGCAAAATGCGCTGACTAACAACTCTCCAGCAACTTTACAGGTATATATTAACCAAGGTTATAACATAACTGGTGCGAACTATGCTAAGACTGCTTTAACTGCTTTAATTACCCAATTAAACAACCAATATTCTTCAAATTTTATTGCGCAAATGGACGGTCAACAAATCGAGTCTAACAAGGCAGCTGTACTTGTGAATCCGATTGTTTCTGAAGAAAAAGTATTCAATGCCGTTACAGCCTCAACTGCAAACGGAAGTGCTCCAACCTTAATGGCAGTTCCTGCTTGGGTAGGTGCGTTAATCGGTGGTTTCATAGTATTTTTAGCTTCTTCAAACATTTTGAAAAAAGAATTATTAACTCGGAAACAAGCGTTACACCTAATGGGAGGTCAAGCATTATTCGGCATAATTATTGCCCTATTCTCTGGTTTTACCGTTGCAACGCTTGGTTTAATCGCTGGTATTAATATGCCTAGCTACTTCTTGGTTGGTTCGTTCGTATCGTTTGCAGCCTTCTGTTTCTTTTTATTAGTCTCCGGAGTAACTGCATGGATCGGTAAACCAGCCATTACCTTATTCATGGTTGTAATGCTGTTAGGTATGGGTGTTTTAATGACACCACAAGAAATGCTTCCTGATTTCTTTGTAAACTTCATTCGCCCTTGGGTTCCTATCCGCTTTGCCTCTGAAGGTTTACGTGAAATTTTCTACTTCGGCAGCGGCTTCTACACCGGCCAATCATTCAACACCATTTTAGGAATTGGTATTGCAGGGTTAGTGATGTATGTTCTATCTATTTTTAAACCAGTGCGTGCAAAAAAAACTAATGCTAAATAAGCTTATTTATAATGATGTGCTCTGACAACATTATAAATATTCGACTTCAGTCATTCCAACTGGATCTGCGCTCTTATATAAATAAAGCTGAATAGAGGCAGGGACATCACTAGATTCAAAATCAAAGCCGGCAGATTTTTACTCCTCGTAAAATTCTGCCGGCTTTTTTGTTCATTCGTAGATTTGTCTCAGCTTTTTATTATAATTCTACAAATTTAAGACCGCATCATATGCTTCGTGTACTGCATCAAGTACTTTTCTAACCTTCACGCTATCACCAACGTTAACAATATTCGTTTTATTTTTTAAAGAGTGATATAGATGATTGTTAGGCGAAAATCCTGCTGCTACCACAACGCTATCACAATCAATCCATTCTTTATTGCCGTTTACCTCAATTTCTACGGCTTGATCTAGTACTTCTGTTACTTTAGCAGATGTTTTAAACGTGATATTTGGGTGCTGCAAAAGCTGGTTTAACATCATTGCATTTTGTATAAATAAAGGTTCAGGTAACATTTTTTCAGCCATTTCGATAATAGTGATCTGCATTCCTTTATTTGCAAGCACAACTGCGGTTTCACAGCCGACTAGCCCGCCGCCAATAACCGATATCTTTTTTCCAAGAAGAGCTTGATTTTGCAGAACGTCTGTTGCTGTGTAAACATGGCTCTTATTCAGTCCCTTGATTGCACTTGGCATTATAGGATTGCCACCGGTAGCATGAACCACCAAATCTGCTTTATAGGATAATATCGCTTCTTCCGTTGCCTCTTTACAATACCTAATCGAGATATTTAACCGGTCAAGTTTTGTCCGATAATAATCGAGAATTTTCATTCCATCCCGCTTAAACGGAGGCATACAGGCATTATGAAAGTTCCCTCCTAGATAGGCTTTTTTCTCCCATATTTCCACATCATGACCTGCTTCTGCAGCTGTTATGGCAGCTTGACAGCCGCCAGGACCAGCACCTATCACTAGAACCCGCTTCGATTCATCTGCTGCTTTCAATTCTTTCAATCCCTCATAGCCCGTAAGAGGATTGACGGCGCAGTTTATGCTCTTACCAGCAGCAACGGTAGCAATACAGCCTTCATTACAATAAATGCAATGTCTGATTTCGTCCGTTCTATTTTCCATCACTTTCTTTGGAAAATTTGGGTCTGCCAAAAACTCTCTTCCAACTCCCGCGATATCAATCCAACCATTTCGAAGTGCAGCTTCAGCCTTTTCAATGTCACCCAGGCGCCCATTTGAAAGAACTGGCAAAGACGTGACAGCCTTAATTTTAGCAGATGAAATCATTTGTGGAACCATATCCTGCTGGTAAATAGGTGGCATTGCTATGTACCAATTATCATGACAGCCAGCGTCAACATGTAATGCATGGACACCCTTGCTTTCTAATAGTTTGGCAATCTCTATTCCTTCTTCAATTCCCCTGTACCCTTCTTCTACTGGCAAGAAATGATCCGGGGTAAATTTAACAAGGAGAGGGAAGTCACTTCCAAGGTCTTCCTTGATGACATCGATTATTTCTGTTAAAAATCTCATCCTGTTTTCAAAGTTTCCGCCATATTCATCCTGGCGGATATTCCATCGTTTGGTCATGAATTTATCTGTCAGGTACCCGCCATAAGCATGGATTTCAATGGCGTCTGCTCCTGCTCTCTTCGCTAATTTTACTGTTCTCGAGATTTCACCTTGTATAAACTTAATTTCATCAATCGTCAATTCTTCAAAGGTTATATTAGCACCGGGATACAATGGTAAAGCTGATGCTGAAGCAGGCTTTAGCCTGCCCTCTCCTATACCACCTAATCCAATTCCGGGCACCACTTGAAGGCAGATTTTACAATCAAATTCATGGGCCCTATCCACTAGCTCTTTAAAGCCTGCAAAACTTTCTTCTGTCAATGTGGATGCAGGGGTATGGCCATCGATAGCTTCTGTTGCAATAACGGTTGTCATCACCATCGATGCTCCGCCCTTTGCTCTGGTAACATAGTAATCTACTGTTCTTGGATCAAAATTTCCGAGTTCTGCTCCCATTGGAACCATAACAAATCTGTTTTTCAGTTCCAAATTTCCGACTTTAATAGGTTCTAATACCAACATTTTGTGGCCACCTCATTAAAAGGGACGAATTCGATCAAAACCATGCCAGAAGCGTCCCTTGCTTTCATATATTATTAGATAATTTTATGTGATATATTTCACATAAAGAATGATGACTGGATTTTAAAGATAAGTACCATCCATACAATTATTGTAAATTTTTCTATAAATTTAATCAATGTGATTTAAACGCTTTATTTGTACGGTTTGTGAAAAAAACAGCAGTCATACTCTGCGTGACTGCTGTTTACACAGGTTTTAGAACATATTATGATTTCTTATATTGTTTATTCATTTCTATATAACTTTAAATCGGATAAAGATATGCTATATTCCTGCTATAACAGAAGGTGTTGCAATTGTATGCCATAAGTTAGCACTGATAGCGCTTGTTTCTTCATCTTTTTCCCGGCCATCAAAATAGAGAATCTCTTGTTCTAATTCTTCCAACTCGTTTATCCTGCCTTTAAGGTAGTCATTGAGCCGGTTAATGGCGGATTGAATCCGCTGCAGCAGGCCGCCCATCCGAAGATCGAATACATCAAGACCGAATATTTTATTCTCTTCCATCCACTGCGTTTGATAAGCTTTCATGAATTCCTCTGCTAACTTTTTCATTTCAGGTAAGAAGGTATTACAATAGTCCTCCATAATTTCACGATTTTGATTATGATAGGCTTGCCGAATGTTTATCCCTGCCTCACACTTAATTGCTAATAAACTGCTTAAGGAATACTGTGTCAGAAACAATGCCTGCCAATCGGGATTT
The DNA here is from genome assembly GCF_001685035.1 of Bacillus sp. FJAT-27986. Classification (NCBI taxonomy): domain Bacteria; kingdom Bacillati; phylum Bacillota; class Bacilli; order Caryophanales; family Bacillaceae; genus Bacillus; species Bacillus sp. FJAT-27986. Next base: position 23,158 of record NZ_MAYV01000012.1, on the reverse strand, counting down.
CTATTGATACACTTTTTAAAACGATCTGCACAGTTTTGAAAGTGCGAAGCATACTCATTAGGTATCACATGTCTATCAAATAACCCGAATAATACATCTTGATACAATAGATACTTAGCCGGGTTAATTGAATGGTTATTCGGCAATTTATTACCAGGTACCATCATCGTCATATCCAAGCTCATAAAATCAGAGTAATTCCCTCCGACACATGTGGTAAAGCGCTCCTCCAGGCGGCTTGTTTCAGCATTATCCGTATAACAAAGCTCTGCCCAAAGCTGTAAGGTCGGAAGTATGGAATAAATTGATGCTTCCGCGCCGTTATCACCCCAGGCTGTAATAAATACATCTTTAACTCCATTACGAAGGCAGCTTTTATGAGCAATTTCACCTGCATGATGACTAAAATGATTATTTGAGGAAAAGCCAGTCCATTTCCAAGCGCCGCCAGCAAAAATTATGTTGTTACTGAGTTGTTTATGTTTTTTCAACATACCATCATATTTTTCCGACTCAACCGAATAGTAATCCCAATAAACTAATGATATGTCATCTGGGATCATTTCTATAACATCCTCTCGAATTGGGCTTTCGGTATCGTAATACTCTCCCGAACTCGCCAACCGGAAAAACATATCACTCCACATCATCGGCTCATAGCTGTACTTTCTGGCAATTTCCATCAAGCGGGCAAAATGCTTAAGCAACAAAGTCGACCGGTCCCGAAAACCATGTTTATCCAGATACTTGCCAAGCCCGACCATATGGGCCTCATCCATTCCAATATTGATTTTTCTGCTGGAAATATGTTTGGACATAGTCCTGAACATTGCATCAATCAAATCGTACGTTTTCTCTTCATCAATAAGCAGGATATCATCACAATCCACGATATCGGAAAATGTCTCCCATTTTAATGCTGTACCCAAATGTGCCAGCGTTTGAATACAGGGAATCAGCTCGATTCCGAAGCTGCTTGCATACAGATCCATACTTTTTAATTGTTCTCCCGAATAACGGCCACGCATATAGCCAAAATACGGATACTCTTTTATCTCATACGTGTCTTCAGTATATAGCTGCACAGAAGAATACCCCATTAAGGCCAAATGTTTGATCAACTTTTGAAAGGTTTCGACTTTTAAAACGGCATTTCTGGAGCAGTCAATTAAGACCCCAAGGGAATTATAAACTGGTTTCTCCGAAGAGCTCATCCTTTTTCATCCCTTCTATCAATAGGCCTAGTGCACGGAAGAATTGGCACGGTTCTTGATAGGCAATCGTTCCACTTTTACCATCATATTGAACGTGAATTCCAGATTCTGAAGATTCCACTAAAATGGGAATCCCATTGTCTGATTGCTTGATGTTTAATAGATTTAAGATTTCCTGAGAAGCTGAATCCAATTGCTCATCCAACCCAATTAATTGTATTTGCATGGCTACCTCCACCTCTATTCAAAATCAGCGAAATCCTAATGAGCGTACGTACTCTCACGGGATTTCGCTGCTTTTTTTAGTTATTGTTTTGAATCAAAACCTTGCTCAGTTCGATTGGCGAAAATTGAAATTTGTTATACGGCCTGAAACGCACTTTAAATTCAAAAGCTTCAGGTCTTAAACGATATTTTTCCAGTACATCTGGACCACAGCTGGAAGAGCCAAGACCGTGTTGTTTATAATCCAAATTAAAGGTAATAAAATCCTGTTTTTTCAAGTCATACGTATGGTTAGCTCTTTCAAAATTTTCAGCAGTATAGTAGTGGGCACTGAAATCTATTTCTGGTTCACCGACCGCTAAAAGACCAAAACCGTTTGTATCCGTTAATGATACCCATTTAACCTGATGACGGTTTCCATTTTCTTGCGGCCAGACATAAGGTGTATATAACCCTTCAACATCACTGGACCATACTCCTACTTTATTGGCCATCCGGCTGTCTGCATAAGCTTCTCCAGGACCCCGGCCGTACCAGCTGACATTCTCCAACGTTTTTGGCAGTTTCATCGTTAACCCAATTCTCGGCATCGTTTCCGGCAGTTCTCCATAAGGTTCACCTTTTACCTTCAGAAAAACATCGCCGCTGCCTAAAATGGTATAGGTGTATGTGGTGTTGATCCCCCAAGCAATTCTTGGCGGCGCAATTCGGACAGTGACATGAATATCCACGCTCTTCTTATCAGATGAAACATCATACGTTACATCAGTGATTCTATGCTGCATCCAGTGCAGACCATATTTTTGCCATACTTCCTTTGAACTTATACCTTTATGAATAGCCAGCTTGTCATTATCTGTCGGTGCCCGCCATACATTCAATTTCGGCCCTGATCCAAAAACCTTCATTCCCTCAACAGTCCATGAATCTATGACGCCAAAGATTTTACTAAAGGCAAATTCAAAATGATCTCCAGATACCGTAATCAACCGATCACACTCTTTAACCGCTATAGGATAAGAAAACGAGGTATTATTTTCAGTTACTGTCGCTAAAACTGGAAGTTTAAATTGCTCCCATGCTATTTCATGACCTGCTTTAGCCCATAAGGTATCTACAGTCGTCCGGAAATTTACATTTAACCAGTAATCAGTGTGATCCCTTATAATAGTAGGTAGCGTAAACGGTATAGTAATGCACTTTGATTCACCTGCTTGAATACCTTCAACAGATTGCATCCCCTGATCAAGAATTTGATCATCACATATAATAGACCATGATAATTGCAGATGATCTAAAGGAATAAAATCATATCGGTTAGTAATTTCAATTATCCCTTTCTCTAAATCAACTGCTTCTGCCTTAACTGGCTCAATCACCTTCTTGTATTCTATTAACGCAGGTGATGGTGTCCGGTCAGGCCTGATTAGGCCATCAATGACAAAGTTGGAATCATGCGGTGTTTCGCCAAAATCTCCACCATAGGCAAAGTACTCTTCCCCATTATCATTTATCTGTCTAATCCCTTGGTCAATCCATTCCCAGACGAAACCTCCCTGCAATCTTCTATATTTATAGAAGGTTTCCCAATATTCTTTAAATCCTCCAGGTCCATTCCCCATCGCATGAGCATATTCACAAAGAATATGTGGCTTATTCAGGTCGTCTCTCTTCCCTAATTCGTCCATGATCTCGACTGGTGTGTACATAGTTGTGTGGACATCTGAAGCAATTGGATCCCTGGTCGGTATATTTTCGCCTTCTTCCATAATGAAACGGCATTCACCTTCATAGTGAATAGGTCTTGTTGGATCTTTTGCTTTGGACCATTCAGCCATCGCTACGTGATTTCGACCAAATCCTGATTCATTCCCCAGCGACCACATAACAATGGAAGCATGATTCTTATCCCGTTCAACCATCCGTTTCATCCGATCCACGTAGGCCTCTTCCCAAGCTGAGTCATCACTGATTTGATTATAGTTATTTATCTCCTCAAATCCATGGCATTCTAAATCCGCCTCATCGATGACATACAATCCATAAATGTCACATAAATCATAGAAACGTGGATCATTGGGATAATGGGATGTCCTTACCGCATTTATATTGTGAAGTTTCATCAGTTGGATATCCTCAATCATCGAATCCATCGGAACAGCTCGTCCAAGATCAGGATGATGATCGTGGCGATTGACCCCCTTAAACATGACCGCTATCCCATTTACTAGCAAAACTCCATCTTTTACTTCTACTGTTCGGAAACCGACTTTAGTTGGGATGACTTCTATCACATTCCCTTTCTCATCTTTCAGGGTAAGAAGCAGATGATAAAGGTAGGGATTCTCAGCCGACCATTTATTCGGATTGTCAATCGGGATAACAGAAGATATTTTTGCTTCATCCATCACATCAATCGTAATATTTTTTAAATCTCTTATTTCAACTTCTTCATATAAATGGTTTACTAATTTTATTTCAAGCTGATAATTAGTTATCGGATTATTCTTTTGGTTTAATATATAGGTTTCAATTTCTAATTCGCCATTTTCGTAGTTTTCATCGAGAGTTGTTTTGATAAAATAATCTCTGACATGCGCCTTTGGTCTTACAAGCAAATAAACGTCTCTATATATACCGCTGAGCCACCACATATCCTGGTCCTCGATATAACTCGCCTCAGACCATTGATAAACCTGAACAGCTATTACATTTTTTCCTTCATGAACCAACTTGGTAATATCAAATTCACTTGGAAGACGGCTGCCCTGGCTATAGCCAACTTCCTTGCCGTTTACCCAAACATGAAAGGCACTATCCACACCTTCAAATCGTAGGATAATTGCTTGATCTGCCCAATCACTTGGAACGGTAAACTCACGTCTATAAGAGCCTGTTGGATTTTCAGTTGGAACATGAGGCGGGTCTACTGGAAATGGATATTGTACATTTGTATAATGAGGCCTTCCATATCCATGCATCTGCCAGTTTGATGGAACTTGCAGATCATCCCACTGACTAGTATCATATGATTCTTCAATGAATTGCTTCGGTGTCAAAGACGGATTCTCAGCGTAGTGGAATTTCCATACGCCATTTAACACCTTAACCTCCTCAGCTTTTCCTCTGTCGTAAGTCAATGCGGATGACTCACTGGTATAAGGAAAGAAGTAAGCCCTCTCTTGCAAACGATTCACATGAAGAACAGATAAGTTTTCCCAATCGTACGACTCTTTTTTCATAACTCTTCACCCTTCTTTCTACATAATCGAATACTTACTTACTTTTTGATTGCTCTGTATTTTCTCATCATTCATTCGCCATTAAGTTCATCAGCAGTTAGCAAATTAAACGAAAACGAAAAGTTTATTCGTCCAGTAAAAGCGTGAAATCGCTTATAGAAACTGAGTATAATCTCATTAAGTCAGCCATTTTAGAGTTGCATGAATGATGAAGAACAACTTGTTTCTCAGCCTTTTATCCAATTCCTTTTTGAATACTCGAAAATCAACTACTTCACTGACCCCATCATGCCGGCAACGAAATGTTTTTGGAGAAGGAAGAATATCAGTGCAGTTGGCAGCGTTGCAATAACAATCGTTGTCATAATCACTCCAAAGTCTGGAGAATATCCTGACCCAAGATTTGATATTAACAACGGCAAGGTATGGTTCTCTGGTGACTGGAGCACTACAAGCGGCCATATGTAATTGTTCCAGCTTGCCATAAAAGTAATAATGGCGGCTGCAGCATATGTTGTTTTCATTGTTGGAATATAAATCCTAAGGAAAACCCCTAGCTCCGATAATCCATCAATTCGGCCAGCCTCAATAATTTCCCTTGGGAACATCTTTGTACTTTGGCGGAAGAAAAATATCAGAAAGGCTGTTACACTTGTTGGTAAAATAACTGCAGCAAGTGTATCAATACCCACCATTGGAGTAGCTTCGGAAATAGTTCCAAACATCCGAAATAACGGAACCATTAAAGCAGCAAAAGGAATCATCATGGAAAGTAATAAGAAATTAAAAACATAGTCCTTCATTTTGCTTCTGAAAATTTCAAATCCATAACCAGCCAAAGAGGCAATCAACAAGGAAAGCACTGTTGTAATAACTGCTATTTTAATAGAATTACTTAATACAGATACAAGATCGGTGGTATTCAGCAAACTTCGAATATTTTCCACCAGATGACTCCCTGGTAATAACCGACCCTTTGTTACATCCACCGACTTATTAGTCGAACTGACTACCATCCATATAAATGGAAAGATGGAAATAACGGAGACTATGCTTAAAAAAGTATAGTTAAAAATACTTTTAAGTTTACTCATTTTTATCACCTGCCATTTTAAATTGAAGGATGGAGAAGAATACAATCATAATCACAATTGCATACGAGACGGTGGCTGCATAACCGAAGTCAGGGGTATATTTAAATGACAGATTATAAATATACTGAGAAATGGTCATCGTTGCATTCCCAGGTCCGCCTTGTGTAATATTCATGACTTCATCAAACAATTGAAGTGTCCCTATTGTTGAGATAATGGACGTAAACAAAATAATTGGTTTTAGTAATGGTATGGTTATTTTAAAAAACTGTTGAAATGAGGATGCCCCGTCAATTTTTGCTGATTCATAAATAGAATAATCAATATTTTGCAGAGCAGATAAGTAGAAGATCATATTATAACCAGTCCATCTCCAAGTGATGGCAATAATAATCGTTATTTTTGCCCAAAAGGGATCAGTCAACCACTGGATTGGTTCAGAGATAAGAGCTAATTTCATTAACATGGTGTTTACAATGCCATCCATAGAAAATAAATATTTAAAAATAACAGAATAGGCAACAAGTGACGTTACACATGGTAAGAATATGGCTGTTCGAAATAATCCCCGATACTTTAATTTCGGATTGTTCAGTAAAACCGATATAAACAAAGCAAAAATAATCATAATCGGGACCTGAATAATGAGATAGATCACCGTATTTTTTACTGTTGTCAAAAAAGTAGGATCCTTAAATAAACGTGCATAATTGTCCAATCCGACAAAGGAAAGATTTGTACCCGTGCCAGATTGTAAAGACATTATAAATGCCTGAATCATTGGATAGAAAGTAAATGTGCAAATCATGATGACTGCCAGTACGACAAAAGACCATCCAATCGTTGCATTTTTCACCCGATGCTTCCGACTGTTTTTTTGGGGTATTACATTCTGGCCGGTTGTGTTCGTATGATAACTTTGTTTGGTTTTAGCCGGGAACAATATACATCAACTCCTTACTAGATTGATAAAAAACTCGGGAAACGCGCCTGTTGATCAAAGTAGCTCCTATTCTTATAGGAGAAGCCGGCAATTTCCCGAGGCTTGAATTTTCATTTGCTAGATTAGCAGAGACCAACCTATTATTTAATTTGCTGTTCTGCTTGTGTTTGTGCGTCATTCAAGACTTTATCAAGTTCTTTTCCTTTTAAGAAATCCTGCATTCCCACTGCTAATATATCTTCAATTACATACGTGTGCGCACCATAGTTTACTTGTGGTATTTCAGCCACCCATTTAGAAAAATCTTCTGTGATTTTCTGACCGTCAAAGAATTCATCTGCTGCTTTATAAGCCTCACCTTCTGCAGCAGGCTTATACGTACCAATTGCACCAATCTCTTTATTTAGATCCTGATAAAAATTAACGTTCGAACCGAAAGTTTTTGCCAACAAATCTGCAGCCTTCTCTTTGCCCGGAATATCAAGAACATACCAAGAGCTTCCGCCAAGGTTAGTAGCATTAACAGAATTTGCATTACCAGATTGTTTAGGGAAAGGAACAATTGCCCACTTACCTTTTTGAGATACTTCCTGCTTTACTGAGGCTGTCATCCAGTTACCTGTTAGAATGGATGCTGTTTCACCGCTATTAAAGGAAGCAAGATATTGACCCCAGTCGGAAACCGGTTTTGATATATCTGCTTCTACAATCTCTTTGTAAGTTTGAAATGCTTCTTTAAGATACTCATTGTCTGCCAAGTTCGGGGTAACGCCATCTTCCTTCAAATACCATGAACCGCTCGTCTGAATCATTTGACGAATAAGACCAAGATCTTTAGGATCCATTGAAATCATAGATTTGCCAGTGGCTTCTTTAACTTTTTTGCCTATTTCTATATATTTGTTCCAGTCTATACCCTGCAAATCTTCAACAGTGTAGCCTGCTTTCTCTAAATAATCTGTTCTTACATAAAATCCAGATACTCCTGAATCAAATGGAATACCATAATGCTTATCTTCTAAACTGGTAGGAGCAAGTTTGTATTCTGCAAAATCTTCCGCTTTATAATATTTTGATAAATCGAAGAATGCATCTGGATACGCTTTAAGAAAGCTTTGCGCACGATAATCCTCAATTAAGACAATATTCGGCATTCCTTTAGTTGTACCGGAGCTTAAGCTGGTATTAAGTTTTTGGACAATGTCTGCTTGTGCATTTTCAATGATTTTTAAACTAAGCTCGGAATTTTCCTTATTATAATAGTCCTTTGCCATATCGATAGCTTTCACGTTGAAATTTGGATCCCAAGTCCATACCGTTAATTCATTGCTACCCTTTTCTGTGTCGGAAGCCTCTTCGTTCGTTTTTGATTCAGAAGAACAAGCTGATAACAAAAGAATACTGGCTAACAATAATGCAAAAATCTTATTCATTGACATCCCCTCCATCTCTAATTGTAAGCGTTATCAATCCTACATGTATTATGTTAGCACCCCTTTGCTACAACTCGATAGGAAGATATTTTCGTAAACTTGTATTATTTTTGCCAATTGAAAGCGTATTCATTTTTGGGAATTTGGAATATCTTTAGATTTTATTACGATTTTTGTTCCATATGAGAAGGAATGATAATCCGTACCTTTGTTCCTTCTCCCTGTTTGCTGGAAATGGTTACTCCATATTCTTCTCCATATATAAGTTGAATACGCTCATGAACATTCCTAACACCGATTCCTGAGAAAAGCTGTCGTTTGTACGTTTGATTAGGAAGATTTTCACCTTGCTCATCCGCTATTCCGTCACCATTATCTACTACTTCACAAATCAGGTTGTTCTCTTCCTGCCAAATAAGGACATGGATAGATCCCCCCGCTTTACGATTGAACCCATGGAAAAATGAATTTTCCATAAAAGGTTGAAGAATTAGCTTAGGCAGATGAAAATCCATACAATCTGGCGAAACCATATAGCTTACATGTATTTTATTTCCATAACGTTTTTGATTAATGAAGACATAGTTTTTCAAATTATCCAGTTCCTGTTTAACAGTAACCGTTTCATTCACATTGCCTATTGTATTTTGAAGTAAGGAAATCAAAGCAGTAATCATAGCTTCCGTATCTTCCTTGCGGTCTTGCTGAACCATAAATTTAATGGAAGCTAATGTATTGTACAAGAAATGTGGATTGATTTGTCGCTGCAGGGCTGCCAGCTCCGCATTCCGTTTCTGTTTTTGCGACAGCATTAACTGCTCAACATATTCATGCAGCTCATCCAGCATGGAATTAAAAGCATTTCCGATTTGCCTCGTTTCATATGTACCTAAAACAGCCACGTTTTGACGAAATTTAGATTTTGGCGCATTTTCAATCTGTCTAACAAGTCTTGATAAAGAATTAGTCAATCTTTTTGATACGAAAAATATACTGACCAGACCTATCAAAACAATCCCTAGCGAGATCAATACAATTTTTCTCTTATCAATTAAATTTCCAAATGTCTTTTCTTTATCAATAATATTAAATAAATACATATCAAAAGAGGGAAGTGCTTCTACAAAAATGACCTGATCCTTCCCTTTAAAACTACCAATCATATAATTATTTGAGTTGTTTTTACTCTCTTTCGCATACCGAAGGAGTTCCACTTCCTTTTGCCCAATAAATTGAGACTGGTTACTGGAAACAATCCTCCCTGATTTATCAATAATGAAAATATCATTCCCAGGGCTAGTATAGTTGGAATAGACCTTTTTGAATTCACTTTCCCTATAAGAAAAATACATGGAGCCATAAACAGTACCGGAAAGTCGATCCATTAACGCTTTTGTAGCTACAACATACCTTCTATCCTCAATACTTCTCGTTTCGCTCTTACGTTCATCATATTGATACAGAAGCCGTTTCGGTTCTTTAAATGTATTGCTTGTTAAGATACTTTCATTAAGCTCCTGATCAGATATCGGCCAGTGGGTACGATTGGTCGTTAAGGTAACCCCATTTTCTCCTTTAACGATGATTTCAAGCTCGTAAGCTTCAATATTCGATTGAATTTGTTTAATATATTCCCCCATCGTATAAAATGAGATCATTTTTTGAGCATTCGTTTGCTCCTCAGTTAGGTTGGTCTTAATTGTGCCGCTTTGTAAAATATTATTTGACGCAATGACAATAGAATAATGAAAAGACTCAAAGCGTTCTTTTATTTCGTTTATTATTTTCGCATTCGTAATACTGAATTTTTCAAAAAAGAATTCCTCCGACATGCGAATTGTTGTCCATGTAATCGTCACAGAAACAAGAATGATAATGGTGAAGGTGATAAGGGAAATCGTAATAAATAAAGTGTGGTGTTTAAATCGCTCGGGTATAAGTCTCATATTTAATCACGTCCCTTATCCTATAAATTGTTTTCTTTTGTATTGACTAGGGGACATCCCCTTTATTTTTTTAAATACTTTGCAAAAATAGCTATGCTCCGAGAAACCGACCATTTCACTTATTTCTGCGATAGTAGCTGTTTCGTTAAGGAGTAGCTTACATGCCTCTTCAATCCGAATTCTATTCAAAGAATCTATAAATCCTTCATGATTATGAGTTGTAAAATAGCTTGAAATATAAGAAGGATTAAAATGAAAATAAGTAGCCACATCGGTTAAGGTAAGCGGCTCTGCATAATGACTCTTAATGTAGTCCATAAACTTCTTCATAGTGATATTCTCTGCTCGATTTTCCATTAAGAATATGCATTTATTCGCTTCCTCAATAAAACAATCCAAAAGTTTAATTGTCTCATTTGCAGAATGTGCTTCATCAATGAGCTTGAAAAACGAGTACCTGCTTTGTTCAAGCTCTTTGATATCATAATTCATATTGCCAAGGAGGATTGTAATGTTAAATATGATGTTACTGATAAATGATTTATACTCGAAAACATCCACAAAAAAACAATTAGATAATTTTAGGGCATGATTCCTTAAATAGTGAAAAGACGAATCAAAGTGCTTATTTCCGAACTCTTCTGTAAACCAATCCAGATTGAATTTTTCACTCCTATGTACAGTCTTAGGTAAAGATCGTTCAGTTAGAACTAAGATATCAGGAAAATAAAAGCGATAGTTTAACAGTTTTAGAAGGCTGTTCTTTAAAATTCCTCCTAATTGACCAAAACTTTGGAATCCCTCCGTTAAAGCAAAACCACATGCGACCTGTGAAGCTGCCAATTGATTAGCAACATCCTTAACTCTTGTCATATGATCTTGATCTGTATTCAAAAGAAATACAATGATATGCGGATCATAGTTAAAAGAATAGTAAGAGACCTCGCTTATCTTTTTGTTGAATACGTTTTCAACCTTAGTTTTGACTTGAATTAAAAATTCAGCAGCACCCTTGGATGGGTGTTTTTTTAAGTCCACACCCAATAAACTGTAATGACTGTAAGGAAAAGCTCTAATAATCTGTTTTGAATCAAAATGTACATCATACCCTAAAACTAACCTGTTGATAATTTGATCGATAGATAGACTTACATTCAGTTCCTTTTCCCTTGATTGAAAACCTGGTATTCTTTTAACAGCGGTTTTTAAAACTTTTAATAGACTTTGCGCCTCGAGTTTTGGTTTTAAAATATAATCAACCACTCCACATTGAAAGGCCGAGCGTACATAGTCAAATTCGCCATAACTGCTCAGGATAATGACCTCTATTTGGGGATATTTTTCTTTAACGACTCGTGTTAATTCTTCTCCATTCATGATAGGCATGACGATGTCTGTAATAATGATGTGCGGACTCAAAACTTCTATCATTTCCAATGCTTCCTGACCATTTGAAGCTTCTCCAACGATTTGAAAACCTTCAGACTCCCAATCTAAATAATGCTTAATTCCCTGTCTAATTAGTATTTCATCATCTACAATCAGTATTCTGCAAATTCCATCGTCTTTTACCATAATCTACCTCCAAATGCTGACAACTTTAATCGTTCAATTTATTATTTATAAGCTTTTAAGTAGTAACATTAGTTGTTGCTACCATATCTTCTATGATAATTCCTACAGAAATAGCTTAATGAAGTTGTATATTTTATACCTTTTTAAGAACAAAGGAGTAACTTATCCTAGTTAGGTAGGACGCTTCAAATAGCTGCCTCTGATGGAATAGAAGTTTCCGTATTATACCTTAAATTATAAATTCTGGTTCTCTGTATGATAAGTCTCTTTTTATTGCTGAAATGCTTTTATTGATTCGAAATTACCTTGAGTGATATCAGCGGCATAATAAAGTTCGACAGGCAGTCTAAAATGTAGTTTTTGTCAATTCATGGAAAAATAAGTCAAAACCACTCGTGAAAAAAACATTTAAGCAGGTTGTTATTAGGGTCTTAGTGTTTGTCTGATAACATACTTATTTCGATATTTTGGAAAGGCACTCCTTTTTGCATTACAACGGGGACTCTATTGTTCCAAATAAAGTGGAAACTTCCGAGTAATTGAGGAACATACAAGAATAGCAGCAATATAGCAAACGAAACAGCCCGATCCGATAACATCGAATCGGACTCCAGCTTTTTTTCTGTTTGATAGGTGTTGAAGATTTCACTTGATAGGCAACTATACTTAGTAGCGGTAGGGAGCATACCACTGATTCCGTACCCTCCTCTTGCTGAACATCTGGCCGCCATTTCACTTGTAAAGAAGATTTAGATTATAGTAAGGCTATTCTCTTATTCATCAATAATTATCTTTTTAATATAGTCGTTTAGGAAAATTCCTTGCGGGTCAAGTTCATACCTTATGGCTTGAAAATCCGGCAGTTTGGGGTAGCAGGAATATAATTCTTTTTTACCTAGGCTATGCATTTTACCCCAATGTGGTCTTCCTTCATACTTCCGCATAATCGCTTCCATCTCTTGAAAATATTCTTCATATGGCATGCCTTTATACATATGGAAAGCAATATAGGCGGAATCTCTCTGATAAGAAGGACTAAACCAAATGTCGTCTGCCTTGACCGTCCTGCATTCTATCGGAAAATGAACCTTATGCTTCTTTACTTCAATACACTTCCGAATCTCTTGAATGGCCGGCTTAAAGTAATGAAGTGGAATACAATATTCCATTTCCCTGAACTTCACAAGTCTTGGACTAGCAAAAATCTCATAGCTTTTTGCCGTAATGGTTGTTGTTCCTACGGCCTTTGCAGATATTCTGCTTATGGTTTGACTGCTCCTTGGTAACACACGACATACCTCTGACAGTACAAAAAATAAATAGTTTTCAAAAATGAGATTTTTTAAGTTATGAAAGAATAAACCCTTTGGTTTACGATTCGTAATATTCATCGTTTTAACTTGTACACAATCTGAATATGGGAATAGAAAAAATTCAAAGTGACGGTTTTCATTGATATAGCATTCAAGCTGTTGCTCAAAAAGTGGATATTCTTTTCTTTCACTTCTGTATTCATATATAAGTGTTTTAATTATCTTCAGTTTTACTTTTACAATGATTCCAAGAACTCCAAGCGATATGAGACAAGCCTTGAAGTATTGAGGATTTTGTTCCTCGGAGACGGTAAGAACATCTCCAGATGCTGTAACAATGACGATTTCTACTACTTGGGTTGGAATATTACCAAACTTCAGTCCAGTTCCATGCGTTCCGGTTGAAATAGCACCCGCAATACTTTGGACATTGATGTCGCCTAAATTTTCCTGAGAATATCCTTCTTGTCCAAGCACTTCTCCTAATTGAAATAACCGGGTACCACCCAGGATGGTAACTGTACTGGCTGCCTCATCGAGTTGTTCAATTCCACTAAGTAAATCAAGAGATATGAGCCAATCATCCGTTTTTACTAAACTCGTAAATGAATGCCCAGCTCCAACAACTCTGATTCTTTTCTCTTGTTTCGACGCTTCTTTAATGATTGAAGTAATCTCCTCAATTGAGGAAGGATACAGGATTTTTTCTGGGATACTTTCACATGTTTGAGACCAATTTCTCCATCGTTTGCCTTGTATCGTCTTCATTACAGAAAGCATTTCCCTTCCCCCCGATAGGTAAGAAATCGATCAACGATTTGTTGATTAGCAAGACAAATGATTTCATTAAACCGTTCACAAATTTCTCCAGCTTTCGCTGCCCTGAAGATAATGACATCTCCAATTTCCAACGTTTCCTTTTCATAATAAACAGGGGTTTGCACCTCCCCAGCTCCTTCAAATGACAATAATTTACCACCCGGCGGGTAAATAGGCAATGGCACCTTATCCTGACCATGCACTCCAGATGAGACATATCCACCTCCAAGACAAGTATAAATATTTGGAGTTGGTTTTCTAACGACTGGCAATGCGAAATATAAGGCAGGTGTGAAGCGAAAATTTCGGTAATAATCAAACAACAAAGGAGCATAGAAACCTGATCCCGCTGTCAGTTCCGTAACAGCCTCTTCTTTTGATGTAGTTTCAAGACTTCCCGTTCCTCCTCCATTAACAAATACTAATTGTACACCCTCACTCTTAAGAGATTGAACAATCCTCTCCCTTCGCCGTTTGATTTTATCAATTGATTTCTTTTTCATAAAAGCAACAGCCATATTTTTAAGCCTCTGAGATGGCAAATGATCACCTACCCCAGCTATTTGTGCTTCATAACCCATGATTCCCAGAAGCTTTAGCGATGGATATTCCTGTATAATTCGTACTAGCTGAATCACGCCTTCTTCTGTTTTTAATGGGGAACGTCTTACTCCAAAATGGAGATTACCAAATGTGGTGCTCATATCAATATCGATGCATAAATAAAAAAATCCGTTTGCTTCCTTAGTAATCGCATTTAAATGTTTAATCTGTTCAAAGGAATCGACCATACAGGTAATTTGATGACCTTTTCCATTTAGTTCAGCTATTTTGCTAAGAGGTTTGGAATCCCAGCATGGATAACCTATCAGGATATCCTCAATGCCTTGTTCTGCAAGAAAAATAGCTTCATAGGGGCTATAACACATTACTCCTTTATAGACAGGATTGGATTGGAGAATTCTTTTTAAAACTGGAATAGACCGTATCGATTTAGTAGCAATTCTGATCGTTTTTCCATTTGCTTTTTCAGCGATTCTCCTGCAATTTTGATCTAAAGCATCTAAATCCAGCAAAAGGGCTGGATAAGATAACTCCTTTGATAATTCATATAGCACCACTAACACCACCACCTCTCATTCTCATAATAAACGAGGAGCATGATTAAAAATAGAACTTATTCAAAATATTCAGACTTATTATAACAATTACGTTTTCAAGGAAAGATAAACGCATAAAAAGTTTATCTTATATTATAGCGGTAGATGTTTTTTAACGGTGTTACCAATACTTTTTCATGGAGTTAAAAAAGCCATTGATATAGTGAACTCATCAATGGCTTTAGACTTAATATAGGAAGTTTTAATAAACAAACATACCCATCAAAGGGGAGACCCTTATTTACTAGCTACTATACAGACCGCTCTTACTTATAATGCAGTTGCTGTAATGTATCTAGCGGGAATTTTTGAATCTCCCATTAAAGTAATAGTTAATAATATACACAGTACTGAGTAGTTTAAGATTAACACCCTGACCCTCTCAGTTTGTTAAAACGAACGTGTTTTGGAACTCAAGTAGAGATGCCGATTGACGTATGTTCATAACGGCTATCCTTTAATGCTTTTAAGATAAAATGTGCGACGTCAGCACGCGGTATTGATCTTGATTTCTCTGGTACACTTGTTGCAGATTCTCTATACTTTCCTGTAAAGGGATGATTCGTTAGCCCCATCGGTCGAACAATGGTGTAGTTCAATCCATGTGATTGAATATATTCAACTGCAGCCCGATGATCAATTAGAGGATTCTTAAGCATTCTCATGACCAATTTACCACTTAGCCCTGTTAATTCTTTATGGACTCCCGCAGATGCAGTGTAGATAATCCGCTCTACATGTTGCTCCTTCATACCAGTAACAATATTTTTTATCATCTCTTGAAGCTCGGTTGATTTTTTCATCCCTTGATTCGAGCCTAAGCAAGATATAACAGCATCATGACCTGCAATCGCTTCTGTTACTTCCGCTAGATTAAAAGCATTTCCTTGTATAATCTTTAAATTTTCATGGGAAAAGTCTAGCTTGGCCGGAGTACGTACAAACGCCGTCACCTCAAAACCAGCCTCAACTCCTTGACGCACAACAGATTGACCTACACCACCTGTTGCACCAAACACGATAATTTTCATAACAATCCACCACCCTTTCTTATTATCATCCCAACATTCCCAGAATGCCCACTGCACATTTCTTGGACCAATACTTTTATCCATTCCTGAGTCATTCTAAGGAAAACTATGGATTGTTCTCTGTATTAAACATACCTACTTACACTTGATTGACTATTTAATATAATCATATAATTATCTGTTGGTTTTATCAATTTTCACTACTTATAAAAACAATTCTTTATCAGTGACGTTCATTATAGTAGAATAGCTCAAAATGACTAGCGTAAAATCGTATACTAGGGTATTCAATTAGGGATTCTTTCCATATTTAGTACTCCTTTAATCTACTACGATAATAATCGGACTAGAACATCCAGTGCCAGCCTATTTCCGCACTACTCTAGTGTCCATATCTGGGAACGATGTGATTTAGAAGAAATCTTTTATACAAACTGGGTTTAAAAAAACCGTAACTAAATATAAGCCGAAATACACATAGCCCCTTTTTGTGGCTATGTGTATTTCAGCTATTTTAAATGTATGCAAATTTGTAAGCAGTCCACATCTTCTATGCTGTACGCTTATATAGTTCAATCATTTCTGTAACTAGAATTGTAATCGTATCAACACTCATTATCTGGTCTTCCGCATGCATAAATATAAGCGAGAACTCAAGCTTTTCTCCATTTGCCTCTCTTTGAATTAAAGAGGCGTGCGTTTTATGACCTTCTACAAAGAAATGTTTTGATTCAGCTAACTTTTCTTCTGCTAATTCATATTTTCCTTCTTTCGCCGCATAAAGCGCTTCCATTACTAAGCTTTTAGCCGCACCTACGTTACTAATAATCTTAAACGCCACAGTATAGTAATCATTTGCTTCTAATGACATAGTATCCCCCCTTCTCGCCTTCCATTAACAGCTATCCTTTTATCACTTGTTTTCAATTATTTGCAGTGCTTGATCAAGGACCTTTTCACCATTCATCATACCGTAATATTGCATATTAATTGCTGCTACAGGAATGTTTTTCCCGACCAGTTTTGATTCAATTTGATTTTGCATATATTTCACTTGAGGTCCTAATAACAATACATCTACATTTTTCTGTTCGAGAGTAAATTCCATTTCTTGTGCTGATTGGGCAAAAATATCAGCTTGGATTCCACGCACTTCTGCTGCCTTTTGCATTTTTGTCACTAATAAACTTGTACTCATTCCTGCTGCACATACTAACATAATAGTTTTCACTGTTAGTTCCTCCTTTGATTTCATTCTTTAGTTTAAAGATGTCAGTTAATAAGGATATATAAATATCTGTTCACGCAAATTTCTTCCAATGAAAATAACGAACTATAGCAGGCAAGGCATTGGGCTTATGCCTCTATTGTCTAGTAAACTAAGTATATGAGCCTTACCTATTGATAGAACGAGCAACCATAGAGACTGTATGCCGAATACCACGAATAGCTTTACTCATCGCAAATATATTTTCTACAGGAGCAAGACCGGCGTACCCCGCGTCACCGATATGTTGAATATCCACCCCACAAATTTTATTCCGGATAGCAATTTGTTTAACCGTGTCTTCATCAGAACTTTCTTGGCTTGTACCAATAGCAGATAAAACAAGGGCACCATGTTGATGGGCACTTTTTACAATCTTCTTTAGTTCTTCATCATCAAAGCCTGGAACAGTCCCCACTGCAGGAACTAAAATAATATCTGCACCTGAATCAATATAACCTTTCACCACTTCTGCATCTGCAACTGGCTCATCCACTCCTGCTCCATGCATTTTTCCTGCGATAATTAATCCCGAGAAATGTTCTTTAGCAAGCTGTATCGTTTTTTGGATCTGTTCATTTGTTACACCCGTGCCAGGATTTCCTGTAAAACATACAAAATCAAGTCCTAATTTTTCAATTTCCTGTATGGTTTCTAGATTAGCTTGACGACCTTTTGAAATGATTAATCTTTCTTCTGCCATATTCGCTGAATTGTCCACTGGCTCTAGATTAACACCAATAGGACGGCCGACCAATCGGTGAAGTGCCTCTACGAATGAACCTTCTTCGTTTTCTAATCCTGCAATATGTGGCGAAAGCACATCAACACCATTCAAGAGAATTAAGTCTGCTCCAAACGAGCGGGCAATTTCTGCATTTGTAATATCTTCAATATAAGGTTCACGAACCGCAACATTTTCAGACATAATAACGCGTCCTTCGCATGCTTTAATACTTTGCTTCAACTCTACTGCAGTCATTTCCAATATTTCTGATGCATTTGCACTGATTAATCGTTTTTTCATTTTTAAAGTCCCCTTCATTGCTTTTTTGAACTAATCCACTAATCCTGCTCATTCATACTTTTACACTTCAATCTCTTCATTAATAGTGGTAGCCCAGAGTATGTTTTCATTCTTAATTAATCAAGAATCATTATTTGCATTGGAACTATCATTTGATCCCTATATTTTTTAGTTTCATTGAGAACAAATCAAAAGATAAATTAGTAGTTCAGTAACTTTATATAGTCAAACTATTCTTGCGATTTGAAACGCTTTTCAACAGCTAAAACGAATGGCAAGTAAAGTAAGATATCCAGTATTATTAAAACAATCTGCAAAATCGCCCCGCTTATATCACCTGTAACTAAAAATCCACTGAATATTGGAGGCATTGTCCAGGAGGCTGCTGCTCTAGTTAACGGTACTAAACCCGAGGCCATTGCTAAATACGTGACCACTACATTTATCATTGGAGCAAGAATAAATGGAATGAACAACATTACATTCAATACTACTGGTATACCAAACATAGTCGGTTCATTAATATTAAATAAACCTGGTACAACGGTAATCGGTGCCAATGCTTTTGTTTGTTTGCTCGTTTTCTTTTTACGTGCTAAATATCCGAGAACTAAAACTAAACCAATCGTAGCTCCGCCCCCGCCAATATAGACGAAGTTATCCATAAAGGGTAGTGTAATAATATTTTGTAATTCTTGACCAGCTTGATAAGCCACACGATTTTCATCTAAGTTGGCAATCCATACAGGCTGCATAACTGAGTTAACTACATTACCTCCATGGATACCAACAAACCAGAATAAACTATTGAGACCTACCACGATGATTGTACCAAAAACGTTATTTCCCAATAACCCTAATGGTTTACCTAAGATGACTTGCGCAATGTCATGTACATTTGGTAAATCAAACGTACTTAGAATAGAATAAATAATTAACCACATCGTTATAATTACTGCACCCGGAATAATGGCACTGAAGCTTCTGGCTACAGCTGGCGGAACGCTTTCCGGAAGTTTAATCTGAATATTACGATTAATGAACCATTGATATATATAGCCATTAAGCAAACCCATAATTATAGCAATAAATAAACCTTTCGCTCCCATATAAGCAATTGGCATTCCAGCTCCAGCATCAGAAGAAATAAATGGAGTTGCAATAATAAATGCAGACAATGAGATAATGCCTGAACCGATTCCGTCTACATTAAACTGCCTTGTTAAACTATAAGCAATCCCAAAACTGGCTATTAAACCAATTAACCCAAAACTACTGTCAGTGCCTTTCCATAAAAAGTCTGCGATTCCCATCTTACCCAACCATGCTTCCCAACCTGGCACCGGGAAACTAGCTATAATCATAAAAAGTGAGCCAATAATAATTAACGGCATTGCAAACGTAATACCATCTCGTATAGCAATCAGAAATTTATTACTACCTAATTTTCCAGCAATGGGCATCATTTTATTTTCCAACAGTTCATTCATTTTGCTCACTGTTTAATTCCTCCTCAAGGTTCATATCCAAATGAATTACATTTATAGAATGCTTTTAATCTTATAAGTAATCCTTGTATCGTTCTTAGCCTCCTTTGAAAATCAAAATATCTTCCTTTATTTATAAATTATTATCAAAGACTATAAAAATACCTTATTTTTATCATTTAAATAATAATAAAATATAATTAACTATCTTAACACTAATTAATGAAAGCGCTTTTGTCAATCAAGAATTTTCAATTTATTGATAGTATTAGTATTTTTTTACTTCGCACATTTACCTTTCCATATATAAAGGAAGAAAAAGTTTTTTGAAAATTGATTTTAAATAGTAAATTAATTATAATTTATAATTAATTAAGATAAGAATAAGAACGGAGATTATCATGACACTCACAACTAAACAAAGAGAACTGCGTACTAAAATTTTAGATAAAATTTATGTCCATGGTCCTATCTCACGAATAGAGATTTCAAATCATACAGGTATTACCCCTGCTACAGTTAGTGAGATAACTGGATCTTTACTTAAAGAAAACCTAATTTATGAATTAGGAGAAGACTCTTCTGAAAATAATAAATCGGGACGTAAACGGATTCTTTTAGATATTGCCGCACATCACAGTTTTTATATTGGATGTGAATTATCTGAAAAATATTTTTCGTTTTGCCTAAGTGATAATATCGGAAAAATCTATGCTGAGAAGGTAATTAAGTTTAATGCAGGAAATAAAAATGATGCTTTAACAGAAGCTCATTTTATAGAGGAGTTAAATCATTTTATTCATTGTCATCACAGCTATCAGCCAAAGGCCGTCGGAATTGCATTGCCTGGACATTTTAATGATAAAAGTAAGACCATTTACAGCAACAATACACACTGGAAAAACTTTAATCTAGGACTTCTACTGGAAAATGTAGAATTACCAATCTACTTTAAAAATAATGTTCATTGTATGGCCAACGCGGAGAGACTATTCAGCAAGAATCATATAGATGATAATTTCATTTTCTTTCATGTCAGTAGAGGGATGTTCTGTTCTTATATTTATGAGGGACATACTTATGGAGAAAACAAATTTTTGGTAGGCGAAATAGGTCATACGATTGTTCACCCAGACGGAGAACTATGTGAGTGTGGAAAAAGGGGCTGCTTGCAGACATACGCTAGTGAGGCTTGGATTATAAAAAAATCCCGCATACTTTATGAGAGTTCGAATACAACTTTTTTGGGGCAATTAACCCCAGATAAACATAGCATCACAATTGAAACCATTTTAAGTGCTTATAAAATGGGGGATGAAGGAGTCACCAACATCCTTAATAACGCCATTAAATACCTGTCTATTACAATCAATAATTTACCGATGTTGATTGATACAAATAAAATCATTTTACACGGAGAGCTATTTAACGAACCCGTATTAAACAATCTGCTTAGCCATTATTTAAATCAAAATAACATTCTACTTCCCCTCAGCCATACTTGGGACATTGCATTTAAACAATATTCCGATATAAATGGCGCTCTTGGAGCATGCAGTTTCGCTATCTCCAACTTTTTGTTAAAGGGTAAAATAAAAAGCTAGTAAGAAAAGATTAGAAGTAGCTCATACTTAATTAAAGAGGCTGGGACATAACTAAATTTATTATGTCTAAAGCCGAATGATGTATTGGATTTTTATTAATCTAAATAGAAAAAGCCGAACTATTATAAATAATGCTAACACTGCATTTAATAATAGTTCGGCTTTTTTAGTTACTGGAAACCTTTTGTCCCAGCCTCTTTTAATAAATGTATAGGAGTATTTTTTAAAATAAAAATGACTTACCTTTTTGGCAAGTCACTCCCCTGTGGATACCCTGATAACCAATCTGAGATGATACTTTTATTGTTTTTCTAAATAATTGAATTCGTCATAAATTCGTTATATGAGGGATTTTAAGAGAAAGACTTGGTCTATTCTTCTCTAAATGAGATAAACATAACAAACATTTGTGGGTGTCTGATGAAAATTTCAATATGCGGTAACGAACTCTTCACAAATTATTATACAATCTTAATCAGCAATTGATCCACCACTTTTTTCTATACTTGAATTACCATTAATACTGATGATTTTTATAGACAGTAATGTATTTCTTTCTTTTGCAATAATCGACTCATGTTTAATATTATTCGGCAAATTATGGATAGATTGAGGATTGTTGTTATTTGAATATTTTATTGAACTCAAAGGATTATTTTGTTCTTGTATTAAATCTACATCCGCTGTTTTCTCGCCTTTAATATCTAAAGGTGGATTGGGTACAATGACTCTTTCACTTTCTAATGGTGATTCATCATAAGATTTATTTGATTTGTGTGTCACATTCACATCTTGAATTCCTTTGTTTTTTTCCATTTTAGGACATAACCTAGGAAACGATGCTAATGTTCCGAATCCAAATATACAATGAATACAAAGTATCATTTGCATACCAAAACAATCGTAACCTCTTACAGATCCATTCCGACTATTAACATGTGTTATTTTCAATATTATTTTTTTTCCGTTTTTAAAGTAAAGGACATAAATGTGTCCAGGTTTAATTGAATCAATTAATTGTTTATTCATCCCCCTCCTCCTTTTTAGAACATTATGTCTGCTTAGGACCGTAAAATTAATCAGCTTCACTATTTATGGATTTAATCAAATCCTTAAATGACTTACGATTTTCATCTAATAAGGCATCTAATCTAATGAATAATGAATCGATATCTATCTTATCATCGTTCTTTCCAATAAAATATTGATAAAATAAGATCATCGCATAGGCAATCCCAGTATTATCAATATATACAATACCATTTCCACTTTGTTTAACACTTGCATTCCCATTTTCATTTTTTAATACTGCGGAAAAATTATTTTCTATTTGCTCAAAATATTGTTTAACCTGTTCTTCCACCATATCTTTTATTAACTTTTCTTGGCCTTCATCCACGGAAATCACCTCACTTTATATTTGTATGAAAGTATTATCTTATTGTATAGGCTAAAGATACAGGACCTAAAAAAACCTAAGAAACTTAACGTTTCCTAGGTTTTCCAGCAATACTGTTACTTATTTAGCAAAAGGTTTATAATACAACCATTGGATAAATTAGTTTTTGAATTCTGAATTACCACTTTTCTCAACATAAGCGTTACCATTTTTTAGATCAAAACGGAATTTCTGTTCAGTTTCTTGATCACTTTTCTGTTCGTTTTCATTTCTTTGATCTTGATCATTTCTTTGATCTTGATCATTTCTTTGATCTTGATCATTTCTTTGATCTTGATCATTTCTTTGATCTTGATCATTTCTTTGATCTTGATCATTT